>NZ_CP023737.1:2679708-2984562 GCF_002752655.1 Methylosinus trichosporium OB3b | reverse complement strand
CAAGGCGGCCGCTTACCGCCATCTCCGTTCAAGGAGTGCATTTGAGGAGGTGAGTCCAAAATTTGGCGAGTGGCTGTTGGGTCGGCTTGCCGGCCGCGAGGAAAACTATCGCGCCTTCCGCCGTATGATGACGCTCGTTGCACCTCCGCGCCAATTTCGTAACGGCGTAGCACTCGAACAGGACGCCCTCGGCCTCGCGTTGAAAGCGTTCGGGGTGCAAACCGCCGAGGCAACCGCCCTGGCCCTGAGCGAACGGCCGACTGCTCTCGCTGGCGCTCGTCTGCAAGAGGATGTTGTGATCGAGCACGATGCTCGCTGGATTTCCGGCTGGACGCTCGACTCCAGCGACGTCACGGGCCGTGCGGTCTTCACCCAGGGCCACGAAGAGCTTCAGGTGTTCACCGCCAACAAGCAACCACTCGAGCAGCTGTTCGGCGTCGACCTCATTTATTTGAACGAGATGCGGCGCTCCATCGTCATGGTACAATACAAAATGATGGAACCCGTGGAGCGCACGAAGCGCCAAATCGACACGGGCCTAGGAATAATCACACAAACGGACGAACCGGAATGGGTCGTGCCAATCGACGACCAGTTTCGCGAGGAGATGGCGCGGATGGCTTTGTTCGATCAACCAGACAGCCCTAGTAGATCTTATCGAATGACCCCCAGCCCGTTCTTCTTCAAGCTGGTCCGCCGATATGGCTCGACGGGGGGGGCCGGTATTCTGCTGAGTCTTCGCCATCTGCAGCATCTGATCGAGGAAGGCCAGCTCACCGGGCCGCGTGGCGGCTTACGGATACTCTACAGCGAACTCAACGGCCATTACCTCCGCAGCGAGACCTTCGTGGATCTGATCCGCTCAGGATACATCGGTTCCCACAGCGCGACCACGGATCATCTGGAGACGCTGATCACAGTCGCCCTTGCAGAGGGCCGAGGCGTGGTAGCCGCCATCCAGCGGGTTCTACCTGACCCGCGGCATTCGGATTTCGCTACGATGCCCGATGAGCACTAGACCGGCGAAACCTACATGTGGATGTCCTCGGACGCGTGCGATGGCGCCGATCCGGCAATCGGCTTCCATGATCGGTTGCCCAGCCGCCCGAGGGCTCGCGGCGATGGCCGCGTAAGCCTTCGCTGCGGCGCTGTCGAAGGGCAGGACGCGGCCCGCGAAATCCTCGGTGATCATGATGTCGATGGTGGCGGTCAGACTGTCGCGGCGCTTGCCGGCGGGAAGGATCGCCGCGCCCGTGTGCAGTTCGGCCTCGCTCACCGCGCTGAAAAACAGCTTGGTCGAGTCCTATGCGGCGAACCAGTCCAAGACCGCCTGCGCGGTTCATAGGCCGCATCAGCTCGGAGAGGGCGTTGGTGTCGAGCAGGATGACGGCCTCGTTCATGAGAACGATGGCGGTTCGCGCATCGGGCCGGGCGCGGGAAGCTCCAACTCCACGCCGGCGATAGCGGCGAAGCGGGCGTGAATAGCCTGGCCGAGATTCTTCGGCGCGATGACGCCGCCGATCGCGCGACGCAGGATTTCCCGCGCTTCTTCTTCCATGGAGCGGCCATGTTCAGCCGCGCGCATACGTAAGCGCCGCTTCAAATCGTCGTCCAGATTGCGGATTGTGATGCTTGCCACGACAGCCTCCAGCATGGCGTCGTCAGCAACATGGGCAATGATTGCGCTGCAATCAAGTTTGGCGTTGCCGGATGGATCGCGCGACGTGAATTTCGCTGGTCGCTTCACGCGGACCTTTTCTGGCCTCGCCAGCAAGGGGAACGAAGCAAAAGCTCCGTCCGCCCAACGATCCTTGATAGGGAGCATTGCGGCTGTGGCGGAATAGTCGAAATTGCACGGAGGTGTTCGGCACCGCCAGCGTCAAAGACGTCTCGTCGGCGGCGATGATATCGACTTCGAGCGCCTCTCCAGGGCGGTCTATGTCAGTGAGAGTTATTCGTCTTTCCACGACAGATGCTCCCAAAACGAATTTTTGAAAGTGATCAACGTCAATCGTGCAGCTGGCTCCTGATGGCGCAAGCGCTATGCGTATGCCGTCGCCAGCGTACCGAGACCGCGCTCGACTAATTATCCGTTCGCCGCATTCTCACGTTTTCCAACGCTTCTCGTATCATTTCGTCGACTGCGAAGCGGACATTGCTCTCGAGCGCGTCGAGCCCGTCTCTGCCGATCAGATAGAGAGCGTCGTCGACGTGCGATTCGAGGAAATAGCGGGAGATGATCGGCTGGTCGAAACCTGCGCCTCTCGATCTCGCTCTGATGCTCGCCATCGCAGCGTCACGCAGCGCGCGAGCGAACTGCTCGCGCGTGCTCAACAAAATCGTCGCCAAAGAGACGGCGTGACCCAGATGCTTCTCACGCATATTCGGAACTCTCGGTCGTTTACGGACTCGCCCCCTCTGCCGCGCCGGCGCTTCCCTTCCTCGAACCAGCGGCTACCGTTTGTAGAGTATACTCCGTAGATAAATACTCTTCAAGCTGGCTGGTTCTCGTCATGGAAATGCGAGAGACGCTGGCGCGCAATCTGAGGAAATATCGACGGGCGCAACGCCTGTCGCAGGAGGAGCTCGGCCATCGAGCCGAGCTCGACCGCACCTATATCAGCTCGATCGAACGCTGCGTCTATTCGGCGACGGTCGACGTCGTCGGGCGCCTCGCCGACGCTCTCGGAATCCCGGCGCTCGAGCTTTTGAGGCCTGCGAGCGAAAGCGCGGAGGCGAAATCGTCATCCGCGACATCGGCTGAAGGCGCCGGCACGAAGGGGCAGCCCAAGAAAAGCGCAAAGCCGTCTCGGAAAAGCGAGGGGCCGGCGCAAAGGCGCGCCACTGCTCGAAAGAAGCCGGGCCCGTAGCCAGCCGAGCGACCACGGACCCGAGCATAAGGATCACATCGGCGAGACGGCTGCTTCTGGCGACGCCAGCCGGGCGATATCCGCGAGCGCCGAGCGCAGTTCCGGCCAGGGAAATTCCGCATCTGTCGGGCTCGGCTCGCCGAGCTGAATGAGGATGGCGAGCTTGGCCGCGACACCCGGCAGACTGGCGGCTTTCGTCTTCGGGACCGACGCCACAAAATCGCGCTCCTTGCCGAGAGCGGCTCGGAGTTCGAGGTCGACGGCGTCGAAGCCGAGCGCCGCCGCCGCCTCGTCCCATCGCTTTTGCTGCTCGTCGAACGCCGCGATCAGCGCTTCTTTCTCGATCGCCGGCTCGTTCGCGACCAGCTCCTCGATCTCGTCGACCGATTGCGCGATTTTCGGCTCCTCGTCGCCGGAAAGACGGATCGTGACCTCGGGTATCCCGACCGAGTGAATGAGCTTCTTCTCGATCCGCTGCCACTGGCGCGTCAGCGCGACGACCTCAGTGTGATTGGCTTGCCAATTCCGCCAGAGCTGCAGCGCGGGGTCGGACGGCGCCCCTCCAGTCGTCTTCCCGGACGGCAAGGCGCCGGTTCCTCGTAGAATGGCGCGCCAGCTAACGGCAGGCGGAGTCGTGCTATCTTCAGAATCAGCCATGATCCAGGCTCCTCAGAAGCGTGGGTTGTGGTCAGGCCGGGCGGGATGTTCCACCATCCCGTTCGGCCGCTGCTCATGAAATTGCAGCCGGGAAAAGGTAAGCCGGCTAGAACGTTTTAGCAACGCATATTGGAAAACGCAGGCCTCCATATCTTTGCGCCGCAGAGCGGTCGGGCTGTTCGGGACGGCGCATCGATTGAGGAGGAATCGGGTCCGTTCGCCGAAAAACCCATAGCTTGCAAAGCGATAGCCGGTTGATCGGCGGCCTTGAAAAGGCCATTTCTTTTCAATGAAGTAGGAAACATTAGAACGGCTGAGCGCGCCCTGTCGTCGGCATATCCGATTCTGGAATTCAGCTTGTGAACCCGGGCTTTTCAGGTGAATTCGGAGCTTCGAGATCTGAAATGGGCTCTTGTCGCCTCGCGGCATCGAAGCCTCCGGCAAGCGGCGGAGACGCTGAACACCCGTCAATCCACCCTCAGCCGTCGATTGCACGATCTCGAATGTGAGCTCGGCGTGGACTTGTTCGAGCGCACGACGGGTGGAACGAAGCTCACCCCGGTTGGCCGGGAATTTCTGGATTTGGCGCGGCCTATCGTCGACGAGGCGGACCGTCTCTTCCTCACATTCAAGACGCGACGCAATGGCGGACGCAGGCCATTGCGAATAGGGATTTGCTCGTCGCTTTCGGCCGGCAATCTGCGGGAGACGCTCGCGGAGTTGCGCCGCCAGATCGCGGATGCGGATATTCTCCTGGTCGACGGCGCCAAGGTGGGATTGCTCGGCGAGGTCGCCGCTGGCGCGATCGACGTCGCCATACTGACCTCCGGCGGCGGAAAGTGGAACGACCGCGTTCTGCCGCTCTGGGGCGAACGGGTTGTCGTCGCCGTTCCGGAAAATCACCCGCTCAATAATCGGCCAGCGATCCAATGGCGGGAGCTTTGCGACAATCGGATATTGCTGACGCGGAGCGGCGTCGATTCCGAGCTCGAGCAATTGCTGAGCGTGAAGGCCGGCGGCTCGGGTTCTTTGCGTATCAGCTATCAGGATGTCAGCCTCGACAGGTTGCTGAGCCTCGTCGGCGCCGGCTATGGGGTCGCGCCGCTGCTCGAAGGCGCCGCCGGATTTGGCTGCCCCGGAGTGGCCCATCGCGAGCTGCATGGCGACTGTGGGCAAATGCGGCTTCAGTTCGCGGCCTATTGGAAAGAGACGAACAGCAATCCGATGCTGCAACCGTTTCTCGATCTGTTGCGCGCCCGCTATCCCGACCTTTCGGCTTCCGCGACGGGTTGAGGTTTCGTACGCGTTCGAGTCTTCGCGAAGGCTCTGTCTGTCGCGATGAAGCGCTGAAGCATCGGGACGATCAGCTTGAGCGGATCAGCGATCGTCTGCCCATTGGCTCGGCCGAGCGCATCCGCATAGGCGGCGAGATCGCGATGCAGAGAGGCGGGAATCTCGACGGTGATTTTGACCGGCTTGTCGTCGGCGAGCGGACCGAGCTTCAGTTTCGTCACGGCGCCGTCCCTTCTTTGTATGGAGCCAATAGGAGATCCCGGGTCACGAGCACGCGAACAGGAAAGCCTGGGCGAATGGTGAGAGTGGGCTGGACATTGAGCTGGCGTTGAACGAGCAGCTGCCCGGTCTGGCTCGCGCTATTGGAGCCGCCGCGACGGATCGCTTGGATGAGGCTGTTCTCGCTGTTTGTCGTTCCCGCTTCGGCGCCGATGCTGAGAAGGGTCGAGAGCGCGGCTCCCTTGAGCAGCATGTCCCAATGATTATCGACCTCGTCCTCGAGGCCGGCGTAACCCGCTGCGTCAGCGCCGAGCTGCCGCTCCAGAACGATCGAGGTTCCATTGGGCATGATGAGCCGGGTCCACGCGAGGAGCACGCGCTTTTGGCCGTAAGCGACGGAGCTGTCGTATTGGCCGATGAGCTTCGCGCCCTGAGGAATGAGCAGAAACTTTCCTGTCGGACTGTCGTAGACTGTTTCGGTCACCTGGGCGGTGATCTGTCCCGGCAAATCGGAGCGGAGGCCGGTGATGAGCGCGGCAGGGATGACAGTTCCCGCCTGGACGACGTATGGCGATGCGGATTTGGCAAGCCGATCGGGACTGACGGTTCGCCTGTCGGTCGCAGCAGTCAGAAATGCCGTCTTGCGATCCTGCATGTTCTGGGCAGACCCGGCGTCGACAGATGGCGTCGCGACGGCGCCAGCGTCGCCCGCGGCGATCATGGTCGGAGCGATCGGCGTAATCGGCCTCTCACGCTCACTCGTCTGAGCAAAGAGCCGACTCACGCGCGCGGCCTCACCTTCCTGCGCGCGGCGCTGCGCCTCGGGATCGGACGCAGATGCGCCGACGATCGACGTATTGCCGGCCGCGCCGGCATTCAGAATGGGCCGGCCGAGATCGCCCGGCAGAGGCGGTCCGAGCGGCGGCGCCGGACGTGGCATTCCTGTATAGTCCTTGGGGAGGTTCGCGAGACCGTCGGCGGCGGGACGATTCTGCGTGTTGTAGAGTTCCTGGGCCGCTCCGCTCCTGTCGCGGGGCTGCAGCGCGTAGCCCAGCGCGCCGGCGATCGCGAGGGCGGCGACGCTCGCCATGCCGATCAGCACCTTGCGCGACAGCCGCGTCACGCGCGGGCGTTCGCCTCGCAGGCGAAGGTCCGGGGTGACCGGCGGCGATGCGGCGAACCGCTCGTCATTCGAGTTCGACGTCATGACCGAGGCCTTCCGTCGGTGCGGACGATGCGCACGCGCCGTTCGCTGTCGGCGTCGCCGAGGCGCAGTTCTGCGGCGGCGAAGAGGCGATCGACGATGTAGTAATTGCGGCTGACACGATAATTCACCAGCTCCGAGCCGCCGGCCGGACCGATGACGAAGAGCGGCGGCGTCTCGCCCTGGCGAATGCCGGTCGGGAATTCGATATAGACCTTCGATCCGTCGTCGAAGGCGCGCAGCGGCCGCCAGGCCGGACTGTCGCCCTGGATCGCGTAGCGGAAATTCAGCGCGGAGACGTCGACGCCCGTCGCGATCGGCGCAGCTGACTCCGCAATGGCGTTCTGACGGCGCAGAGCGATGAGCTGGTCTTCCGGGTATTGCCAGGAGACCGAGGCCATATAGGTCTTCTCGGTCGATCGCAGCTCGAGCAGATAGGTGCGCCGATCTGTGTTGACGACGAGATTGGTGACGAGGTCCGGCCGCGTCGGTTTGACGAGGATGTGAATTTTTTTGGTCGCGCCCGCGCCGCTCTCCGTGTCGCCGATGATCCAGCGGACCGTGTCTCCCGCAGCGACCGGCCCGGAGCCGACGAGCTGTTCGCCCTCCTGCAGGGCGACGTCGGTGATCTGTCCGGGCGCAGAGTAGACCTGATAGAGCGCGCCGCCCGAAAAGGGATAGATCTGCACGGCGTTGATGAATCCATCGCGCACCGGCTGCACACGGGCGGCGGCGTTGGCCTGATTAACGCGCACGGCCGGATCGGCGGGCTCGGGCGGCGCCTTGCCGGCGTGAAGCGGTTTCAATTGCCCAGGCAAAGGAAGAGGCTTGGCGAGAGTGACGATTTTGACCGGCGCCGGCAGATCGGCGGAGAGCCGCGCCGGCGCGGCGTCATCATAATCGATATCCGGCGGAATGAATTTCGCGCATCCGGCGAGCGAAGGCGCGGAGATGAGCAGAATCGCAAAGCCGGCTTTACGGAAAGACGCATTTCCGTCTTTCCGGAACCGCAGGTTTGTGGCGATGTGCGAAGCCGGATCGCCGGCTTTCAGGAAATTCGGCCGGGTCATTGTCCGAGCTCCTTCGACCAATTGATGGCGTTGACGTAGACGCCGAGCGGATTCTTGCGGAGGCGATCGGCGTCGGTCGGCGGCTGGATGACGATGGTGAGGATCGCCGTCCATCGCGTCGTGTCGGCGAGCGCGCCATCCTGATAGCGGCGCTCGATCCAGGCGACGCGGAACGAGTCGGCAGAGGCGCGGATGACGCTGGAGACGTCGACGGCGATCTGCTGCTTGCCGAGCTTGGCGAAAGGATCATTGGCGCGTGCGTAGTCGTTGAGCGCCGCGGTGCCCGCCGTCGTCGTGAAGTCATAGGCCTGCAGCCAGCTCTGCCGGACGACGACTGGATCGGCCGGCGCGGCGCGCACATCCTTGATGAAACGGGCGAGATACCAGGCGATCTGCGGATCGGACGGCGTGTAATCGGCCGTCGCCGAAGCGACGGCGCGCGCCTCGCCGAGTTGGTCGATTTCCACGACCCACGGGACTACGGTCCCGTGCGTCGACTGCCAGACGAGGCCGCCCCCCAAGCCGCAGGACAAGAGCAGCGAGCCGACAGCCATCAGCCGCCAGTTCTTCGCCTGGACGCGCGCGGAGCCGATGCGCTCGTCCCAGGCTTGCGCGGCTCTCTGATAGGGCGTCTCCGGTTCGGGCGTGCGCCCATAGCGCACCGAGGCGCGTCGGAACATGGTCTATTCCTCTTGTGAGAGATCGACGGAATGGCCGCCGCCGTGGCTGTCGCCGGACTGAATGACATGCGCGGCGGTCGTCGCGCCGTGGCTCGCGAGCTGATTGCGCTTCATGCGCCGCGCCCAATCGGGCGGCGCATTCCCAGGCGGAGCGCCGGTTGCGCCGTCGCCGACCGCACCTGTGATTGCCGAACCGCCCGTCGCGGCGAAGGCGGCGCGAGCGCCGGCGGAATAGTTCTCGGCCAAGGAACTCGTCGCGCGAGCGGCCGCGCGGCGGAAGGGAGCCGCTGCGACAGCGCCCGCCGCGCGACCGACGCCAGCGAGCCCGGCGGCGACAGCCGAAGGCCCGGACTCGCCGGCCGAGCCGAGCGCATAAGCGGAGGCGGCCCCGCCGGCGAGCCTCGCCCCGCCGCGCGCGGTTGCCGCCGCTCCCGAGGCGGCGGCCGTCGCTCCCCTTCCGGCGAGGCCGAGCGCGGCGCCTCCGACCATTCCGGCGCCCGCGACGGCGACGCCGGTTCCGACGGCTGCGCCAGCGCCGAGCTGCGGCGCGCCGGAGACGAGGCCGGTCGCGATGCCGGGACCGAATATGCCGAGACCGAGCATGGCGAGCGCGGCCAGCACGACGGAGAGCGTCTGCTCGATCGTCGGCTGCTCGCCGCCATAGCTCGTCGTGAATTGCGAGAAGAGTCCCGAGCCGACGCCGACGATGACGGCGAGCGTCATCACTTTTACGCCCGAGGCGACGATATTGCCGAGCACCTTCTCGGCGAGAAAGGCGGTCTTGTTGAAGAGCGCGAAGGGAATGAGCACGAAACCGGCGAGCGTCGTCAGCTTGAACTCGATCAGCGTGACGAAAAGCTGCACGGAAAGGATGAAGAAGGCGATGATGATCAGCAGCCAGGAGATCATCAGCACGGCGATCTGAACGAAATTGGCGAAGAAGGACGCAAAGCCCATCATCTGGCTCGCCGCGTCGAGCAGCGGCTGGCCAGCGTCGAGGCCGATCTGGGCGAGCCGGCCGGGCCGCAGGAAATCGGCGGTCGACACAGATGAGCCGCCGGCCTTGAGGCCGACGCCGACGAAGCTATTGAAGACGATTCCCGAGAGCTTGTTGAAATTGGTGATCAGGAAAGCGAAGAAGCCGATATAGAGGGTCTTCCTCACGAGCCTCTGGATCACATCCTCGTCGGCGCCCCAGGCCCAGAACAGGCCGGCGAGCGTGACGTCGATCGCGATCAGCGTCGAGGAGAGATAGGCGACGTCGCCCTTCAGCAGGCCGAAGCCGGAATCGATATAGGTCGTGAAAGTGTTCAGGAAGGTGTCGATGACGCCGATGTTCATGGCGCGGCGCCTTTCGATGCAGCTGCGGCCGGCGCGGCCGTGGGAGGCGTCGGCCGCGCCGGCCTGCCGAAGAAGCGGCGGCGGTTCTCCGTCCAGACCGCATCACAGCGCTGGTCTTCGGCATCCTGAAGGCCAAGCGCGCCACAGCGGCGCAACTCGGCGGAAAGATCGTCTGGAGCGACGGCAAAGGCAGCGCCGGCGCCACCGATGAACGGCGCAGGCGCATCGAGATCGATCGCAAAGAGCGTCGCGATCAATGTGGCGATAAGAACGAGGATCGCGCCGGCGCGCCATATGTCCGATCGTTCCATGGCACGCCTCAATTGCCGTGGAACATGGTGACATTGCTCGGCTGATAGCCGGAGCGCGTCGAAAAGCGCCGGTATTGCTCCTGTCCTTGCGACTCGGTCGCCGTGATGCGCGATTGTTCGAGCGCATCGGCGCGGCTCTTGGCCGCGACCACGGCGACGAGGTCGGAAAGCTGCTGCGATTGTAGCGCGAGCAGCTGATTGCCGGCCTGCGCCGCCTGCAGCGCGCCCGTCGCCGTCTGGCTGGCGGAGGTCAGCGACGACATGGTGGAGCCGTTGCTCGAGATGTTGCCGACGACGCCAGCCTGTACCTTCAACGAATCCTCGAAGGCGGCGACGGAATTGCGCCAGCGCGTCTGCGCCGTGGCGATCAGTCCAGCGCTGGAGGCGCTGGTCGACGCCGAACCATAGGTCGTCACGAAGGCGGTCTCGATCTGCTGGACATCGAAGGCAATGTGCTGCGCCTGGGCGAGCAGCGACTGCGTCTTTTGGATGGTGGTCTGGAGCTGGCTGAGCGTCGAGAGCGGCAGGCTCGCGAGATTGCGCGCCTGATTGGTCAGCATCTGCGCCTCATTGGCGAGGCTCTGGATCTGATTATTGACCTGCTGCAGTTCGCGCGCGGCGGTGAGCACGTTCTGCGAGAAATTGCTCGGATCGTAGACGACAATCTGTGCGGACGCCGGATTGGCGACGAGTGAGAAATAAAGAACCACGGCACGGAATATGGCGGCGCGACGGCAATGAGGAGCGACCATCAGGAAAACTCCAGATTGGTGATGTCCGGGATGAGGTCTGCGGCCCATTCGAGGCCGCGCTCGATCAGCCATCCACGCAGGAATCCATCCGGCCCGTGCTCGGCGAGGATGCGCTGGATCTCGGCGTGGTCGCTCTTGGAGGAGGCGGCGCAAAGAGCGAGGCCGATCGGTCCGAGCCCCAATTCGAAGAGGCGATTGCCTCTCCGCGATTGGCAGTAATAGTCGCGCTTCGGCGTCGCTCGGGCGATGATCTCGATCTGGCGATCGTTGAGGCCGAAGCGGCGATAGATCGCGGTGATCTGCGGCTCGATCGCCCTTTCGTTCGGGAGGAAGATGCGGGTCGGACAGCTCTCGACGATCGCCGGTGCGATCGGGCTATTGTCGATGTCGGAGAGCGACTGCGTGGCGAAGACGACGGAGGCGTTCTTCTTTCGTAAGGTCTTCAGCCATTCGCGCAGCTGACGCGCGAAGGCGGGATCGTCGAGAACCAGCCAGCCCTCGTCGATGACGAGCAAGGTCGGACGACCGTCCAGGCGCTGCTCGAGGCGATGAAAAAGATAGGTGAGGACCGCTGCGGCGGCGCCGGCGCCGATGAGTCCTTCCGTTTCGAAGGCCTGGAAATTGGAGTAGCCGAGGCGCTCCTCTTCGGCGTCGAGCAGCCGCCCGAACGGACCACCGACACAATAGAGCTGAAGCGCCTGCTTCAGGTGAGTCGATTGCAACAAGACGGCGAGACCGGTGAGCGTGCGTTCATCGGGCGGTGACGAGGCGAGCGAGGTGAGCGCCGACCAGATATGTTCTTTCGCCGTCGGGTCGACAGCGGCGCCTTCCTTGGCGAGGATCGCGGCTGCCCATTCCGCCGCCCAGGCGCGCTCGGCCGCGTCGTCGATGCGGGCGAGCGGCTGCAGCGACACGCTGTCCTCGGAGCCTGCCGACAGGCCGCCGCCGAGATCGTGCCAATCGCCGCCGCAGGCGAGCGCCGCTGCGCGGATCGAGCCGCCGAAATCGAAGGCGAAGATCTGTGCGCGCGCATAGCGGCGAAACTGCATCGCCATCAGCGCCAGCAGCACGGACTTTCCGGCGCCGGTCGGACCGACGATCAGCGTATGGCCGACGTCGCCGACGTGCATCGAGAAGCGGAAGGGCGTCGAGCCCTCGGTCTTGCTGAAGAGCAAGGGAGAGGCGCGAAGGTGCTCGTCTCGATCTGCTCCCGCCCAGATGGCGGAGAGCGGAATCATATGTGCGAGATTGAGCGTCGAGATCGGCGGCTGGCGGACATTGGCGTAGGCGTGACCGGGAAGAGAGCCGAGCCAGGCTTCGACCGCATTCACGCCTTCCGCTATGCAGGTGAAGTCGCGGCCTTGGATTGCCTTCTCGACGAGGCGCAGCCCTTCGGTCGCGATCGCCGGGTCGTCGTCCCAGACGGCGACAGTGGCGGTGACATAGGCCTCGCCGACATCGTCGGCGCCGAGCTCCTGCAGCGCGACATCGGCGTCGGCGGCCTTGTTCGCCGCATCGGAATCGACGAGGGTCGAAGTCTCGTTGGTCATCACCTCCTTGATGATGGCGGCGACGGATTTGCGCTTGGCGAACCACTGCCTCCGGATCTTGGTCAGCAGCCGAACGGCTTCCGTCTTGTCGAGCAGTATGGCGCGCGTCGACCAGCGATAGGGGAAGGCGAGACGATTGAGCTCGTCGAGAATGCCGGGATGGGTCACGCTCGGAAAGCCGACGATGGTCAGAATGCGCAGATGCGCGTTTCCGAGCCGGGGCTCCAGCCCGCCGGTGAGCGGCTCGTCGGCGAGCAAAGCGTCGAGATGCATCGGCGTTTCCGGGACGCGGACGCGCTGTCGATGCGTCGAGATCGTCGAATGCAGGAAGGTCAGCGTCTCGCCGTCGTCGAGCCATTCCGCCTCGGGCATGAAGCTCTCGACCAATTGCAGCACGCGGTTCGTGCGATCGATGAAGCCGCGCAGCAGTTCCCATGGATCGACGCCGTCTTGCGCGCGGCCTTCATAGAGCCAATTTTCGGCGCGGGACGCGTCCTCCTCCGGCGGCAGCCAGAGGAGCGTCAGGAAATAGCTGCTCTCGAAATGCGCGCCCGCCTCCTCGAAGGCGTTCTGTCGCTCGAGGTCGACGAGCGCCGAGGCTGCGTCGGGAAAGCGGTCGTGCGGATAATGCTGCGCCGGCGCCCGATCGGCTTCGACGAAAACGGCCCAGCCGGAGCCGAGGCGGCGCAGCGCATTGTTGAGGCGGGCGGTCACGCCGACGAGCTCGGCGGGCGTCGCGCTGTCGAGATCGGGGCCACGGAAGCGCGCGGTACGCTGGAACGAGCCATCCTTGTTGAGGACGACGCCTTCGGCGACGAGGGCGGCCCAGGGCAGGAAATCGGCGAGGCTCGTCGGGCGGCTGCGATATTCGGCGAGATTCAGCATGGCGGCCTCACACGCCGAAATAAGCGGGATAGCGAAGGTGGCGGCGCACGACCTCGACGAATTGCGGATCGCGCTTCGCCGCCCAGACTGCGGCGCTGTGACTGACCGCCCAGAACAGAGCGCCGGGAAGCCAGAGGCGGAGTCCGAGCGCGATCGCCGCGGCGAGCGTGCCATTGGCGATGGCGACCGCCCGCGGCGCTCCGCCGAGCAGGATCGGATCGGTCAGCGCCCGATGCACGGGGACGAAGAAGCCGGGAACGTCCTCGGCGCTGTTGAACCCGCTCATCAGATCAGCGCTCCTCCGGAGAAAGAGAAGAAGGAGAGGAAGAAGGAGCTGGCGGCGAAAGCGATCGACAGGCCGAAGACGATCTGGATCAGACGGCGGAAGCCGCCCGAGGTGTCGCCGAAGGCGAGCGTGAGGCCGGTCACCGTGATGATGATGACCGAGATGATCTTGGCGACCGGGCCCTGGATGGATTCGAGAATTTGGTTGAGCGGCGTCTCCCACGGCATGGAAGAGCCGGAGGCGTGGGCCGAAGAAGAAGACATCACCGCACAGGCGACGATGGCGGCGAGAATGCGTCGGCCAAATCGGCTATTCGGAGCAAAGGGCGTCATGATTGGTCTCCTGCGACATGTGCGGCGATCGGAAGGACTCGGTAATCGCCGGTGGATGGATCGAGGCCGGCGACGGTCACGAGCTCGGCTAGGCGCCGCTCGCCGCCGCGGCCTTGCAGAACGGCGATGACATCGATGGTCTCGGCGATCAGCGCGCGCGGCACGGTGATCACGGCTTCCTGAATGAGCTGCTCGAGGCGGCGCAGCGCTCCGAGCGCCGTGCCGGCGTGAATGGTGGCGATTCCGCCGGGATGTCCGGTGCCCCAGGCCTTCAGCAGGTCGAGGGCTTCCGCGCCGCGAACCTCGCCGATCGGAATGCGGTCTGGCCGCAGTCGAAGCGACGAGCGGACGAGATCGGAAAGGGAGACGACGCCGTCCTTCGTGCGCAGAGCCACCAGATTCGGTGCGCGGCATTGCAGCTCGCGCGTGTCCTCGATCAGCACGACTCGATCGGCCGTATGCGCGATCTCCGCGAGCAGCGCATTGGCGAGCGTCGTCTTGCCGGTCGATGTGCCGCCGGCGACGAGAATGTTCTTGCGGTCCGCGACGGACTTTCGAAGCGCATCCGCCTGACTGGAGGTCATGACGCGGGCGCGTGCATAGTCGTCGAGCGTGAACACCGCGACCGCTGGCTTGCGGATCGCGAAGGCGGGCGCCGCGACGACGGGCGGGAGCAGTCCTTCAAATCTTTCCCCCGTCTCAGGAAGTTCCGCCGAGACGCGCGGCGATCCGGGATGCACCTCCGCGCCGACATGATGGGCGATGAGCCGCACGATGCGCTCGCCATCAGCGGCCGACATTTTGCAGCCGCTATCCTCGAGGCCGCTCGACAATCTGTCGATCCAGAGACGGCCGTCTGGATTGAGCATGACCTCGACGACGGACGGATCTTCAAGGAAGCTGGCGACGGACAGTCCGAGCGCGGTGCGGAGCATGCGCGCGCCGCGCGCGTGAGCCTGTGAATGGAGAAGAGAAGCCGCCAAATCCGCCCCCGCTTCGGTCGATCGCGCGAGGGCGATCCACCGTGGGGATGATTAGAAAGGACAGGAAACCGGCGTAATCAACAAGGCTTCGGTCCTCGTAGCAACCCGTCGTAGCCCAGCGAAAAAATACTTGCTTCCTATTCGCGAGGATCGCTCGGAGTCTCGTCGGCTTGCTCTTTGCGGAGCATGTCTTTTGGAATCTCGTCGAGCAGCGTCCGCCCCTGATTGATTCGCCGCCCCAGCGCTTCGATGAAGCCTTCGTAGCGTTCCCGCCCTTTCACCTGGGCGGCCGCTTGCGCCTCCGGCGGCAAGGGTGGCGTGACGGTCAGCCAGAAGCGGACGAACAGCGCGAGCGCTTCGGTCGAGAGCCCGCTGTTGCGTTCGAGGCGTTGAACTTGACGCGTCAGCCGGTCCAGCCGCCGCGTGAAGGCGGCCTCCATGCGATCCGCGCCGTCGGGCGACAGGAAAGATGCGACCGCGGCCTCGACGATGGCGGAGCGCGTCAGACGCTTCTGCGCGGCGAGCTCGTTGATCCTCGCGATCATCTCCACCGGAAGCGAGACATTGAGGCGGTCGCGCATTATCGCCTCCTACAGATCGAGGCCGTCGGCCGGGTCCATCGTACCCTGGCGTGCGAGGCCGCTCATGCGCTGCCGGATGAGTTCTTGCTGGCGCGCCGCCTGCTCGGGCGTATCGTCGATGATGGCGAATTCATTCGCGTCGCGGCGCGACGGCGTCGTCTCCTTCACAATCGCGACATGATCGGGCAGCTCCGGCTCGCGTCGTAACCCGCCATTGGCTTCGTCCTCGGCTGTCGACCGCGCGAGGAGGTCGGTTGCCGGGCGCTGGATTGGCAGGGCGGACCAGTCATCCGGCCGGTGCGCGTGAGGCGCGTCTTTCGGCGGCGGCAGAATCCGCTCGGCGAAGCGGCTGTCCTCATAATAGCGCGCTTTCTTCGCGCGGATCGGATGCAGGCCCGACATCATGACGATCTCGTCGGATGGCGGAAGCTGCATGATCTCGCCGGGGGTGAGCAGCGGGCGAGCCGTCTCGGAGCGCGACACCATCAAATGACCGAGCCAAGGCGAGAGCCGATGCCCGGCGTAGTTCTTCATCGCCTTCATCTCGGTCGCGGCGCCGAGCGCGTCGCTCACGCGTTTCGCGGTGCGCTCGTCATTGGTCGCGAAGGACACTCGCACATGACAATTGTCCAGAATGGAGTTGTTCGCCCCATAGGCCTTCTCGATCTGGTTCAGCGATTGCGCGATCAAGAAGCTCTTGATGCCGTAGCCGGCCATGAAGGCCAATGCGCTCTCGAAAAAGTCGAGCCGTCCGAGCGCCGGGAATTCGTCGAGCATCAGCAGCATGCGGTGACGGCGGCCCGTCGGGCGCAATTCCTCGGTCAGGCGTCGTCCGATCTGATTGAGCACGAGTCGGATCAGCGGCTTGGTGCGGCTGATGTCGGAGGGCGGCACCACGAGGTAGAGCGTGGCCGGACGTGGGTCGGAGACGAGATCGGCGATCCGCCAGTCGCATTGGCGAGTCACTCTCGCCACAACCGGATCGCGATACAATCCGAGGAACGACATGGCGGTGCTGAGGACGCCCGAACGCTCATTGTCGGATTTGTTGAGAAGCTCGCGCGCCGCCGAGGCGACGACGGGGTGCGGTCCGGCGTCGCCGAGATGGCGCGTGGTCATCATCGCCCGCAAGGTCGTCTCGATCGGCCGGTTCGGGTCGGATAGGAAGGCGGCGACGCCGGCGAGCGTCTTGTCGGCTTCGGCGTAAAGGACGTGGAGGATGGTGCCGACCAGCAGTGAGTGGCTGGTCTTCTCCCAATGGTTCCGGCGTTCCAGCGATCCCTCCGGATCGACCAGAACATCGGCAACGTTCTGCACGTCGCGGACTTCCCACTCGCCCCTGCGCACTTCGAGCAGTGGATTGTAAGCGGCCGAGTCGCCGTTGGTCGGATCGAACAGCAGCGCGCGGCCGTGTTGCGCGCGAAAGCCGGCGGTGAGCTGCCAGTTCTCGCCCTTGATGTCGTGGACGATGGCCGAGCCCGGCCAGGTAAGCAGCGTCGGCACGACGAGGCCCACGCCCTTTCCGGATCTGGTCGGGGCGAAGCAGAGGACATGCTCTGGCCCATCGTGCCGCAGATATGCGGTGTCATGCTGGCCCAGCACGACGCCGTCGGGGCCGAGCAGGCCGGCGGCCTTCATCTCGTCGGGCCGCGCCCAGCGGGCGGACCCATAAGTCTCGGCGTCGTCGGCCTCGCGCGCGCGCCAAATCGACATGGCGATCGCCACCGCGATGGACAGTGGTCCGGCCGAGGCTGCGATATAGCCGCCTTCGACGAAAATCGCGGGCGCATAGGCGTCGAAGGCATACCACCACCAGAAGAAGGCGGGCGGCGGATAGACGGGGAAATGGGCGAACTCGAACCAGGGATGTCCGAGCTGCGGCTGGAAGCCGAGGCGCCACGCGGTCCATTCGGTCGCCGCCCATATCGTCGTCAGCACGATTAGCGATATGACGAGGATCTGGCCCCAGAGAATCCTGGTAGCGGACAAGGACGCCTCCATTCGAATAGAGCGAGACGTCGAGACAAAGACGCGGTCCGAGCGCATTCAAGCGTGTTCGCGTCGCGATCGTAGCGTGGCGAACCGAGACGAAAAAATACTGGCGTCGTGAACTGGCGGTCGACGCTCGCCGAGCATTATAAGCCCAATCCTCGTTTTCGGCCGATGCTCCATTCGATGCCGCCGCCGTCTCGCGCCGTCCCGGAGACATGCTGGCCGAGCTTTTTCTCGAGCGTGGGCGACCAGGGCACGAGCTGGAAGCCGAGACCGTCGTCGATCATGGCGAAGTGCCCGGAAGCGAGCACGAGGCGCTGCCGATAAACGCCACAGATTTGATTGCCAGCCGTGGCCTGGGTGTGCGGAAGGTCGGTCTCGGCGGAAAGCTTCGCAGCGGCGTCATTCAGCTCGCGGCCGCGCAGCGTCGCAAGCAGGTCGCGCTGGAAAATGACCTGCCCGCCTCGGCGCTGAGCCAGTCCTTCTGCGATGAGATATTCGGCGCGCGCCTTCATGGCCTCGCGGACCTCGCCGCCGAATCCACCCATCGCCAGCGGCGTCGGCGCGCGCTCGATGAGACGGTGATCGAGCCATGTCGCCCCCAACGCACCGATCTGGCGATCCAGATCGAAATCCGAGCGTGTCGCCAGCACGAGCGTCGGCTGCGGATCGTCGGCGCCGCCGAAGCGCCGCACCTCGACGACGCCGCCGATTGGCGGGGCATGTTCGAACGCCTCGACGCCGCGGAAGCGGACATGATGAGCGCGGCCGTCGGTCCCATCGATCACGGCATAGGCTTCTCCGCTCAGCTCGTCGTGCAGTCCTTTGTCGACGAGCCGCCCAAGGATCGGCGTCTCCGAGGGTCCCGCGTCGACGACATAGTCGGCGACGCCGCGATCCTGGCCGCGCTCGCCGAAGGCGCGATGCATGGTTTTGATGATGTCGCCGCGCATTCCGAGATCGCGCAGCGCGCGTTCCGCCCCCAATCCGATCATCCATCGGCCTGGATCGGCGGAGGCGGCGAGTCCCATTCGTTCGAGCTTCTGGGCGCGGCCGACCATCAGGCGACGCAATTCAGGATCGTCTGGACCAGGATTCGCTGGGCGCAGATCGACCAGACCCGTTTCGTCGGCGGCGAAGCGGATGGCGGCGTCCAGCCGCGTCCAGCGATCGGCGTCGACCTCGCGCTCGAGCGCCGAGCGGATCGCATGTTCGGGGCGTGGACCGAGTTCGACGGCGACGAGGTCTTCCGCGCGCGAGCGCAGGCCACGGCTGATATAGTCGCGGGCGATGACGAGATCACCGCCGGTCTTGTCGACGCCACGCACCAGCAGATGGACATGCGGGTTGTCGGTGTTCCAATGATCGACGGCGACCCAGTCGAGCTTCGTTCCAAGATCAGCCTCCATCCGGCCGGCGAGATCGCGAGTGAAGGCTTTGAGGTCCGTCATCTCGCTGGCGTCCTCGGGCGAGATGATGAAGCGGAAATGATGCCGGTCGTCTTCGCATCGCTCGGCGAACGCCCGGTCGTCGGCGCGATCGTTCGCGGCGTCGAACATGACGCCCTTCTCTCCGTCGCGGCTGACGCCGTCGCGTTTCAGATAGGAAAAATGCGCGGACAGCGGCGCCGATCGAAAGCTGCGGCCCTTATGGCGAACGACGCGCGCCTTGACGATGACGCGGCGGCCCGGATCGAAGAGGCGGGCGCGGCCGAAGGCGGCGCGCCCGCGCCCGAAGCCGGAGCCGCCTGCGGCAGCGGATCGCGCGCCGCTATGCGGCGTCGCAGGTCCGGCCTTGCGTGCGGCTTTCAGAACCTCAGCGACGAAGCTCTTCGGCTTCGGCGCGCGCGTCGTGCGGACCCGCCCCGGCCGGACGCGGAAGTCTTTCTCCTCCCGGCTCATCGGATCGCCTCGCCGAGGCGAACGGCAGCCGTCAGAACGTAGTGTGCAGGTCGAAACCTTGAAACTCCATGTGGATTTGCCGAAACCCGCCAACGACCGACCGGCCTGCCCGACGAAAGACGAGTCGCGACAGCGACTTGTCTGCCGGCGTGGCAGGCGCTTTTATCTCGCCTTAGCCCGGTCGTGTTCTGCGCTGAATTGCCTTCTGCCGTTCTCTCTTCGTGACATCGCGCTCTGAAACGCTGGAGTACGAAGCCGCCGCGAATGGCGCTCACAATGCGTTTGCACGTTTTCAACGCCGGGCGAAGGACGGCGATGAAGCCCGTCGATGCGCGAAGGTCGGCAGTTCGACTGCAATAGCGGTGTTGATTCATTGCGCGTGCTCCGTCGACGAGAGCGCGACGAACAGGCCGTCGGAGCGAGGCGCGATGGCGGACATATCACGCGTGGCGGTGACAGCCCCCGTGTCGGACGCTGTCCGAATTGGCGTCGGATGATTGAGGGCGCGATGGCCGTCGTTCTTCCCGACGAACAGCGGCGCCTTTATCCACAGCGACAGACCAGAGACGAAGCGAATGGCGGGTCGAGCGCTATCATTTCCCTCTATGAGAGGAACGAGCGTCGCGACATAGGCGACGGTCTCGGATGGCAATGAACGACGCCCGTCGAGATAATCCTGGTAGCGGCGCGGTCCCGCATTATAGGCCGCGAGGAAGCCCGGCGAGCCGTAGCGATCGTGCAATTCGCGCAGGTACGCGGCGCCGGCGAAAATGTTGTCGTGTGCGTCGAAAGGATCGCCGGCAAGAGTGTAACGGCTGCGCAGTTCCGTCCAAGTGTCCGGCATGATCTGCATGAGCCCGATCGCGCCCTTGGGTGAGATAACGTCTCGTCGGGCGCGGCTTTCGATCGCCATGACGGCGCGAATCCATGCCGCGGGAATGCCGAAGCGCCGCGCCGCGTCTGTGACGTGGACGGCATAGGGCTCGCCATCGGTCGAGCGCTCGATCGGCGCTGCCTTTGCGGGCAGGACTCCGCCCAGTGTGCAGGCCGGGGCGAGGCGGATAAGGAGAAGAAGCGTGAATCGCGCGCGCGTGCAGGCGCGGTTTGGTCGGACCGATTTGCTCATGAGCGGGAGTGCGGAGCGCATGTGGTCAGTCCCGCTCGCTGCGCTTCTGGAGTCGGGTCCAGTGCAGAAGCCAGCTGGACTTGTCTTCGCTCGACTGGAACAGATTGGCGCGGATCGGCTGCGCCAGGGCTGGATCGTCGAGGAGCAGCGAGACATAGTCGCCGGCCTTTTCGCCGACGCGTTTCCATGCTGCGCCGATCTCTGGTCCTTCGTCATCGTCGAGCAGGATGCGATAATCCGGCGCGTTCTCCGCACCGCCGTGGTCGGAGAGAACGAGAATGATCTGAGCGTCGAGCGATAGCGTGCGGATGGCGCCCGAATAGCCCGACGTGGTGCGCGTGAATCGACCAATCTGCGTCATCGGAATTCTCCGTTGCTGGTAGGATCATGGGGTCGTCACTCGACGGCGGCGCGCCAGACAAAACGGCTGTCGCCCTCTTCGTCGGTCCAGATAGGAACCGCGCGAGCGACGATCGACGCGGCGGGGAATGGACCGAAGTAGCGGCCGTCGAGGCTGTCCTGGACGGTCGGATTCATGAGAAAGACCTCGCCCACCCGCAGCGTTCGGCAGCCGGTCCATCTCGGCAGCGGACGACCGAAGCGATCACGATCTCGCGCTTCGCCGACGTCGACGCCATCGACGGTGACGGCGAGGCCGGCGCGGCATACAGACTGTCCGGGGAGCGCCAAGACATGCTTCAAGAGCAGCACGCCTTTCGGCAGGAAGCCGCCGTCAGCGAGGAAGCTCACGATGGGTTCCGGCGGGCGAACTGCCACCAGCTGCATAGCCCGGAGTCGGCCCGTGGCCTGAAGCGCATAGAGCCCTGTCGGCGTGCTCGCCGTGGCGTTCCAGACGAGCCATGGCGTGACAGGAACCAGGGACTGGCCGCCGATCAGTAGCACGGAGGAGAGCGTCGCCGTGACATAACCGATGCGCATCATGGCGCGACGCTCCGGCGCTTCAGCCAGGCGTCATGCTGCTCGCGCGTGTAGGCGCGCGGCTCGTCGCCGACGGCGAGACGGTTGTGCAAATGCCGCCAATAGTCGGGCGACGCGTCCGCGGGATCGACGCCGATCGCCTCTATGGCGTCGATCGCCTGGAGCGCTCGCTCGACCCTCGGCCATGCGTCGACGCGCAGCAGGATCTCGCCACCGGGCCGCACGAAAGGCAGCGTCTGATAGCGCTCGCCGGCTCCGACGGCGCGCACGACGTCCATCCGCGAAATCACCGTGCCGTAGTCGTTCGACGCCCATCGGACGAAGCAGAAGATGCTGCCGGGAGCGAAGCTGGCGATGCGGCGGCGGCGGTCGAGAACCTTGTCCGCTGCGCGATGGCCGAAGCGAATTCGGAACTCGATCTTCTTCTCGATCCAGGTCAGCTCGACATGGGTGAGAGGCGCGGCGCCGCGACGCGGCGCCGCTTCGACGCGAGCGGATTGCGGCTCGTTGTCGTTCATGATGTCTCTCCGGGATCGTCGGGAAATTCGCGCGCGAGCAGGTCGCGCAGCATGTCGGCGACGGTGACGCCGCGCCGAAAAGCGGCGACCTTGATGCGGCCGCGGAGCGCCGGAGTGACGTCGATCGTCAGGCGTGCGGTGAATCCGCTGGCGTCATTTGGGCGTCGGGCGGGAGCGTCGGCCGATCTGATCCAGCCCTCGGCGTCGCCGGGACGCGCCGTGAAGCCGCGCTTTGCAGGGCGCTCGTTCATGCGGCGCCTCCGTCGACGAACCGCGAAGCGTTGCGTGCATATCCCGCGAAGATCGTCACGGCGCGATCCTCCCGACCTCGGCCGCGAGCGCGACGATTTCGCGCGCCGCCGGCGTGTCGTCGGCGAGCTCTGAGACGAGACGGCCGGTCTGCGCGGCGTCGGCGAAGGCGATGCGTTGACCGATGGTGGCGGAGAGCGCCGGTGGATCGTGATCGGCGAGCGTCTCGACCGTCTCGCGCGCGATGACGGTGCGCGCGGCGTAGCGATTCAGGACGAAACGGGCGGCGAGTTGCGGACGATAGATGCGCGCCTCGCCGAGCAGGGCCAGCATCTCGGCCGACGCCCAGCCGTCGAAGGGCGACGGCTGCACCGGGATCAGCGCGAGATCGGCGGCGAGCAGCGCCGAGCGCATCAGGCCGGCGACGCGCGGGGGACCATCAATGACGAGATGGTCGACGCCGCGCGCCAGCTCGGGCGCTTCACGATGGAGCGTGTCGCGCGGCAGGCCGACGACGGTGAACAGCCGCGGGAGGTTCTCGCGCGCTCGCTGCTGTGACCAGTCCAACGCCGAGCCCTGAGGATCGGCGTCGATCAGCGTGACGCGCTTTCCTTGCCGAGACCATTCGCCGGCGAGATGCAGGGCGAGCGTCGTTTTGCCGACGCCGCCCTTCTGGTTCAGCAGCGCGACGATCATGACGCGTCTCCTTCCCTCTCGTCGAAGGGAACAGGCGCCTCGAAAGTCGCATCGTCCGTAAAGCCGGATTTACGGAAAGTCGTATCAGGCGTATTCTTTTCAAACGGATGTTTCGGTGCGCGCGAACGCTCGGATGTGATTTCCACACCGGCCGGGCGCAAACAAAAGTTAGAGTCTCTGTTAGACTCTAAGTTAAGAGCCGGGATTTTTTCTTCGGGCCAGAGGGTTAGCTGCCCTCCGCGCGCCCGAAGTCCCGATAGGGGTGCGCCCGAAATCCCGATACCAAGCGCGCCCGAAGTCCCGAGTGTTTCCACAGGTTTATCCACAGGGGCTGTGGATAAGTCGATCGGCAGGATGTGCAGCAGCTCGCGCCGACCCTCGTGTTCGATCCGCAGGCGATAGCCGGGCAGCGACTGCCGGCGCACGATGAGCCGGATGTCGATCGCGAAATCCCTGAGCCTCGCGAGGCTGCCGGATTTTTGATGCAGATGCGGGATGTCGAAGTTCCAGCCCTGCTTCTGGCGGCCGGCGTGCTTGCGGGCGACGCGATAGAGCCAGCGCTCGACGCCGCCCGTCAGCCGGAAATAGGCAGGGTCGATGGCGAGCACGAGCGATCGGTCGATGACGCCGCGGTAGAACCATTCCGGGAGAACGAATTCCATGCCTTCGACGCGGCCGTCGCGCGTCACGCACTCCTCCCACTCGTTGATCCAGGAGAACTGGCTTCGACGCCAGTGCTCGCCGTTGCGAATGGTGGTGCAGATCGCGGTCGATTGCAGGCGGGTGAGCGCGCCCTTCAGCAGCTTGTAGTCGCGGGCGCCGGTCGCGCGTCCGACCGCCTTGAGGAGCTGATAGGGCGTGAAACGCAGGAATCGGGACGTGGTGAGTCCCTGGTTCTCGGCCTCGACGATCTGGCTCGCCGCCCAGATCAGCACGTCGGCGTCCCATATGGTCGCCATGCCGTGCTCTGGCATGGCGAAGACTTCCACGCGCGCGCCGGCCGCCTCGTAAAGGATCGGCGTCGTGCGCTTCGCCTTGGCGAGCGAGAAGAACGGCCGCTCCATGAGATCGCGCTGATCGCGGGGGGATGCGTCCCCCGTCGCTATGACGAAGGGGTGG
Source organism: Methylosinus trichosporium OB3b (assembly GCF_002752655.1). Taxonomy (NCBI): domain Bacteria; kingdom Pseudomonadati; phylum Pseudomonadota; class Alphaproteobacteria; order Hyphomicrobiales; family Methylocystaceae; genus Methylosinus; species Methylosinus trichosporium. The sequence goes on along the minus strand of NZ_CP023737.1, from coordinate 2,961,008 downwards.
AGCCGGCTTCGCTCGCTCGAGATGACGGGGAGGCGGCGCGACATGGCGGCGTCGCCTCAGCGGTGGGAGTTCAGGCGGGCGATGCGCACGCCGGTGTCGACGCGGACGGCGTCGCGCGCTTCGACATATTGCGGATCGGACGTGGAGCGGCAGGCGGCTCCATCGGCCCAGGCCTGCAGGTCTTCGATCGCATAGACGACGCGCCCGCCGAGCTTGCGGAACGTCGGGCCGGCGCCGTGACAGCGGTATTTTTCGAGCGTGCGCGCGGAGAGGCTGAGCATTCGCGCGGCTTCATGCGTCCGGACGAAGCGCGTGGCGGCCTCGGGTGATTTGTCGCGCAAGAGACGCCTCCGTAGCGGTGAGGTGCGCCGCAGGGAGGTCGCGGCGTTTCGAGATCAACCTGGCGGAGAAGAGAAGCGCAGGGGGAGGACGAAGTTTTGAGGTCGGTCCGTGTCCCCCCTTCCGCGAGGCGCACGCTGGATGTCCTAGGAAACGGAGAATGCGGAAGGGCCGTCAGCCGCCGCGCAGCAGCCGCTTGTAGCCGCCGTTCATCAGCGCGATGGAATCATGGATGAGACGGTTCGCCTTGCGGCGCGTCGCCGAACTCTTCCACTCGAGCGCGGGAAGCGCAGCGTCCTCGGCGTCGATCAGGGATGCGGCGATGTCGCGTGGCCCCGCGCCGCCGAGCCGGAAATCCAGCGTGTGCAGCAATAGGATGAGACGCGCGCGCCGCTGCGCGGTCAATTGTAGCGCGCGAGGTAGCGGCCCTGCGGCGCCACCCTGAAGGCGGCGAACGAATCGCGACGCGACTTCGAGCCGGATTTCGAGTGACGCGTCGAGCGGCAAAATGATCGCGGGACGGCTCGGCGCGCGTTCGTTCATCCAGACATGAATCTCGCCTCGGGCGTCGCCGATCACGACCTGCCTGTCCCCCTCGTCGGACCTGTCCGCGACGACTTTGCCGAAGGCGGTCGGATCGAAGGTCCCATCCGCCGCGAAGCGGGGCGGCGCCGAAGCGATGATCAGCGTGCCAGGGTCGATCTCAGGGAGCCAGAGCGCAGGTTCCCTTCCTGTCGGAGTTTCCGGGTCATGAGCGAAACTGCAACCCCCAGCGACGCGCGAGGCTCGAAAGGGCGGTCGCTTCGTCGACGGCGCCGCGTTCGATCCGCCTCAGCGTCTCGCGATGATCCTGGCGATATTCCGGGTTTCTGCGCAGGAATTCGAGCGCGAATCCGGAACGGTCGAGATCGTTCAATTGCTTGACAGAATCGGGGGATTTCCAAAAATTCGTCGGCATGAAGCGCTCCTCGGCTTGGCCTCGTAGCTCGAGCGGCGACTTCGACGATTCCGGAATGGCAGAACCAAAACTAGCCCAAAGCGTTGCATCGCGTGCCGCGAGCGCCCGTGACCTTTTTATGGCAGGCGAGAAGAGAGCCTATTGCGGGCGCGCGCCCAAAAGCTGCCGATAGCCGGCTGCGGACATCCATCTCGCCCTGGCCAAATGGCTCTCATGGACGATCTTCGCCCGTTCCGCCTCGCGCTCCGGGTCGATCCCGAATATCACCGCGATGACCTCGCGCCAGTCGGCGCCTTCGTCGGCAGCGTCGAGCAGTCGCAGGTAGGTCGTGAGGTGACGTTCGTCGTAGGCGTTCACGTGCTCGGTGAGAGGCGGACGATCTTCGAAGGCTGGCGTGCTCATTGCGGACCTGCCTGTCGCTCTATCCCGGCGAATTAATGGCGGGATCGCAGGATTATATCCCAGGATTGGTTGGGGTTCTATTCCAATGGTGATGCAATCGGCGCATCGCGTTGTTCGCTGGGAATGCTGACTCGCAGGTTCGGCAAAGGTCGAGCGTAGCTCTGTCGCCAACGAATAGGAATGTTCGTTCCTGGAATGAACGTTCTTGACTCGATTTCCATGCCACCATGGAAATCGAGGAGGTCATAGCGACAAATGTGCGTCGCCTACGCAACGCCAGGAAATGGACGCAGGAAGCGCTCGCCGAGAAGGCGCAGCTGAGTTCGCGCTATGTCGGTGCGATCGAGCGCGCCAATGTGTCGGCGAGGGTGAAGGTCATAGGTCGGATCGCTGATGCATTTGGCGTGGAGCCCGCCGAACTTCTCAAGCGCAGCAAGCCGAAAGCTCGCGGCTGAGTTCGGCAGACGACCGAAGGCCGGCCGGAACTAGCGCAACGGCTATTTGGCGCAGGAGCGGCCATTCTCGACGGACAGACTGAACACCTATCGTCTTCCTGCTCTGGAGCTACTTTGCTCTCTTGAGCGGGCTTATTTCGCCGACATCTGTGAAGCCGAGGGTTTCGCCCGAGTTCAACCGCACGCGGCAAGACCCAAAACGGAAAGTTCGGATCGAATGGAAATATCATGCTCTCGACATTTTAGGGCAATCCGCTTGCCCCTGCCCGGGTCCTTCACGTATCATATCGAATGCTCATTATTCGATGCTCGTACATGAAGCTTAGGAGATCGCTGTGCAGTATAAATCGATAAGTCGGCGCGATGTATTACTTGCCGGAGCAAGTTTCACTTTTCCGCGTACCACGCCCGCAGCTGCCCAACAATCCAAGAAATCGGATTTCATGAGAGCCGCTATTGCTGACATTAACGGCCACAACGAAAAAATTGATAGAGATTTGGCTCGCGCGGTCAAGGAAACAGGCAAAGCGCCCTTATTTGTCAAAATCCCCAAAGTCACGCCATTCATTGACTGGGACTATTACTTCCTTGAAGACAATCTGGAATGGATTCCAAACCAAGGGCAGAACTTCTCTGCGGTTGAGGTTCCAAAGGGTTTTGTTACTGATTTGGCGAGCGTTCCGGCGGTCCTTTGGTCCATCTTTCCAAAAACGGGACGCTATGCCTATGCGGCAATAGCTCACGACTATCTCTATTGGACGCAGACAGTTCCGCGCGAAGAAGCTGACAGTGTCTTAAAGGCTGCCATGGAAGATGCGAAGGTGGACCCCGTTAGCGCGGTTAGTTTCTACGCAGCTGTTAGGACGTTCGGAGCCTCTCCGTGGGAGCATAATAGGAAGGCAAGAGAGGCGGGAGAGGCCCGCGTGCTGGTTGAATTTCCGAGTGACCGATTAATCAGTTGGGAGACCTGGAGAAAGAGGCCGGGCGTTTTCGGTCAGCGTTAGCGCTGCCGCTCTTGTAAGGTGACCGCATTGCTTCGTGATCTATTTCGCGCCTGGACCGGAAGGAAACAGCAATCCTCTTGGCGAACCCGGCTGGTCGCCGCTGATTTGGAGACCTGCAAGTGCATCCACGTCTCCGTTGCCCAAGCAGTTTCCGGTAGCGTAGGTGCCGGTCATAATCTCTTTGTTGCCGGTGTCACTATCCCGCAATCCGATCCAATGGCCGGTCTCATGAAGAGTGACGCGGAGCAGATCGATAGCCTGAGGCCCATCGCCCAAAATTACAGATTTATCGCGGTAGTCAAAAAAACGGTACATTCCGGCATTCAGTTGAATGCCTCGTCTCGGCAACCCGCAAGCGACAACATTTTCGGAACGACATTCACCCCCGTCTTTAACGATCTCCAGCTCATACTGCGAAGCCGTAGGGTTTGCGGAACATAGGCCTTGCCAAGCGGCCGCCAACCTAGTGTCGATCGCGCCCGGCTCTTCGGCACAAAGTCTTTTGACGGCGGCGTCGCTCTTTTTAACGCGGACATAGTCGCTAAGCTGCATGCCATCGCGTCGGCGCCGTCCTGGTCCTGTATCGGCAAGGCGCTTAACTCGGAGTAACTCGTTGAGTGTCGAGCCGACCCGAGCGCCTACGACAGGGATTTGAAACGGTGGCTGCGGAGCAAGCGAGTCAGCTTGGTCAAGCGCAGCAACGAAACTGCCAATTACCCAAAAATCGTCACCAACGCTGATGATGGCTGCCGTTTGAGGTGGGCAACTTGCGCACGCCAAATACCACAGTCTGAGGCTGGCCACCAAATGGTCGATGATCTTCTGTTGAACTTCACTTAACACATCCCGGAATGATAGTCTGATCAGCCTCGCACGAGTAAAGAAGTGTTCCACCCCGGCCTCCAACGGTTGCACGGGTCCTTTTGAGGCTAATGCCTTTAGCTGTGCAAGTTTGTCATAGCAAACATATCTGTCGAGAGTTGCTCCAAGCGTGTATTCCCGCACTTGAGAAACTCCTTGCGGCGAGCTTAGACAGATACAAAAAAACTAAACGCAACTAGATTTGACAAACGTGGCGTCATCACCGGCTCCTTAAGCGCACGAAGAGCGGTACGAAATCTTGATCCAGCGAGATATGACCAGTCAGTCGAGGCCTCATTCTAACCACGAAAGCTGCCATTCGGCAATCCGATACGCGCCCCGCCGGGAAGGCGGGGCGCGATATCGATCAGTCGCCGTTGCGGCGGCTCGGGCGGGACCAGATGAGGCTATACCCTTCGCCGCCCTCGTCGTCGAACAGGTTCGCGAAGATCGGGGCGTTGAAGCTCGGATCGTCGAGCTTGAGGCCGAGATAGTCGCGTCCCTCATTGGAGCGCTTGGACCAGGCGGCTCCGATCTCCACTCTGCCGACATACACGCGGTGGCTGGGCGCATTCTCGCCGGAGCGGCTGGTTTCGGGAATGATGCGAACGTTCTTGGCCTGGACGGAAAGGGTGACGATTTCGCCGGTGAACTCGTTGTTGCCGGTCTTCTTGAAGGTGCCGATGGTCGCCATTTTAAATTCTCCTCGATCTGAAGTTCCGAGCCCGCGCCATTGCGGCCTCGATGGGGATCGAAGGGCCGGAGGCGATCGGCGCGGCATCGCTCGCGACCGCAGCGTCAGCGGAGGATGGCGCGAGAGCGACTTTGTTGTTTCGCGAGGAATGACGGCGCAGCCGGTCAGGGGAAGAAAGTCGATCGGCGCCATTGCCGCATAGGCGATCGAGGCGCAGCCGGCCTTCGGCCAGATCCGCCCATCAAAGAGGCCGCTATGGAGCGCTCGGCCTGACGGGTATCGGGAGAGTTCAGCGACGGCGTACGACCGCAAGGATCCGGCGACGAGTGCCGATGATGATGACAATCCTCTGTCCGGCTACAAAGTTTCGTCGGCGCGTTCGACCCGCATATCGAAATGCCTCCCGCCCCGCTGATTGTCGGACGGCAATGAGGTCGCTCTTGCAAAGGATAGCTCCGATGAGCATCACAAATTCGGCCGCCTCGCCACGACGATTCGAACTTGCCGCCATCATTACCGCCGTGTCACGACGCTGAACTCGGAGAGATGCAGATCGACATGCTCCCATAGGAGCAGCTGCAACGGCGTCAGGCCCGCGCGAGACGCGTTTCTTCCCGTCCCGGCGGGGTGGCTCCAGTGATGCGGATAAAAGCGGTGATGCCGACTGCGGCTGCGCCGACGAGCGAGAAAATCATCTGCCATGTCGCAGACGGCATAGCCATCTGGGCAATTCCGTGCGTGGCGTAATAGCCGGCGACCGTCGCCGGCGCAGCATAGACGATTACGATGGCGAGCCGGAGCCAGGTCCAGGGAACGAAAGCGAGGGCCAGTTGCCCGACGCCGAATGTCACGCCAGCGGCGATGACGCCAACGATTGCGCCGCCGAGCCAGCCGGCGCCCGTGTGAAAAGCCCAGCTGCCGACGGTCAGGCCGGCGTAAAAGGGGAGCGCGAACACGGCGAGCGTGAACAGCAGCCAGCAGAAAAAGCCGATGCCAGTGATGACGAGCAGAGGTCCGAAGATGATCATGGCGGTGGTCTCCGTGAGACAAAGGTCTGACGAGCGCGCCTTCCACCACCACCACGGCGCAGCGGCGAGTCTAGCCGGAAAAATGAGACAGGGCGAGCGAAAATCCCCGCGGGATTTTCGCCGCTCATGGTCGCAAATTCCTTCATGATTGGAAGGGATCGAATTCGTAAGCAATTGCGTCCAGGTCGCCGTCGTATTCGGTCGACGGCATGACGCCATAGTCTCCGGCGCCGTCATGGAAGACGACGACGCAGATCATGAGGGTGTTGGCGAGATCCCAACCGCGAGCGTGGGCGAATGTGAGGTTTCGAGACATCGATCGGCTCCTGTGCTGAGGCGGGGGGGCATCCCCGCGCGACAGGCGCCCGATGTGTCCGGCCGATGGCCGCGATCACCGCGCAGGTGAAACCGAAGCGGCGGCACGCTCGCGTAGCCGACCCCTCGTGGGTTGATGGCGTCAGGCCATCGGTCGGATAGAGGATCAGCGCCGATCAGAGCGGTGTGGCGCTCGCCGACAGGAGTCGATTGCTTCGAAATCATGAAGCCCGGTCGCGGATCGCGCGAACCTCGTCTATTGTCGGCCGACCACAGTGCATCTGTGGAGCGAACGGCTCGGGAGGTCGGCATGGCGGACGGGACGAGATCTCCATCTCGTGAAGAAGGCGCTCGCCATCGCGGCGCTGGCGATCGAGGGGCAGCCGGGGCCGTTTCAGTCCGGCTCCGATCTGAGAGACATGAAGGCGCTGCTCGACGAGATCATCGAGCACGATACGGAATTGGCGTATGACGCGTCGCGGCGAGGATCGCCGTGATCGGCGGGCCCGACTGAAACAAGGCTTTACGGAAAGGCGGCGATACGGTTTTGCGTTTCGGCGCATTTCCGGCTCTGATGGTCGGCGGCGCTCACGCGCCGCCTGCTCCGAAACGCCAAACCGGAATGCCGAGCTTGCGAGCCTTGTCGGCGAGGTTCTCCTGGATGCCGGTTCCGGGAAAGACGATGACGCCGATCGGCAGGATTTCCAGCATTGCGTCGTTGCGCTTGAAGGGCGCGGCCTTCGCGTGCTTGGTCCAGTCTGGCTTGAAGGCGATCTGCGGAACCTTGCGATGATCGGCCCAACGGGCGGCGATTCGTTCGGCGCCTTTCGGACTGCCGCCATGCAGCAGCACCATGTCCGGATGCTTGGCGCGGACCTGATCGAGCTTCGCCCAGATCAGGCGATGGTCGTTGAAGTCGAGGCCTCCGGTGACGGTGATCTTTGGACCGGGAGGCAACAGCACCTCGTTCTCGGAGCGTTTCTTCGCTGCGAGGAAGTCCCGGCTGTCGATCATCGCCGAGGTGAGATTGCGGTGATTGACCATCGATCCGCCGCGCGGTCGCCAGGACGATCCGGTGTGGCGCTCGTAATGCTCGGCGGCCTGATCGCGCATCAGCTCGAAAGCGTCCCGGCGCTCGAGGAGTGTCTGACCTTCGGCCGTGAGGCGCTCTAGCTCGACGGATTTCACCTCTCCGCCATCCTGCTCACGCTGCGATCGGCGTTGCGCCTGCTCATTATCATCGAGCTCGCGCTCGATCCGCTCCACGGCGCGGTGAAAGAGATTGACGGTCGACCAGAGCAAGTCGCCGAGATCCGGTTCGAGGCGGGTGTCCTGCAATGCCGCGATCAGCGCGTCGAAGATGTCGGCGACGGCTCCCGAGACGATGCGCCCTTCCGGCAATGGCCTCGGATCGGGCTCGTCCTGAAAGGGGCGATAGCCATAGAGCTGGAGTTCCTGGAGGATATGGTCGGTGGGGGATGACGCGTGCGGCGGCTCCTGGCGGTCATCGTCGCGATCGGTGATCATGGCGCTTCCTTTCGTCGGATCGACCGCGCCCATCGCGGCCTTCATGGCGACGAAAGCGGCGGGCGGAGCGGACCTGCACCCGCAGCGAAGCAGAGGGCCGGAGCGCAGCGGAGGACGGCGGAGGCCGGCTATTTTGTCTCGCGATGGAAAGCGGCCGCAGGGCGCGCCGGAAAATAGCCGGCCGCAGCCGTTGCCGATCCGAGCCGCCCGCCGATCGATCGCCCTCTGAAGAAGGCCGTGGGGGCGGACCTCTCCGACAATTCAGGAAGCCTCATCATCATCGTGACGTGAATCCGCCGGCGACGAGCGTCCGCCCTTCAGCCCGAGCCTATGCCGCCAGCTCCATGAAGCGTGCGACGTCCTGAGGGGAGATCTGCACCCGTATGGCCGCTCGGAGCGCATCGAGCCCGAGCAGCCGCAGGTCTTCATTGAAGTCGCCGAGCGCCGGAGACAGCACGATCGCCTCGATCCCCAGCTGCTGCGCCCGGTCGATCAATGTCGTCACCGCGCCGTCTCCGGCCGGATCGTCGTCGCGCGCGATATAGAGTCGGCGCAACGTATCGGAGAAAAGGATGGCGGAGAGATGCGCCGCCGACAGAGCCGCGGCCATCGGCATGGTCGGAAGCGTCGATCGCAGCGACAGAATGGTTTCGACGCCTTCGCCCGCCGCCATGACCTCGCCTGCCACGCCGAAGCGGACCGCATGGCCGTTGAGATCGCCCATCGCCCGTCTCGGCGTTTCGATCGGCGCCTTTCCGAGCGTCGTCTCAGAGAAGCCACGAGGATCGAGCCAGGTGCGATGCACACCGGTCAGGCGCCCGTCGAGGTCCGTGACGGCGGCGATCATTGCCGGCCAGATCTCGGTCGGGGAATGCTCGTCCGGTCGGTGATAGCATTGTGGATGAAAGCGGAGCGACGCGGTTTCGTGCAAAGCCGTAATGCCGCGATTGCGCAGATACGCTTTTGCGAGAGTCCCGGAAATCGGCTGCGATATTGCGAAGAGCCGTCTCGCCGACTCCCGCGTGTCGGAAGGTGTCGAACGTGATCTCGTCCTCTTCGTCATCGGCTCGGGCTCAGGGCGCGACAGTCTCAGGAACGAGTGCGCCTCGTCCACAGTTTCCTTGAATTCGGCGAAGCCGCAACTCTCCCGGATGACGTCGAGCAGATCACCGTGCTCGCCGGTCGCGGCGTCGGTCCATTTGCCTGCGGCGCCCTTGCCACCCTTCGTCCCGATCAGCCGGACGAACATGGAGCGGCCCGGCGTGTTCCGAACATCGCCGACCCGCCAATAGCGGCCTTCGCGATGACCATTGTGAAGATAATGACGGCACACCGCCTCGGCCTGACGGCCGAGACGCTGCGCGAGATCGAAGGCGTCGGGACGGACCATGTCACGCTGCCTCCCTTTCGCTGACGCGCTGGAGCGGATAGCGCTCCATCAGCTTCGCGAGGATCGCCGGGCCGCTCGCGTCGACCGGCACGAACATGCGCAGCTTCCAGGAGATGATCTCGTGGAATAGCCCATAGGCGGAGAGACGCTCGCGCATGGCGTCGGTGAACCCCGACAGCTCGATGCGGTGCGCGCCCATGACGCGGACGCGGCGAAGCTGGAGATCTTCGGCAAGGTGGAGGATGGCGCGGCCATCCGTCAGAGCAGCGAATGCGTCCTCCGCCGACAGTTCGGCGGCGCCGTTCGCGAGAGCTCCGGCGACCCAGGCGGCCGTGACCCGGCGGCCGATGATGCGCTCGCCGTCATCGGTCTGGAGGCGATAGACCCGCGTCGAATCCTTCGGCAGCCGTTTCCAGATCGGCAGCAGCAGGCCCGCGACGATGTGAATCGTGCTGTCGGAAAATTCCGGAACGGCGGCGACCTCGGTGCTCCATGCAGCGGCGAAAGCGTGCCGGTCGGCCTCGATCCAGTGGCTTTCCTCCATCATCTTCAAAGACGCATAATGCTGCTCCATCGGTCGGATCAGGCGCACGCGCTTTTCGATCTCGCCATCATCGAGCATCAGCGACGGCGCAGGCAGTTGGATTGCCGCTCGTCCGGAACGCTCGTTGACGAGCGGCGTGGCGCGCCGATCGGCGAGAAGTTCGAGCCCCCGGTCGAGCGTCAGGGGATGATTGCGCTCGCGCTGCATGATCGTCAGGAGGCGTGTCTCCGCGCCTGTGCCGGGATGGACGTAAATGGTCCGGCGATCGGTGACGAGGAAACTCTCGGCCCGCAGCGTCTCGAGTCCGACGTCATAGACGCCGGCAGCGATGGCGCCTTCGACCTTGGTGTTCAGCAATTGCTCGAAGGCTGTGAACAGCACGCCCTGGAGCTGGATGGTCAGCGCCAGCAGTCGGTTGAGGAAGGTGGTGATCGGCGGCAGTTCGTCTTTGATCCCATTGGAATCCGTCAGCGACAATCCCGTCGCCTCTTCGAAGCTCTGCAGGGAGCAGCCCTCGATCTTGCCGCGGACGAGCAGCAGATAGAGCTGGCGCAGGGCGTCACGGGCGTAATGGCTCTCCAAATTGTCCTCCGGGCGGAACAAGCCCTGGCCGCCCGTCTGACGCTGCCCGCGCGTGATCGCGCCGAGCGTGTCGAGCCTGCGCGCGATGGTCGAGAGAAAGCGCTTCTCCGCCTTCACATCGGTCGCGATCGGCCGGAAGAGCGGCGGCTGCGCCTGATTGGTGCGATTGGTGCGACCGAGGCCCTGGATCGCCGTGTCGGCCTTCCACCCCGGCTCGAGCAGATAATGGACGCGAAGCCGCCGGTTTCGGGCGGAGAGTTCCGCATGGTAGCTACGCCCGGTGCCGCCGGCGTCGGAAAAGACGAGGATGCACTTCTGATCGTCCATGAAGGCGGCGGTCTCGGCGAGATTGGCCGAACCGGCGCGGCTTTCGACGGCGAGGCGCTCGCCTTTTCGTACAATTCGCCGCGAGCGCCCCGTCACCTCGGCGACCATGTCGGTCCCGAAGCGCTGGACGATCTGGTCGAGCGCGCCGGGAACCGGCGATAAGGAGGCGAGCTTTTCGATCAGCGCAGTGCGGCGAGCAACAGCTTCGCGACTCTCGACCGGCTGGCCGTCGCGAAACACGGGTCGCGACGACAGATTGCCCTCGCTGTCGGTGAACGGCTCATAGAGCTGCACCGGGAAGGAATGGGCGAGATAGTCGAGCACATATTCCCGCGGCGTGATGTCGACCTGGACGTCGTTCCATTCCTCGGTCGGAATCTCCGAGAGGCGACGCTCCATTAAAGCCTCGCCTGTCGAGACGATCTGGACGACCGCGGCGTGACCTTCCTCCATATCGCGCTCGATCGAGCGGATCAGCGTCGGCGTCTTCATGCTCGTCAGCAAATGGCCGAAGAAGCGCTGCTTGGCGGATTCGAACGCCGATCGCGCGGCGGCCTTGGCCTGCCGGTTGAGCGTGCCGTTCGGCCCGGTGATATTTGCCGCCTGCATGGCGGCGTCGAGATTATTGTGGATGACGGCGAAGGCTTCAGCGTAAGAATCGTAGATACGGCTTTGCTCCGCCGTCAGCCGATGCTCGACCAGCTCATATTCGACGCCCTCATAACTGAGCGAGCGCGCCGTATAGAGGCCGAGGGCGCGAAGATCGCGGGCGAGCACCTCCATCGCCGCGACGCCGCCGGCTTCGATCGCCTCCACGAATTCTGCGCGCGTCGCGAAGGGAAAATCCTCGCCGCCCCAGAGGCCGAGGCGCTGGGCGTAGGCGAGATTATGGACCGTGGTGGCGCCCGTCGCCGAGACATAGACGATGCGGGCATTCGGCAAAGCGTGCTGGAGACGAAGTCCTGCGCGGCCCTGCTGCGACGCGGCCTGGTCGCCGCGCTCGCCCTTGCCGCCGGCGGCGTTCTGCATGGCGTGGCTCTCGTCGAAGATGATCACCCCGTCGAAATCGGGGCCCAACCATTCGACGATCTGCCGCACGCGGGAAGACTTCTCGCCGCGCTCGTCGGACCGCAGCGTAGCGTAGGTCAAAAATAGGATACCTTCCTGCAGCGAGATCGGCTTACCCTGGGGAAAGCGCGAGAGCGGCGTGACGAGCAGCCGCTCCATGCCGAGGGCCGACCAGTCGCGCTGCGCATCTTCGAAAAGCTTGTCGGATTTGGAGATCCACACCGCCATGCGGCGGCCCTGCATCCAATTGTCGAGAATGATGCCTGCCGCTTGGCGGCCTTTGCCGGCGCCGGTTCCGTCGCCCAGCATGAAGCCGCGGCGGAAGCGAACGGCGTTCTCGGCGTCGTCACGCGCGGCGGTGACGACGTCGAAGGTCTCGTCGAGCGTCCATGAGCCGGCGAGAAACGCCGAATGGGCTTCCCCGGCGTAGATCACTGTTTCGAGCTGAGCGTCGGAGAGAAGGCCGTCGGAGATGACGTTCGCCGGCAAGCGCGGCCGATAGCTCGGTTTCGGCGGCGCGACCGAGGCCATGGCGACGGATTGCACTAGCGTGGTGGGATGCGCCTGAGAGCCGGGAATACGGATCGACTGCAATCCGTATTCTTCATAGATCGCATCCGTCAGGCGTGCGCCTTCCGGCGGCGTCCAATCGACGATCTCATAGGTGAGCGCGGCGCCCTCGGGCGCGCTGGCGGGCGTCTCTCGGCGAACCGGCGCGCTTCGAGTGGATGCCGTCGGCGCCGTGCGTGGCCGCGGACTGCCGACCGGCTCGGACAGAAAGGCCACCGGCAAGCGCGGTGGCGCCAGTTCGCCGATCCAGGCGAGGAGTGTCGCGACATCGGGTGCCATGCCGGGCGACGCCGGAAAGAAGGTCGGGTCCTCCGCCGGCAGCTTGTCGATGATCGTCAGCCGCGTCTCGATTGATGTGCCATGCTTGGCGTAGACGGCGCCGTCTATCACGGCGGAAAACACGACGCGGCCGCGCCGCTGAAGGCCGATGAAGGCGTCTCGCCAAGCCGGCGCGTCGGGCGCGAAGCTCGCGCCCGTGATCGCGACGAGGCGCCCGCCGTCGGCCAATCGCGCCAGCGCGGAGGCGATGTGTCGATAGGCGGAGTCCGCCATTCGGCCAGAGACATTTGCCACGGCCGAAAATGGCGGGTTCATCAGCACGACGGAAGGAACGATCGCCGGGTCGAGATGGTCGTCGATCTGCGCCGCGTCGAAGCGGGTGACCGGGACGGAGGGAAAAAGAAGCGAAAGAATGTCCGCGCGGGTCTCGGCGAACTCGTTGAGAAAGAGGGATGCGCCGGCCATCCCGGCGAGAGCGGCGAGCAGTCCCGTGCCCGCCGACGGTTCGAGAACGCGGTCGGCGGGCGAAATCGCCGCTGCGGCAAGAACCGCGAGGCCGAGCGGGATCGGCGTCGAGAATTGCTGAAAGGTTTCGCTTTCCTCCGATCGGCGCGTATGCGTCGGCAAAAGGCCCGCGATTTTCGACAGCATCGGAAGTGCGGCAGCCGGAGAGCCGGCTTTGCGGAAAAGCGCCTTTCCGTATTTGCGCAGGAACAGAACCGTCGCCGCCTCGCAGGCGTCATAGCCCATTTTCCAGTCCCAGGCGCCGGAGGCGTCCGACGCGCCGAAAGCTGACTCCATCGCCGTGCGCAGGATTGCGGCGTCGACGCGTCGGCCGTTTTCGAGATGAGGAAGAAGACGGCGAGCCGCGTCGGCGATCGCGGAGCCGGCAGAAGCGTGACAGGCGAGCGTCGACGCAGCCGCGTCGGCGGCCACAGGTGCAGACATTTTGGACATGGAAGAGGTCTCGGGAGAGCGGAAGCGACGAGCCGGCTGGCGCTCTCTCTCGGACCCACCGGCTCGCCTCCCTTCCGGCCGGACTCTTCCTCTCCCGGCGTCTCCAACGGGCCGCGTACGAGCGGCTCATCGGGCATCGCGTGATGGCGGGGTCTCGAGCGCTTGACGATGGAGCTCTCGATCGCCGGCATGAAAAATGGCGGAGCCCTTTGCAGCGCTCCGCCGAACGATCATTCAGCCGCAATTGGAATCGACACTCTCGTTTGCGTCATCGTCCGAGAGAAATTCAGGCAGCTCTTCGGATTCGTCGGCTGCTTCGTCCGCTTCGATATCAGCCAGTCCGACGTCGTCGAGCCGCAAAGGCTCCGGCAGCCAGCCGGAGTCGACGAGCAAGCGTTCGGCTTCGACCGCCATCTCGCCCTTTTTCAAATGTTCGATGAGCTGGACGGCCCGTTCGCCCTTGGCCTCGCGGACGGCGTCCAGGATTCGTCGCTTCGGTACGCGACCGAGATAATTGTCGACGGTCGGCTTCCAGCCGGCGTCGACCATGTTCAAGCCGACTGCTCGAGCGAGCCGGTCGGCATTCTTCAGACGCTGCTGCACCGAATGCGCTGTGACTGCGCCGCCGCCATAGCGGTCCGTCTTCTGATGGAGGGCGTTGACGCCATGGCTGACGCAATGCGCGAGCAGCGCCAGGCGACGCGTGTCGTCGAGGCCGATGAGCCAATCCCAGAGCTCCTGATCGTCCCTGGGAATGCTCGATTTCCACGCGTCCTGCCGCTCCGCAATCGCCTGTGAGCTGGCGCTGTTCTTCAGATCCGTGGGCTGGATCGGAAAGGCGATCTGCCGCAAGGAAATTTCCAAGCCGGACGTCGAAATTGACGCATAATGGAAGCTGTCGGCGACGAACTTATGCAGGAGCGCCGTCATGCCGACACGCGGATTGTTCGCGACGGCGTTCTGCAGCGCCAATGTTCTGTGCGCGGTCAGCTCGATCATCAGCCGCTCGGGTAATGGCGCGAGCGTGTCGGTTTCATCTTCTTCCGATTCGAGCGGGCGGCCTTCGACGGTGATTACGGCCTGCTGCGTCGCAGGAGCAATGGCCGGTGAGAACTCGTCTGCGCCCGCGTCATCGTTCGTGCTTTTCTCATGAGCGGGCGGCTCGTCCTCGGGCCGCACATAGCCGCGATCGACAGATAGAAGGCCATCGGCGTCGATGCTGACGAATGCTCCAGCGCGCGCGACGTCGGCCGGGTCGAAGCTCCGCGGTCGATTTTGCAGCTCGGCGAGCGCCGTTTCGATCTCGCCCAGGCGCCGGTCGACATCCTCCGGCAGTTCATCGACTTTTTCATATTCGGTCTCCAGGCTCTCATGTTCGGCCTCGAGCGAATCGATCGTCGCCTGTTCGTCGTCGGTCAACTCGGTGGACGCGCCGACGAGCTCTCTCAGCCCATTCGTATGTCCGAACGGAAACGAGACCGCGACCTCGATCCATTTCCAGCCCTCGGCGGCGACCGCTTCGGCCGCTGCCTTCAACTTCTCTATTACGAGGCTGTCGAGCAGCGCGACATTTTCCAGCCAGCCGCCGTCGTCGTGCTGAAACAGGTCGCGCATGACCAGTCCGCCCGCGGCTTCATAGGCGTCGAGGCCGACGAAGACGGCTCGTCGATCGGCGGCGCGCACGGCTTTTTCCGTCAGCATGCGCCGGATATGATAAGGTTCTTTCGACCACGACTTTTCCAGCGTCGCCCAGACCTGCTCCTGGCGAGCATGGTCCGACGAGACAGTGAAGGCCATCAACTGCTCCAGCGACATTCCGTCTTCGGCATAGATGTCGAGGAGCTTCTCCGACACGGTGGTCAGCCGCAGGCGCTGCTTCACGACATTGACGCCGATGAAGAAGGCCGCAGCGATGTCCTCCTCGGACTTTCCCTTGGCGCGCATCGCTTGGAAGGCGCGGAACTGATCGAGCGGATGCAGCGGCGCGCGCTGGAGGTTCTCGGCAAGCGAGTCGTCTTCCGCGAGGATGTCGCTCGCGGGATCCCGGACGACGCAGGGGACGGGCGCCGTTTTGGCGAGCCGCTTCTGTTTGACCAGAAGCTCGAGCGCCCGATAGCGGCGGCCGCCCGCGGGAATCTCGAACATGCCGGTCTCGGCGCCGTCGGCGTCGAGCACGGGGCGGACGCTCAGGCTCTGAAGCAGGGTGCGCCGCGCAATGTCTTCGGCGAGCTCCTCGATCGAGACGCCGGCCTTCACCCGCCGGACATTGGCCTGCGAGAGGACGAGCTTGTTGAAAGGAATGTCGCGCGAGGACGACAGGGTGATCTTTTGAACGGCGGTAGCCATAGGGATAAGCTCCGTGACGGTGGCCGAGAGCCTCTCTCTCGGCTTGAACCGTCACGAAGCGCGGCGCCGCCCTCTCACTTTGAGGACGGCGCCGCGGAATCGATGATCAGCAGATGCGGAAAGGCGCGGAACCGGTGACACGGATTTCCGTATCTTCGGCTTTCCGGAATTCAGGCTGCGCGATCGAGGAGCTTCTTGGCGCGCGCCTCCAGATCGAGACGCGCGTCCTGGTGAGCTTTGTTCCGCGCGACGGCGGTGATGCCCTGCACGAAATCGAAAATGCTCTCCGGCTTTCGGCCTTCCTCGGTCAAGACGGTCTCGATGATCTTCGCCGTCTCCTTCTTGGAAAAGCCACGCCGTCGCAGAAACTCGTCGCGGTCCTCGTCGGTGCGCGCGACGATTTTTTCCCGCGCCGCCTTGATGCCGTTCACGAATGGCATGGGCGAAGAATCGGCGAAGCGCGTCAGCGCCGGCGCTGCCTCATGCGCGAAGCGGGAGGCTGCGTATTTTGAGTGGCGGATGGTGATCTCCTCGAAATCTTCGACGCCCCACAGATTCCTGTTTTGACATACCGCGCGGAGATAGAAGCTCGCCATGCCCAGCGTCTTTGCGCCGACTTCGGAATTCCAGCAGTAGAAGCCGCGGAAATAAAGATCGGGCGAGCCGTCCGGCAGCCGACCGGCTTCGATCGGATTGAGATCGTCGACAAGGAAGAGGAAAACGTCGCGGTCCGAAGCATACAGGGTCGTCGTGTCCTGCGTGATATCGGCGTGCGGATGGTAGACGCCTGTCGACCAGTCGAGCACGCCCGGCACCTTCCACCGCGTATCGCCGGTGCCGTTTCCCGCGATCCGCTGCACGGCCTCGACAAGTTCGTGGTCATAGATGCGGCCATAGTCCGGGCCGGTGACGGCGCGCAGCTCGACGCGTCCGTCTTCGATCTCCAACGTTTTGACCTGTTCCGCGCGATTCGAGGTCAAACCGTATTGGAGATTAATGCCGGCGAGCGGCGCCGGGAGCTGGCGGAGGTAGGCGGCTGGCGCGCCGACCAGGCTCGCGAGCTGACCGAAGCTCCAATGCGTCGGCGTGACCGACGCGTCGGCGCCGGGCAGCGTCAGCGTCAGGCGCTCAGCGTTGTCGCGGTTCGCCTCCACTCGGATCGCCGCGCTCTCAACAGTCCGGGTCCGGCTGCGCTCGGTTCGGTCGCGCACCGCTGTGTAGAGGTCCGACAGGGATAGGTAGCGCTCGTCCGGTGGCCGCGAGAACCATTCGGAGGACACGCGCCCATTTCGGTCGCCTCGATGCGCATCCACCTTGTAGCCACTGCGGTAATTGCGAGCCGTGTCTGGAACTTCCACCTGGGTCATGGGATGTCTCCATGACGGGTGCCGGAGGCCTCTCCTCCAGCCCTCGAACCGTCACGGAACACAGTCCGCACTCTCGCCCTCGGGTACCATTGCGAGGCGGCCGGCTCTCAGAAGAGGGCTGGCGTCGGCTGAGAGCAGATGCTCAGCCCTGGGGAAAGGCTTTCCCCTCGTCGACGGCAAGGGATCGTGACCGCTGTTCTTCGATCCGGCGAAAAGACGCGAGGAGGGAAAAGCCCGCCTGCAGAACCAGAAGCAAGCCGACAAGATTGCCGAATGGGTTCGCGTGATTGGCGTCGAGAACGAGGACATCCAGCCGAACCATGGCTGGTGCCACTGGTTCAACTGGGTCGCGCAAATCGTCGGCAACACTCCCAGGTGCACGACGCCGATCGAGGGCCACGCTCCGCGCAAAGAGGGCGAGCGATATAGCGGCTACATGCCACTGGATCCGAAATGGGGAGCTATCAAGACGATGCCGCGCTACGAGGTCTCCGCGCCCATCGGACGGAGGCCCGTGACCGAGACGGCCAAGCGGGCCAGCGTGAAACGCATGGAGACGGCGAAGCGCGCGAAGGCGAGGAAGATTCTCGCCGGCGAATCGCCGCGCAAAGCGAAGTGTGCGCCGACGGAGCCTCCAGGACGATTCGTGACCTCAATCCTCGTCCTCTCGGACCTGCGCCTCGAGAACCGACCCTATCGGCGGTGACAGCGATAGTCCCAAGCTTCAACGCGATTCGCGCTCGCTCGAGGCAGAAGCCGAGGTTGTTTGCACACCAGAAAAGCGATAATGAGGCAAGCAGCATTTCACTACCGACGCGCAGAAGAGATGAGTGAAAAAATTGGCCGGGACCCGGAGCTTTGGGAAGCAGGCTGCTCCAAAGATCACGTTCGAAACACCTTTATAATTCCGGACCTTGTCGCCCGGATAAGTCGGCTATGCCCCGTCCGTATCGCGGATGTCGGCAGTGGAACAGGATATATGTCTCGAAATTTGGCATCCCGACTTCCCAACTGCCATACATGGTCTTTGCTCGAAAACGACCCAAATATGCTGCGATTTTCAGCTAATATAGTTGGATCTGATAAACATATAGGAGTAGTATCATTTGATATATTCCAACCAAATGAGATTGTTTGCAACAGCTTCGATCTTGTATTCAGCGTGTTCTCGACGCTGGATTTTGGTATGAATCAACGCGTTGCATCCAATTTGGTTGGTTTGCTCCGCCAAGGAGGCACGCTGTTGATATACGTGCCAGATCTACTCGAAGAAGTCTCTCAGATGTGCGCTGTGATGTCCAGCTTGGAGCCCCTAGAGGAATACCGACGTGGAAAGACCGATATAAGGAAACCCGACCGCTTTACGAAGCGAGTCGAGCCATTCGTGGCCCACCGGGTCGAGTTATGTGTAGCACAGGTATTGGCGGCAGGCACAAACCTCAGACAGCTTAACTTCTTAGAACGCACGCACGATAGACGCCTGATTGTCCTGGAGTTCGAGCGCAACGCATGAAACCTGTCCCTCGAATCTACATACATTTTGCGGATTATTATCACATTGAGCGCGCGCGTTTGAATAGAGTCGGTGCCGCACAGATCCGTAACTCTCTTTCTAACGCAATGCGCTTGTGTTTGCTCTTCGCCGACGAAGTGATTTTTCCTTTGTCGTCATTGTATGAAAGTCTCGAATGCCAGCGGCTAATCACGGAGTTCCCTGAATTTCGAGAGCACGGGATACTAAAAGTAGCCGCAGGTGACGCGAATATATTTGACCATCTTGAAAGCAAAAAGCTTTCATATAATGAGACGTCAACAAATCATTTTTTGAATGCATACAGAAAAAAGAGATCTTGTGTAATAATGCCAAGTTATATACAACGCAATGGGTCATCTACCGGTGTAATTCGCGCTGCCTGGGCGCAGACAGCGCGCGACGGTGAAGTGTTTAGATGCCTTCGCGACTCAGGAAATATCAGTCTACCTCCAAGATTCGAGCAAATCTGGTCTCATGTACCAGATGCGCTTGGAGAGCAGGCATTTGTACCCATACATACGGTTGATGTGCTCAGAAAGCAGGGATTTCATGGTTCAGCACTTAAACACGTGGTTGCTCCGCCGATCGAAAGTGCGTACGTCGATGGCTACGTCTCCTCGCTTCATACCTATATACTTCTAGATGTTCCTTATTTAGCTTATGAAGCCCTGGAGCACCGACTGCAATCCCGAGAACGGTTGCGCTACCGAGACCTTGTAGCCGGCCTCACGCGGTATGGATTGGTAGAGCCAATCCTTGAGGCTGATTCGCGCGCATTGTTTCGCTTGCGGAGCGAACCAGCATGGGATGAATTAGCCGAGAGCGTGAGATCGGGACGCTCGCATGAGGATGCATCCAAGCAAGCGAAAAGGGTCAGTGAAATCCTGAACGATTCGAAGGTAAGTAGCAGGGCGACGCCGCAGCAATTAGAGATGACAACTGCGATGAATAAGTCAGAATCTACAAATATAACTACAAAATTCGACACCGCCATCATCACGGCTTTGCCGATTGAAATGGCAGCGGTCGAGCTACTGCTTAGTCCTTCAAAACAGCCCCTGCGGATTGATGACGATCCCAACTCTTATAAAGCCACGTCGATTAAACTCCCTGACGGCACGGAGAAACAGGTCCTTCTGTGCCTGCTGAACCGCATGGGGAACAACTCCGCCGCAACAGCCGCTACGAACCTACTGCGCTCATTCGATGTGCAGCACCTATTCTTCTGTGGGATCGCGCTCGGCGTGCCTCGTCCATCCGAGCCAAGCAAGCACGTTCGGTTGGGAGACGTGGTAGTCAGCGATCGACGCGGGGTGATTCAAATCGACCATCGAAGCCTGGGTCCAGAAGGGGAAACCAACCGCAGTATGCTGCCTCCCCCGCCAGCACCGATCGCCCGCGCCCTGAACGAACTCACTACCAACGAATATCTGGGACACCGCCCGTGGGAGCCTCGGATCGACTCTGCCGTGAAAGCGGCGCCGCGCTTTGCTCGTCCCAATGCGTCGACCGACATTCTCTTCGATAGTGACGGGAAAACGGAGCTTCCGCATCCGTCCGATGCCAGCCGAGACCCAGGCCATCCTAAAATGCACAGGGGACAGATCGGTTCCGCGAACACACTCGTAAGGGACGCCAAATTCCGCGATGAAAAGGCAAAAGAGCATGACCTATTTGCAATCGAGATGGAAGGGGCCGGCGCGCAAGAAGCCCTGTGGAACTTCGGCCAATCCGCCATGGTCGTCAGAGGTGTTTGTGACTATGGTGTCGGCAAGAACGACACATGGCACCACTACGCTGCGTTGGCTGCGGCGGCGGTAACAGTGACTCTGATAATCGGGATATGAATGAGGACGGACCCCATGGGCGATACGCCGGCTCGGGACTCAAGCGACCTCATTGTAGAGGACGTCGATATTCTGTTTGAGATCGGAACTTTGCGCCATATCCATCGGTCATGGCGACAGTTCGGCGGTCTGCCTTTCGCCAACGTCGCGGAGCACTCGTTCCGCATGGCGTTCATCGGCATGGTCATTGCCGTGCATGAAGGGGCCAACGTTGATAGAGTCGTCCAATTGGCTCTGGCTCATGACTTACCTGAGAGTCGGACGGGAGACGCGAATTACGTGCAGAAAATGTATCGGCACGATGATGTAGAAGCAGCCGCGCGAGAGATGGATGGACGCTCGGCGTTGGCGACCCACTTTGACGCTCTTCGTACCGAACTCATGGCGGGGATTACCATTGAGGCCAAGATAGTCAAAGACGCTGATAACCTCGACTGCGACTTTGAATTGAAGGAAATGCGGGACAAAGGCGCCAACATAGCGGAGGCTCTTGCCCCGACGCGCGAAGCCGTGAAACGTACCCTGCATACCGACACGGCCCGCCGCCTGTTCGATACGGTCAATATGCGAAGTAGCCACGCTTGGCACCTGAATGCTCGCAATCGGTTCAATGCAGGCGACTGGAAACAGGAGGAAAAGTGAATTGGAAGCCTTCTCTAAGCTTCAAGGCTCAACATTATGCCCCTTCGCTGCCAAGGCTGAGATTGAGTATGGTCCACCATGGTGTGAAGAACTCGGCTTCGATGATAACATTATTGCGAACGCGCGACGCCTTGCCGCACACATTGCTGAGGGGCGCTTGAGGCGAACAAAAGGGTTCGTCTCACAAATCAATCTTTGTGATGCGGTAGACTTCGAGAGCACAGTTGTTCTTTTTAGAAGATTTGTATTTGGTCTTGCGATACATGATGTATCTTGCAAGCAGTCGTTAACTCGTGACTTAGGCGCAGTCGGGTGGAGCCTGATGTTCGCGGAAGAGCCAATATTTCTCAATTTGTTTGCGCCATGCTACCCAAGGGCTCATTCCAAGCACATTGAGAATGATGGAAATTTGTATGTTTTTATTCAGCCAGAATATACATTTGACTTTTGCGAAATAAACAGGACAAAAGTTAAACTAAAGGAGCAGATTCGAGAAAGATTCGCTGAGGCAGGCATGCCTTATGATAGCTCGACGATCGACACGCGTAGAAAAGCTCTCAGCTTTGTGTTCCCAGTCCATCATGGCGACCCGCCGATACGATGGTGGGAATCTACGCTTTCGAATGAGTGGTGCGCCTCTGGCCCGTGCAAGAAGGTGGATTCCTAGATGACTAGCTTGTATCTCGAAGTGGCCGAACGAGTGTTGATCCTTTCAGATCGACCGCTTTCGGCTGCAGAGATCATCAGCCAAGCGCAAAGGAGCCGACTATTACCGAAGCACCTTTATGGTTTTCGGCAGGATCGTACGCTTCAAGCTCGGCTCAGCGAGGACATCGCACGTCTGGGCTCCAAAAGCCGCTTCTTTCGCACCAGCCCAGGGCGGTACTTTCTACGAGATTTCAACCACAAGGGTGCAAATGAAATCGGTGAGTACTATGCAAAACCAAGACGCAAGGAGCTTGATCAAAATGATATACTGACCTTGAATACAAACATAGATTCGATCGAGAGGAATGGTGGGCCGATAGTACCGCTCTCATTTGTACTGGATCAACTAAAGTCTGGTCATTACTCGTACCGGTCCGCGCAAGATATACTGCGGAACGACGCCTGTACTGCAATCCACAGCTTCGTCGTTGTGCACGACGGCTCACGAATTCTTTCTTTTCGATGCGGTAAGTTTTTCCCGCGCAGCGATCCTCTATTCGGACGCCGAACGATTGGCCTGAGCGGTACCGTTACCGCGGACCAAGTCGATATGCTGTTCGAGAGCCTATTTGGGATCATTGGGAACGCCATCGAAGAGTTGTGCTCCGGGATTGGATTGCCCCGCCATTTTGCTGAGCGCGCCCGCTATGGCGGCGAGATTTTGCCATGGTTCGGCGTCAAGAGTGCGCGCGCCGCGAACACGCCGGCGATCTTGCATATGGTGCTCAGCTATAAGTGCCCCCCTAGTTTCAGGCCGACAAGGGCCGCTCTCTCGGTAAATGACCTGCGATGGATCGACCCACACAATCCCTTGAACACTTTGCAGGACTTCGATTCGACATCTAAAATTCTTTTGTCGGAAGGTCATGCACGTGACCTTGTACGCATACATACGTCTTCCAATCGAACATCGGAAGTTTGAGGCAAAATCCGCAAGCTGCGGCCATGCGCGCTCCTAGTCCGCCAGCGATAACTTTCCGCGTTTATATCAGGAAGTTTGGCGTAGATACCTGTTGCAGATTCCTGCTCAATTGAACCTCCCCAACGGCGGGAATGCCGGACTGCCCGGCGTCCAGAATTCCACGCTGTCGGAATGCTCTTCAAAGAACGCGGGGTCGACTGTCACTCGAATGGGTTCCGGCAGATCGCCGTCTTCGTAGCGGAAGTCCGAGCCGTCCAAAGGCTTCGCTTCCCTGCCTGGCGGCATTAGGCGCGGCTTGCTCAGAATTTCTCGCAAGTCCGCCAACGTCAGCGCAGGGTCCGGACGTTTAGGCATGGTCAAGTCGAAGTCCGCGAACTCATCGAGGTCGATTGCGGTCGCTCGGCCTTCCTCGATCGCGCCCTCCAAAGCCCGCACCGCCTCCGCGCTTTTTTCGGACTCGTCGCCGGCTCTCGACAGCACGGCGTCCGCGATCAGTTCCGGAATCCGACTGAGGATCGGCTGGAGCCCTCCGACGACATTCGTGAACACTGAAATGCGCTGTTGAAGCGCCTGATAGACGTCGGCTTCGACGGTGTCGCGGTAGTGCAGATTGGTGATGCGGATGTCGGCGAAGCTCTGACCGAGGCGGTCGATGCGGCCGATTCTCTGCTCGACGCGCATCGGGTTCCACGGCATGTCGTAGTTGATCAGCGCGCCGCAGAACTGGAAGTTCAGGCCCTCCGCCGCGGCATCGGTGCAGACGAGAACGTCGGCGGCCCCCTTCTTGAAGCGCGCCTTGACCTCTTCACGCGATATCTGCTTCCAGCCCCCGTCATGAGCCCGGATCTCGCCGCCGCGGCCCGAGAAGCACATCACGACCTTCCCGGTCGCGTCAAACAGGTGGTCCCGCAGATAATCCATCGTGTCGGTGTACTGCGTGAACACGATGACCTGACGGTAGCCGGCAGCCTCGAGATCACGGATCTCGTCGACCAGCTGACGGGCCTTGGTGTCCGTCGGCAATCTCGCGATGGCCCCGACGATCGCGTCGATCGTGTCGACCTCCTCCGCCGCCAGCACCCTGCGTTCGGCCTCCGTGAGTTTTTCGGTCGCGTCCTCGTCACCGGCTTCCACATAGTCCGCGACATCCTCGTCGACTCGAACATCGTCGATGTTCGCAAGGGAACCCGAGACGCCGGTCCGACGCGCTTCCAATGTGGTCCTCAATGCGTGGAAGCTGGAGGCGAGCCGCCGGCGATAGATCGTCATGACGAAACCCACGGAGTTCTTCTCGTCCGGCGACGCCTTGTTGTAGGTCTCGGATATGTAGTCCTCGACACGCCGGTAGAGGGTCTGCTCGTCGGGGGATAGATCGATGAAGCTGTCGGCGACCCGCCGGGTCGCGACCGACGTGTCGATCAGGCCGGCCTTGTGATAGCGACGGAGCAGCTCTCGCGTGTGTCGGGAGACGAGGGCCCGCACCGGCGACGAGCGGGCCATCAGCTTGGCGGCGCCCCGTCGCTCTTCGGGCGACAATTGGCGCCGCGGCGTCGAAGCCTGGTCGCGCAACGCCTCGAGGACCCTTCGCAATTTGATCTTGCCCAGCCCAGTGAACCGGGCGGCGTCCTCGGAACTGGTCTGGCCGTAATAGATCTCATACGCCCGAAACAGCGCCGCGAGCCATTCGAGACGCTCGTTCGGCATAGCATCTTGGCGGACCTCCTCGAAGAACCGGACGAAGGCCGTTTCGGTCCACGCTGCGGGCATGCCGAGAAGCGAGAGAAGGTCCCAAAGCTCGACGGGGTGGACCTGCATCGGCGTCGCGGTGAGCAGGACCAGCCCCTCCGTGTTGTCCTTCAATCCGCGCAGCAGCCGCAGAAGGGCGTTGGGCCGGTTGTCCTGCCCGGTTCCCGCCGCGCGGCGCCGGGCATGGTGCGCCTCATCGACAATGACCAGATCCCATTTTTCCGCGGAAAGAAGCTCGGACTGCCTGTCCCGCCGGCGCGCCAAATGGCTGGACATGATGACAAACGGCTCCTTGTGCCATTCGTCCCGTCCCACCTCGCGCTCGACGTTGTGCCGTCGCGCCGGAGACGGACACCAAGCGAGCGTCTGGCCGTCGTAGATCGGCCAATTCAGGTTAAATTTTTCCCGGAGCTCGATCTGCCACTGCTTGCACACCGACTTCGGCGCCAGAACTAGGATGCGCTTCGCGCGACCCGCCAGCCATGCCTGACGAAGGAGCAGACCGGTCTCGATGGTCTTCCCCAAGCCGACCTCGTCCGCGATGAGCAGCTTCGGCGGCCAATGGCGATACATGCGATCGAAGGCGCGAATCTGATGCGGCCAGGGTACGATGGCGGACGTCGCCTCGCCGACCCGCTCGCCGCCATTGGGCAGCGTCGCCGCTTTGGCAATCCTCTCCCAAACCGCTTGGCGGTCGCTTTCCGTGACCGCAGCGTCGACAGCCGGGCTATTCGTCGAAGGCTCGATAGGAGCCGCCGGACTGCGTTGCCCTGCTCCTGCGAGCACCCCGTCGTTTCCCTCGAGTCGGCTGGGCAATCTCTCGGGGTCCGGCAGGAATTGGAGAAGTCGATCCTTGACCGCAGAGGGAACGTCGATCGTCAGGAGCGTCTGTGCCCGGTTGGCCCAGACCTTGGCGAAATTCTCCTCCTCGATCTCGACCCTCTCCAAATCCCGCCATGACGTGAAGACCGAAAAGCTCTCCCAGTTCCGCATCCAGCCTTGCAGCGTTTCGTTGATACTGCCGGCGAACGCGATCCGATCTCCGGTCTTGTCTTCGATGACGCCGGACTTTTCGTGGAATATGACGTCCTGCGCGATAGGACGCCGGTCGAGATCGCAAGGGATCGAGAGACGAACAGCGAGATGATCATTGGCGATCATCCAAGCGAGCAATTCCAAGGCGTCGATCTGGGCGGGGTCCGCCGACCATTCCGGCATCGCCAGCAGCCGGCGTTCGACCGTCTCGCGCAGCGACTCGCCCCGCTCGATGGCCTGCACCTCGGCCTCCCCTAAGGTGCAGCCGACTAGCAGCCGCATCCTGCCGCCGTTGAGCACGATGTTCTCGATCCCCCTCGCGGCCAAGGCGAGGGCCGGTGCCGTGAAATAGCCGGTCTTGCGATCGTAGCGCGTCGCCGAATTCAGCGCAGGGACGTAGAACTGCCGGGCGAGGTTTCCATCGTCCGGAGTGTATTTGAGCTTCCAAGCGTGATCCCGAAGGAGCGTCACGCGGCCTCCTCTTCGAGTTCGAGCTCGAGCTGCCGAAGCTGCTCGGGCTGGTCGATCTTGTCGCTCAAGGCGAGACGGCGAAGCTTTTCCAACACCTCGAAGTCGTTTGCCGCCGGCTCCGTTTCCTCGCTCGTCGAATTGACTTTGGTGAAGGTCTTGGACGCCGGCAGCACCTCCAAGACAGCTTCCAGGGCGCTCAGGAAGGCCGGCTCATCGAGGAGATGCTGCTCTTCGAGCAGATCGCGCGCATTGTCGATCGTGCGGGTCCGCGCGCGCTGGGCGATGTGATGAATGGCGTCGATCATCGCGCGTGAGCCATCGGCGGAGCCGAGGGTTCCCTTCGCCGAACGCGCCGCGCTGTCCCAAAGCTTCAAGTCCGAGCCCTTCTTTTCGCAGAGCTTCCCGACAATGTCGCGATCGAGATCGGCGCCGACGGCGCGCGCCAAGCGCAGGGCTTCATCATAGGCGAAAACAGGAGCCTTGAACGCGTCCCAAGCGAGCACGAACCACGAGGTGACGGGATCGAGATCGGCTTTGCCGCGCAGGTGGGTCAGCTTGTTCAGCCGCCACGTCTTGACCTCGCGCCGCGCCGCCTCGAGTGCGTCCTCCGGACTGACGGCGTAGGGATCGAACTCCTCCTCGAACAACTCGGACTGGGCTCGCCGCCTCTTCGATTGCGGTTCCGGACGAGGGGTTCCGCGCTTCAATGGCCAATGCTTGGAGAACTCCTCGAGCGCGGGACCGAAACTCGCGAGATAGAGATCGACTCCGCCAATGCCGGCCTTCTGAAATTCCTCGACCCGAGCGCGCACCGCCTTGGCGACGAGCGGCTCGACATCCTCCCAATAAGCGGGCTCCACCGATTGAGCCGAAACGCGAGGGCGGCAGACGAGGAAGATCGTCGAATTGGCCGCCGCCTTGTCCTTGATATGGAGGGATCCCTCGGCCTCCGTATTGATCGGCCAAGAGGCCGTGATCGTGAAGCCGGCCTCAATCAGTCCTTTGGTGAGGGCATCCCATGCTCCGGAGGCCTTGTGCGTGAACATGAGCGTCATGATGCCGTCGGGCTTCAGGACACGACGGCACTCCTCGAAAATGCGCTGCATGCGATCGCGATAGTCACGTCCCGCGAGAGCCTTGGCTCCTTTTTGACCCGAGAACTTGGCTGGATTGGCGACGGCCTCCCCGTCCTTGTCGGTTAAGCGTCTCGTGAAAAGCTCCGGCACGACGAGTCCGGCGGTGCGCTTCAGCCAGACATAGAAAAAGTCCGACAGCTCCGCGTACATGACGTTATCGTAATAGGGCGGGTCCATCACGACTGCATCTACGGAGCTGTCGGCGATGTGATCCAGCGAATCTCCAGACTTGCAGGTGATCGTTATCTCGGGTCGCTTGTGTGTCTCCAAGGTATCGAATAGCCCCCCACCCCTCGCCTCATCTTGCCCTTCGATGAGCTTTCTGAGTTCATCGATGCATTTGGCAGTTTGCTCGATCGCCCAATCATAGCCGAGCCCCTCGATAAGAGGCACAATCTCAGCATGTGACCAACAAAAGGCGAAATCGTGCCGATTAAAAGTGTTCGCAACTACCTCTCGCGTCGACATCCAAACCGACATCCGCGAATTATAATTGAGCATCTTGTCTATGGTGAGCGCGACATAGACTAAAGACGCCCGAGAGATTTCGCTTAGTCCTTTTTGTTCCTCCTCATTAACCAAGTCACGAAAAATTTCGACCGCCATTCCATGTCCGAGAAGCTGACGAGCCGAAAACATATCTCGCCACAATGGCATGCCATATTGAATTGGGCGCTCGTCGTTCGATACTTCTGGGTATTTCTCGTTCGGGATGACATCGAGCGCCTCCCACTCTGCCAGCCTCTTGTCGAGTTCTGCCTTTACCAATTCGGAAACATCGTCCTCGGGCCGCGGGGCACGGTAGCCACGCACCCATTTATCTCGGCCCCGCTTTCCCGTCTTGGTTCTGGTTTCGACGCGACACTTGAAGACGATGCAGAAGAGTTGCTCGCCCATCTCCCCGGCTTGCGCCTGCCGTTTGATTTCCTCGCCCGTGACGACTCGGTTGCAGTCCGCAAACGGGCAGATCGCGTCGCCGTCAGAAACCGTTCCTTTCGATTGATCGGCGACCTTCGCCACGATCTCGAAGTCGCAGACGCGACCGGATGAACCAGGTCCCATTCCGATTTGAGGCGTAAGACGGACGCCCGTCCCATCGGGCGCGAGTCTCCAGTTCGGAGACAATGGGACGAGCCCGTCGCAATGGGGGCAGCGTATGGTTCGAGCCCAAATGAAATTGGTCGGAATAGCGTTCGAGTCCGGCTCGGACGGGAAAAACGGAGACAGTCTCGATTCACGGCGTTCGACGAATTTCCTGGCAAGTCGTTCGAATTCCGACTTCAAAGCATCGCCAAACCTCGCTGGATACTCGATTGTCGCACGCTCGATCAGTGCAGCCACCGGATTCAGATCGTTGGCATGCGATGACAGCCCGAGACGAAACGCTTCGAATGGGATGCTTCCGCCACCGGCCGTCGGGTCGAGAACCTTTGGCACAGCGGATTCAGTGGCCGTATGCGATGCGATAAATGCCCGGTCTTCATCGGTTGGAACGTGGTTGAACGCACGTGGGTAAGAGTACGCGTCGCCCTCGAAGCGTTCACCCTTGCGTTTCGCCGCGTCGATCCTACGACGGCTCGCAATGGGATCACCAAGAATCCCCAAAGCATGCATGAATTTCTCGCGATCCGCATCCGCAGGCAGAAGGGCCGCAAGGATCGCCGCCCTCGACGCGACGAGAGGACGACGCGCCCACCAGACGTGCAGATAGTATGTCGGCGGCAGCGCGGTCATCGATCGGCGTTCGCGGACGCTCTCTTCTCCGAGCGCGGCAATAGGCAGCCACCGTTCGATCAAACGTACATCCGACATCAAAAATATCCTTCGATCACTTGCGCTTCGGATCAGTCAAAAGAATTCGCAGCGACGTCAAGACGCGGCGCGGGTTCTTTCGATGGACCGACATACCTAGCCAATAGGCCGCCTCCTCCTTTCCCATTTCGTCGATGCCTTCGGCAACGAGACGCATGGCGTCGCGGCTCCGCATAGGCGCCAAGGTGCGGAAGAGGAGAGCCAAACGAAGCGCGATCTCCTCGTTAAGGATAGAGCCCAGGCCCTCGATCGGCAGGATATCAACCCTGACGCCGACCTCCTTCAATCGTCTCAGCACCCGGTGCTCGACGAGTTCATAATTGCGACCACGCAGGCCGGCGAGGCGGATGGGGGCCTTGATCTGAGGGGTCGCCGAAGACGGCAATTGCCAGACCTCCAGCTCGGTGTTGCCGGGGCCATGCCGGCGAGCCCGAAGCTCGTATTTCGGCAGCGTCTTCGGCGGCATGGAATAATCCTCTCGGCGCAACGCACGCATCTCACTTCACCTCCGCGGACGCCTCGACGAACGCCGTCGCGCTCCCGAATTTAGTCAGCTTCTCGATGAACGCCTCGGCGACGGTCTCCTCCACGGACATCCCGCCATCGAACGCGAATTCGATCCTTGATTTCAGTTCCGATTCCTTTGCGGCGCGGAACTGCGGCTCCAGATACTCCTTGATGAGCCCGGCGTCCTTCGCCGTGCCGCTGAATTCGAACTCCATGTGCGAGTCGTCCACGGTGAAAAATTCGCCGCTGATCTCGATCGTTTTCCGAGCCCCGGAGATCCCGCTCGCGAGCGGGATGAGCCTGAAAGCGTCGGCGAATTCGAAAACCCGAATGGACAGCGTGTCGACACGCTCGATCCTCACGGATCGGACCTGTTCGAACACCCGGCGCAAGGCCTCCTTGAGGACGCCCTCGGCCACGAATCTGCGGACGTCGTCGTCCGCAGCCTCGGTCGTCGGTGCAGCGATGGGCCCCTCGCGGAAGCCCGAGGGCGCGGAGCCCGACGAAAACAAGGGCGGGCTCACGACGACGGGGTCGGGCGCCGCGGTGGCGGCGGCCTCGCGATGCGGAGCCGGCCGCGGCCAGATGCCGCTCGATTTGGCGAAGTCCATTGTGAAGACGACGGACTCGGCATCGATCTGGATCGAGGGGATCGGATCTCCCTGCCCGGCGACCAGCGCGCCGCGCCGGTAGATGTAGGTCCCTTCCTCTATGCCCTTGACGATCGCCTTGCGGAGCACGTCGTCGGACAGGAGGATCGCCAGCCCCGGATCGCGCCGGAACTCGTCGCGGAGATCCTGCGTCGTAATCTGACCCTTCTTCAGGGGCGTGCGGTCACGGATGTATGATGGCGAATCGGGCTGATCGGTCGCAGACCGCAGCTTCGCCTGCGCTTGAAGCTGTCGGACGACCTGCGTCTGGCCGGACCCGGGCTTCTCGGAGGCGTTCTGAATGTCGATGACCGAATGGGCGAGCTGCACCGCGCCTTCCCCGACGCCATTCTTGGCCGGATAGAGGACATGGCGAAAGCATTGTTGGATCGAGATCGCCACCTCGGTCTCCGCGCGCTTCTCGAGCTCGAGGATCTTCTCCCGCTGATGGTCGGCGAGTTCGTTCAGCCGCTCCGGGCGCTTGAGCTCGAGCAGCGCGAGGCGACGTTGGATCGAACGCTTCATATCCGAAAGGCGGGCGTCGTCGGCGACGACGAACACGACGTTGTTGCGAAGGGACCGAAGTCCGGAGCCGTCCGCGTTCTTCCTCTCGAATATCTTGGCGACGAGATCGGGAACGGCTTGTAGGTTGGAGCCGATATCGACGGCGTCGTAGGACATGACCACCAGCTTCGGCTTGCCGTCGCCGACATCGTCGCTCACGTCCCATGGTCCGCCGGGAAACGCGACCATCTCGAAGCTGTCGCCCTTGAAGATGTCCTTGATGCGATCGTTGAGCTGCGTGCGCGCGTCGCCGGGATCGACGTTCCGCTCTTCCCGCCCGATGATCTGGGTGAGATTGGCCTCCGCGCTGAAGCGTAGCGGGGCCGTCGGTCGGTCGTCGAGATAGGCGGATTGGGCCCGGAACTTCGTTCTCGCGTCGTCGACGAAGGCGGCGTCGGCGCCGGGCCCGAGGAGCGAGTAGCGGAGATGCTCCGGCGTCAGGCCTTTCAGGTCGTTGTTGAACGCCAGCGTGTGCACGAAGATCGTGCGGGCGACATAGGAGCCGTAGGGGAGCAGACCTCCATAATGCTTGGCGTCGAGCTCCTGCGCGAGCGCCTGCTTGCCGTCGGCCGACGCGATGTCGTTGTTGATCGCGGGAATGAACGCCTGCTGTTGCAGGCGGGTCGTGAACTCGCGCCGGATCGCCTCGTCACCAAGATCGAGGTGGTGGACATGGATCGCATAGGCGTCGCTCGGACGCCGGGCCCACATCACGGCGATGGTCTTGGCGAGTATCCGCAACATTCCGCGCACGCGCTGGAAATTTGCGAGCGTCGCCGTCTTGTCCTTCAGGGTGTCGAGCAGATCCGGATGGAACGGATAGGACTCGGCGAATTCCTTCGATGTCTCGGGGCGACGGGCCGGCTCGGAAAGCGAATTGCGATCCCGATTCCATATCTCGCGATAGGCCTCGACGACCTCCGCCGCCCCAGAGTCGTCGATGCGCGAGAAGAGACGGCGGCGCAGGACCTTCTCCGTCTCGTCGTCCTTCGTGGGATTGAGGTTGGTGGCTTTCCGTCCCGACACGCTTTCGAGTTCCGCCATCGCATTCGCAAGGAACTCGTTCTCCTCGGCGAAGGCGTCGACTCCCTTTCCATCCGCGCGGACGGCGAGTGTGAACACGACGGCGGCCCTCGGATTCCCCTCCACCGCAGTGAACAGGGCCTTCAGGAACGCGGTCAATTGGTCACGCCCGCCCATGTGCTGCACGCGGCGAAGATATTCGCCC
Source organism: Methylosinus trichosporium OB3b (assembly GCF_002752655.1). Lineage (NCBI taxonomy): Bacteria > Pseudomonadati > Pseudomonadota > Alphaproteobacteria > Hyphomicrobiales > Methylocystaceae > Methylosinus > Methylosinus trichosporium. The sequence goes on along the minus strand of NZ_CP023737.1, from coordinate 2,929,193 downwards.
ATCTCGTCGAGGACGACGAGAACGGGATCGGATCCGAAAAGTTCGGCAATCGTGTCCGCGCCGGGGGCGACCATTTCCTCATCCGACCGACGGACGATCTCGAATCCGGGCTTTCTCGCGAGTTGGAAGGCAATCTCGCCCCAAGGAGTGCGCGCCCTGACGCCGTCGCCCATGGGCCGTCCGTTCGCCGGATCGGCGTCCTCACCGTCGAAGGCGGCGATCCTCACCTCGCCGTCCGGAAGGCGGTACGGATCGACGAACTCCGCGATGTTCGGGACGGACCGGCCGGACTTCGCGGCGTGGACCAGCGCGATCAGCCCGTGAGTCTTACCGCCGCCGAACGAAGTGTCGAGACGAAAGACCGACGAGACCGCGTCGCCCCTACCGGACAGCCGGGCGCATACGTTGGCGATCAGCTCCTTCAGCCCTTCGGTGGGATAGGTGTTGGCGAAGAAGCGCTCGGGCTTTCGATAGTCGGGCGACGCCTTGCCGTTCAAGACGTGGGAGAGCTTGGCTGCGAAATCGCTGTCCGACACGGCGCCCTTCAGCACGTCGTCCTGCGGAGTGCACAGACTGAAAATGGTCGGCTGGGTCGTCATGATTCTTTTTCCCGATGAACGAAACGCACCGATCGGAAACGGATACGCTTACAAGCGCTCTCACGAGATTTGGTATTTCGGCAAGCGCGAATTTCACATTGGGCCGGATCCTGCGATCTTTTCGCGGATCGTATCCTCACCGCGCGGTCGTTAACCGTCTTTGCAGAATTCACCGTTGACTTGTTCATTGTTCGTTCTGTAAGCCTCTCCCCATGAGTGCAGCCGCGCAGCTCCATTCGTCCTCCGCGGTGCCCGCCGCCGATAGGCGCGCTGGAGGACGCGCTCGTCGAGTACCCCGTGATCGTGCACAACGCAGGCGATCGAAACCTCGAGATCGCGCATGTCGCAAAAATCCGAGAGCCCCATGCGCCCCGGTGGATGCTCCTGCCGGAAAATCACTCCTGCTCGGGACCATGGATGGCGCGCCAGCTTCGAGCGCCGCTCCAGCGTGCGTCGCACTCTGGAGTCCAGCGCCGCGTGCCGACGGCGCAGCCCTCGAACACGCCGATCGGCCGGGTGCCGCTCTCAGCATGGGACGACCTCGCTCTCCCACACCTCTTCGAGCGGATCTGGCTGCCAGCGGGCGCGCGGCGCCTTTTTTTGGGAGGGCGCCGCGAATCTCCGGCCGCGAAAAGGTCGCGGCGACGAGCGCGAGCGGCCGCTCTCAACTCAGGCGATCGGCGGGCGCGACACGGTCTCCGCGCCGGTGGTTTTGATCCGAGTGCATAGATTCCGCTGAGCAACCGAGAGTTCAAGCATTCTAAGCAGAAATGGCTTCGAAGGGCCATTGTCAGCTACTTGATTTTCATCGCGATTTTTTGGAGCTGGCGAAGGGATTCGAACCCTCGACCACAAGCTTGGCAAGGTTGATCCTTGGCTACCAGTTTGCGCGTCAAAACCGCCATTATGACGTTGAAAATACTGGGATACTAGAGGTCGGCGGCCTGCGGCTGGACTCGCGGTTGCACCACAAAAACAAAACCCTTAAATCATTGACTGTAGGTGTTATTTGCGCGACCGACGGGAGCGATCTGATGTTTTTGATTTTCATTAGCAATCTCGAAGGACGCCCTTGCATTTTGGCCAGCAGCGGGGCTGAACTCAGGTTATCGAACGCGCTCAACGGCGAGCATATCGGGACGTCGATGCGACACGACGGCGTCGTTCGAGGGGCGCTGTTCGTTGCCGACCTCGCTGGTATTCCGCGAATACTCGCCTGGTCAGAAGATGGCGTGCTTTGCTGGTGGAACGCGCGGACCACCGAGCCCATCGGCGCGGCGATGCGGCATGACGACGGGGTCAATGGCGCGCAGTTCCTGCCCGACGTCGAGGGCCGCCCCCGCCTCCTCAGCTGGTCGGATGACGGGATCCTGCGCTGGTGGGACGCCTTGACCGGCGAGCCCGTCGGCGCGGCGATGAGGCACGACAGCGCGGTCTTGGGTGCGCTCTACGCGCCCGACTTTCCGGGCGGCGCGCGCCTCCTGAGCTGGGCGGATGACGGCGTGACACGCTGGTGGGATGCGCTGACCGGCGAGCCGATCGGCATGCCGATACGCCATTGACGCTAGCAAAGAGACCCGTCGGGAGACTGATTTCAGGAGAGGAAAGTTGGATAAGCTCGCGGGGAATGTCGGGCGGCTGCTGCGCCTGCTGGATGATGCGAGCGCGGATGACCGAGTATTGCAATACATACGACAGGTCGTGCGGCGATCGCAGCATGTGCTGCGCCGCGATCGCCGACAGTTAACAGCGCAATTGAAACTACGCGCCGATGCTGCGATACTTGAGGACATCGCACGGACGCTGCTCGAGCCAGAGCGGCTGGCTCGAGGGCTGCGGTTCTCGCCGGTTCAGCAGTCGGAAGACGATGGCTCCTCCGGCCTGATCATGATCGTCGGGGAACATCACAGCGGGGTCCGTGGCGCTGATTACATTCCCGATGTCGGCGGCCGCCCCCGCGTGCTGAGCTGGTCTCAGGACTACTCTATCCGCTGGTGGGACGCGCTGACCGCCGAGCCAATCGGCACGATAATGGAGCATAGTAATTGGGTCATGGGCGCGCAGTTCGTCCCCGATGTTGACGGCCGCCCTCGCGTGCTAAGCTGGTCCATTGACGGCACCATCCACTGGTGGGACGCGCTGACCGGCGAGCTACTCGGCGCGATGGTGGAGCATGACGACGCGGTCGAAGGCGCGCGGTTCGTGCCCGACGTCGGCGGCCGCCCCCGCGTACTAAGCTGGTCGGGGAACACCATCCGCTGGCGGGACCCGCTGACCTTCGAGCCACTCGGCGCGATGATGGAGCATGACAACGCCGTCAGAGGCGCGCAGTTCGTGCCCGATGTCAACGGGCGCCCGCGGGTGCTGAGCTGGTCTCAGGACACCACTATCCGCTGGTGGGACGCGCTGACCGGCGAGCCCGTCGGTGCGATGATGGAGCATGACGACGAGGTCGAAGGCGCGCAGTTCGTGCCGGACGTCAGCGGCCGCCCTCGCGTGCTGAGCTGGTCCATTGACGGCACCATCCACTGGTGGGACGCGCTAACCGGCGAGCTACTCGGCGCGATGGTGGAGCATGACGACGCGGTCGAAGGCGCGCAGTTCGTGCCCGATGTCGGCGGCCGTCCGCGCGTGCTGAGCTGGTCTCGGGACACCACTATCCGCTGGTGGGACGCGCTGACCGGCGAGCTCCTCGACGCGACGATGCCGTATAAATGCGGAGTAAACGGCGCGCAGTTCGTGCCCGATGTCGACGGCCGCCCTCGCGTGCTGAGCTTGCTCGGCAGAACCATCCGCTGGCGGGACGCGCTGACCGGCGAGCCGCTCGGCGCGACCATGCGGCATGACCTTGGGGTAGACGGCGCGAAGTTCGTGCCCGACGTGGATGGCCATCCCCGCGTGCTGAGCTGGTCTTTTCAAACCATCCGCTGGTGGGACGCGCTGGCCGACGAGCCACTCGGGGCGACCGTGCGGCATGAGAACTGGAGCAGAGGTGCTCAGTTTGTACGCGATGTCGAGGGCCGACCCAGCGTGCTGTGTTGGTCTATTGATAACACCATCCGCTGGTGGGACGCGCTGACCGGCGAGCCGCTCGGCGCAATCATACGGCACGACGCCGTCAGAGGCGCGCAGTTCGTGCCCGATGTTGACGGCCGCCCTCGCGTGCTGAGCTGGTCCGGTGATGGAGATATCCGCTGGTGGGACGCGCTGACCGGCGAGCTACTCGGCAAGACGATGCCGGATAAACACGGGGTAAACGGCGCGCAGTTCGTGCCCGATGTCGCCGGCCACCCTCGCGTGCTAAGCTGGGCATACAACGCCATCCGATGGTGGGACGCGCTGACCGGAAAGGCAATCGGCGCGACCATGCGGCATGACTTTAGTGTGGGCGGCGCGCAGTTCGTGCCCGATGTCGAAGGCTGCCCTTGCGTGCTGAGCTGGTCCGGTGATGAGGGAGTCATCCGCTGGTGGAACGCGCTGACCGGCGAGTCCGTCGGCGCGACCATGCGCCTTGTCAGCGCGACCAATCGCCATGACTGTAGGGTCGACGGCGCGCAGTTCGTGCCCGATGTTGACGGCCGCCCTCGCGTGCTGAGCTGGTCCGGTGATGATGGAGTCCTCCGCTGGTGGGACGCATTGACCGGCGAGCCCGTTGGCGCGACCATGCGCCATGACCTTAGGATAAAGAGCGCGCAGTTCGTGCCCGATGTCGCCGGCCGCCCTCGCGTGCTGAGCTGGTCCGCTTGTGGAATCGTCCGCTGGTGGGACGCGCTGACCGGCGAGCCCGTCGGCAAGACCATGCAGCATCGCGCCATTGTCATTGGCGCGCAGTTCGCGCCCGATGTCGCCGGCCGCCTCCTTGTGTTGAGCTGGTTCATGGACAAGACCATCCGCCTCTGGGATGCTGTCAGCGGTGAAGCCGCAGCGGCGATATGGCTCGACTCCGCGCCGGTCAGGGCCGAAGTCATCGCGCTCAATGGCGCAGCGCACCTCCTTGCCTTCACCGACCGTCCGCATCTCTTCCGACTGGTTTCCGCCTGACAAAGCACTTTTTTCGATAAATGGTACGACGTACCGCGTCGGTACCGCTGTTCAGTACCGTCGATTCCGTTTGGATTCTCCCGGGTCTACCACAACCCAGGAGGGTCTCATGCCGTTACTCGCCTCGATCGTCGACGCCGCGCCGAAATTCACCTTCGTTGCCTTCTTCACCACCGCGCTCTGCGCACTCGTTTTCGGCTGGCTCAATTACCGCCTGACTTGCCGCAAGGAACTCGAAAGCCGGCTCTCCGCGCATCTGGCGAGGCCCGAATTCTGGGCGCGGGTGGACGCGCTCGGCGCCGCCGATCCGAACCGCCTCGTCTTCGACGAGGATTTGCGGCGCCAAGCGCTCGAATGGCTGCCGGAAATGCGCCGTCTCGCCAAGGGCACGAGCTACCCCGATTGGGACCACGCCTGTGGCGGCCCCAATTTTCATCGCATCTGCAAGGCGGTTTCGGCCTGCCGCATCCTCATCCAGGTGGTGCGCCGCACCGACCTCTTCGTCCATCCCCATCCTGTCTGGAACGGCCATCGCACGCGCTTCTGCAACGAGTTGCTGCGCGCGCTGAAGATCGAGGCGTGAGCCATGACCCGCGCCTCGCTCACTGGGCGGCTCACGGCGTTTTTCGCCTCGGGCGCCCCATGCGATCCGACATCCGCGCTCCATGCCGACGTGCGCCGCTTCATCGGCTCGCTCATCGGTGCCGCGGCTGCCGAGCCTTTGCTGACGGCGTCGGACTCGACGCCACTCGTCAACCTCCTGTCCGGCTTCACGCCGATCTCGGAGGAAGCGGCCGAGGCGAAGGGCGAACTCGTGCTCGTCGCGAATTACTGGCGGCGGTTCTGCGCCTGGCAGGCTGAGAACTTCGACGCGTTGGAGCCGTCGAAGAAAAGCGCCCCGGAGCCGTCCGAAGCAAAGCGCCGGACCGCAGCCCCGAGCCCGCGATCCGATAGCGCGACGACAAAAGAACGATCGGGCGAGATTGTCGTGCCCATTTTCGTCGATGGCGCGCAGGGGCGCGGCCGCATGTGCAGCGCCGACGGCTCCTCGGATGAGCGGCGGGCGGCCATGATCGAAGCCCTGTCGCGCGGGTTGCCGGCCGGCGGCGCGGTCGATCGCTCCCGCCTCGAAGCACTCGGCGTCCGCTATCCCTGGTTCGCCGAGGCGATCGACGCCTACCGGGAAGCCGCGGAGCTCGTCGAGCTTTTCAGGGCTAAAGACTATCGGCCGCCAGCGACGCTGCTCGTCGGGCCGCCCGGCATCGGCAAATCCTCCTTCGCCGCCGTGCTGGCGGAGGCGCTCGGCCGCGGCGCCTTCGCGCAGCCGATGGCGGCGCTGTCGGAGGGAATGACCATCGTCGGGTCCAACCCCGTCTATTCGGGCGCTCAGGCCTCCTTGCCGGTCCGCGCCTTTCTGGAAACCGGCCAGGCAGACCCGATGATCGTTCTCGATGAGATCGACAAGACGGGGACATCCGCGCATCACGGTCAGGCGCTCGATGCGCTCCTGCCTTTGCTGGAGCCCACGACGGCGGGAAATTTTCGCGATGCGTTTCTCGATCGCGCAGTCGACGCCTCACGGATTGGCTGGATCGCGACCGCCAACAGCGTTTCGGACCTCCCGCTCGCACTTTCCTCGCGGCTGCGCGTGATCGTCTGCCGGGAGCCGGGGCGAGACGATCTCGACGCGATCGTCGCGGGGTTTCGCGAGCAGTTCGCGCGCGAGCTCGGCGCGCCGGCGGACGCCGTGCCGGAGCTCGACGAAGTGTTGCGCGCCAGGCTTCTCGCCGCCTTGAAGCATTCTGGGGATATCCGTAAGTTGAGGAGGATTTGGCGCGGCGAGATTATCGCCCGGAAGCGGGGCGGGGCCATGAGGCTCGAAGCTGTCGTTTCGGGAGAAGAAGTTTGAATTCGCTAACGGGCAATGCCGGGCGTTTGCTGCGCCTGCTGGATAATGCGAGCGCCGACGATCCGGCGCTGCAACATTTGCGCAAGGTCGTGCGACGGTCGGCGCATGTGCTGCGCCGTGATCGCCGGCAGCTGGTCGCGCAATTGGAGCTGCGCGCCCATCCAGAGAAACTTGCGAATATCGCGGCAGGGCTGCTCGAACCCGAGCGACTGGCTCCGGGGCTGCGCTTTGCGCCGACGCGGCGGTCGGAAGATGACGGCTCCTCTGGGCTGATCATGATCATCGAGGGGCATGAGGGGCCGGTCAGAGGTGCTCATTACCTGTCCGATGTCGACGGAAAACCCCGCGTGCTTAGCTGGTCCGACGACCACACCATCCGATGGTGGGACGCGATAACTGGTGAGCCGCTCGGCGCGACGATGTGCCACGATGGTGGTGTCAAGGACGCGCAGTTCCTGTCTGGTATCGGGGGACGCCCTAGCGTGATAAGCTGGGACGAGGCCAACTTCATTCGTTGGTGGGACGCGCTGACCGGCCAGCCCATCGGCGCGACGATACGGTGTGAGCAAGCATTCATTGGTGCGCAGTTTCTGGCCGATGTCGACGGCCCCCCCGCGTGCTGAGCTGGTCCGGTGACGGAATCATCCAGTGGTGGGACGCGTTGACGGGCGAGCCAAACGGCGTGACGATGCAGCATGACGCCTGGGTCTGCGGCGCACAATTCCTGCCCGACGTGGACGGGCGTCAACGCGTGCTGACCTGGTCCTGCGACAACACCGTCCGGTGGTGGGACGCGCTGACCGGCGAGCCAGGCGCGATAATGCGGCACGACGGCTGGGTCCTCGGCGCACAGTTCCTGCCCGATGTCGATGGCTGCCCCCGCATACTGAGCTGGTCCGACGACCAAACCATCCGCTGGTGGGACGCCCGGACCGGCGAGCCGATCGGCGAGGAGATGCGGCACGGCGGCTCGGTCCTTGGCGCGCAGTTCCTGCCCGATGTCGACGGCTGCCCCCGCGTGCTGAGCTACTCTCGGGACTGCACCATCCGCTGGTGGGACGCGCAGACCGGCGAGCCAGGCGCGATAATGCGGCATGACGGCTGGGTCCTCGGCGCGCAGTTCCTGCCGGATGTCGACGGCCGCTCCCGCGTGCTGAGTTGGTACGAGGACGGAGCCATTCAGTGGTGGGATGCGCGGACTGGCGAGCCGATCGCCGCGACGATGCAGCATGACGCCTGGGTCTGCGGTGCACAATTCCTGCCCGACGTCGACGGCCGTCCCCGCGTGCTGAGCTGGTCTACCGACTACACTATCCGTTGGTGGGACGCGCAGACCGGCGAGCCGATCGGTACCACGATGCGGCACGACGGCCCAGTCCTTGGCGCGCAGTTCCTGCCGGATGTCGACGGCGCTCCCCTTGTACTGAGCTGGTCATACGACCACACCATCCGCTGGTGGAATGTGCTGACCGGCGAACCTCTCGGGGCGACGATGCGGCATGATAATAAAACAAATGGCGCGCAGTTCCTACCGGATGTCGACGATTGCCCCTGCGTGCTGAGCTGGTCATGCGACCACACCACCCGCTGGTGGAATGTGCTGACCGGCGAACCTCTCGGGGCGATGATGCGGCATGACCACTCGGTCGTCGGCGCGCAGTTCCTGTCTGATGTCAACGGATACCGCCGTGTGCTGAGTTGGTCTTGGGACCACACCATCCGCCAATGGGATGCGTTGACCGGAGAGCCAATCGGCGCGACGATGCGCCACAACAACTGGGTCTTAGGCGTGCAGTTCGTGCCCGATGTAGAGGGTCGAGCCCGCGTGCTGAGCTGGTCTCGGGACCACACCATCCGCTGGTGGGACGCGCTGACCGGCGAGCCAATCGGTACGACGATACAGCATGACGACTGGGTCGTCGGCGCGCAGTTCTTGCCAGAGGTCGACGGCTGCCCCCGTGTGCTGAGCTGGTCGGCGAACAAAATCCGCTGGTGGAACGCGCTGACCGGTGAGGCAATCGGCGCGACGATGCGGCATGACGACTCGGTCGTCGGCGCGCAGTTCCTGCCCGATGTCGATGGATACCCCCGCGTGCTGAGCTGGTCTCGCGACTGCAGCATCCGCTGGTGGGACGCGCTGACCGGCGAGCCAATCGGTACGACGATACAGCATGACGACTGGGTCGTCGGCGCGCAGTTCCTGCCCGATGTCATCGGCCGCCCGCGCGTGCTGAGCTGGTCTCGGGACCACACCATCCGCTGGTGGGACGCGCTGACTGGCAATCCGCTCGGCGCGACAATGCGGCATGACGATGAGGTCTCTGGCGTGCAGTTCCTGCCGGATTTCGCCGGCCGTCCCCGCGTTCTGAGTCTGGGTCAGGATAAAGCCATTCGCCTGTGGGAGGCTCTCGGTTGTGAAGCCGCAGCGCCGATACGGCTCGACTTCGCGCCGGTCATGGCCGAGGTCGTCTCACTCCATGGCGCGCCACACCTTGTCGCCTTCAGCGATCGCCCGCATCTTTTCAAGCTTGTGAATCGACGAAAATGATTGAAGAAGCGAATCCGCTCGTCAAGGCGATCGTCGAATTGATCGAGATAGCCGCCACCCTGCCGCAGACCGAGGCAGCGCGAGAATTCCGCTCTTTTTTCGTTGAAACAACAGGGCGGCGAAACGTCTGCGCATGGCTCGGTTGGAATGCGAAGGAGCAACAGCAGCTCAAGCCGTCGAAGGCGGATCAGTTCAACAAGGCCAAAGCGGAAACGTTGCGTGTTAAAATCTCGCAACTTTTGAAGTGCGACCTCCAGCTTGATGCCGAACCCGAATGGCCTCCGAAGCCAAAGCGCAACGCAGGCAACGAGCGCCGCGCCTATCTCGACACGATGCGAAAAGCCCAAATTGATTATCTTGACGCCTTGCTGAAAGCGACGAAAGCGGAAGCCGCAAAAGTCGCCGAGGCCCGCTCCGCAGAGCCGCATACTGTGTCACATCTCCTTTGGAGGCGCGTTCCGCGGCAGAATCTTCTCGATGTCCTCGAAAAAAAGCTTCAAGCGACGGGGCGCGTCGCCATAGTCGGCATGAGCGGAACCGGCAAATCGTTTCTCGCCCGCGATTATTTCAATCGCTTCGACTCTGAGCGCCGCAAATTCTTTTCGGCGCCGAAGCCCAGCGACGACATGAACAAGAGAAGATTCGAAGACGCCAATATCGGAAGGCAATGGATTGACCTCGGCTTCGATATATTGAGCTGGATCGGCCGCAAAATCCCGGCACCATCGGAAGATCGCAAGCTGCGGGCCGCCTTGATTCGGCTGCTCCATGTCGATGCCACGAAGGCCGAGGATCTGCAAAATGAACGTCGATATGCTGATTTTTTCGAGAAATTTTTGGAGGAGTTCTATCTCAGGACCGACCGGAGCATTGCCGACACTGCTTCGGCGATTCGGTCGATCATCCAAGCGGCGCCCACCCTGTCGTCGACGAAAAGCCTACTCATCTTGATCGACGACCTTTGGAATCCCGATCACCCAAAGATCAAGGAACTGCTCGACGCGATCACGCAATCCGGCGACTCGCGCCCGATCCGACTGCTCATTACGTCCCAGCGGCGCTATGCAGCGTTTTATGGCAACGCGCCACTGCGCGATGGAGCGATCGATCACAATAAATTCCAGTCGCATACGCTCGAGCTCGACAAGGATGACCACGACCGGGAAGAGTTCGCATGGTGGATCGTCGCGGCCTACGCCGTCAAAGACTGCGAGGATCTGACGCCGTCCGAAGGACTGGAGCGCATTCGGGATTTCGCTCGGAAAGTTCTGCGGATCGACCAGAGATTGGAGAAATCCATAGCTGCCCCTGCAGCTCGAGATTACGCTTACGATCTCGGGCCCATCGAGAGCGTTATTCGGAAACTGAATTATCACCCGCTCGCGCTGGCCGCCTTTGCGAGCGCGTGGAGGATGGCTGGACTGGAAAAGCATTTCTGGTCGAAAATGGGCAATGCGTTGGACTCGAGACCGCAACTCGAAATCAGCTTCCTTGATCTCGAGGGCAATTCAGAACTGCCGGAGGAATTCAATCCCGATCATAGGATCGTGACGCGGGCGCTGCTCCTCGCCGCCGACGAACTTTCCCCGCTCGAGAAGCAGTTGTATTACGATCTGGCGATCGCGCCTCGCTCCAATGAACATCTTGCTCTCCAGGTTTTCAGATACTATTGGTGGCGATCCGGTGCATTTACGGCCCGCAACTGCGAAGAGATTTTCGGGAGAGACGCATTCAAGGAACGTGAGCCGATCAGGGACATTTTCGCGCAACGTATGCTGGTGCAGTCGACCGAAAAGAATACCTTCGTGCTGCATGATATGCATTATATGTCGATCCGCAGCGCTCTGGATGACGTTGGGGAGAGCGTGTTCGCCGAACGTCATCTCGATTTTTTGAAATCTGCCGGATGCATCTCCGACAGCGGAGCGTGGGCGCTCGATTCTTTCGAGGATTTCGTATTTCAACCGGACGGAAGCGGATTGCCGTGTTCCGATCGAATGGTATTCATGCCCCGGTTGCTCCGAGACAAGAAAGGAGAGGCGCCAACCGGCGATGAACGGAAAATATTGGCTTCTTACCTACTCGACCATGCGCATTTTCACGTGAAGGGGGTTAGAGCACTGCCGACATTCGAGACTATTGAGCGACAGTTCTTTTCTTGTTTCGCCTTTTTGCAAGCTCTACTCGATCTAGAGGAAAGTGAGGATCATGCAGGGAACGTCACCCTGGCACCGCGAGCCATAAATGACGTTTCCGACTGACGCAGGCACGCAAGGAGCAAGTTTGTCACGCCGAGTAGCAGCGGCAGGCGGGATGAATCAAACAGCGACACGTGTTGTCATTTCAATCAGTTTTTTCGGAACGATGTTCTCGCTTTCCAGGTGTTCCTGCTAACGCCGAGGCGATTGAAGTCGAAATGGCGTTTGCAGCGTGACGCAGAGGATCGGCGTCGAGATGCGCGTATCGGTTCGTGGTTGCGGGTTGCGAGTGACCCAGGAGCTTCCCGACGATCGGCAACCCCAACGAGGCGCCTGCTCCTACGCTGGCGAAGGAATGGCGTAGATCGTAGAGGCGCACACCCTCGAGCTTGGCGTAGCGGCGGACTGCCACCCAAGGCCGGTTCAGATCAGCGCGGGGCTTTTCGAGGCTGCGACCAGCGATCACGAAAGGGCACTTTTCGACGCGTGGAAGTTCGCTGAGCACTCGGAGTGCCGGTCCGCCGAGGATGACCGTCTTACGTCCCGTCTTGCTGTCGGGAAGAAACAGTGCGCCGCGTTCGAAGTCGACGTGACCCCACTCGAGGTTCAAGACCTCGCGCGGGCGCATGCCTGTAAGAATGAGAAGGCGGATTGCCGCCACGGCGAACGGATCGAAAATGCTGCGACGGTTTTCGGGTTTTACCCCGTGCTTCGACTGCGGCTCCTCGTCCATCCAAGGAATCCCTTCGGTTTCGGCGCGCTGTAGCGCTTTGCCGAGGCGTCCCATTTCCTCGCTCGACAGGTAGCGTTCCCATCGCCTTTCCGGGAATCGCTCCAGTCGGGTCGCGGGGTTCTTGCCGAACTCTGTTTCTTCTCGCCGCGCGGCCCAGCCCCAAATCGCAGAAATCACGGAGACGGCCGCATTCGCTTGGCGCGGTGTGGTGCCAAGATTCGAATGAAGGCGTGCGACATCGGCGCGGCCGATCTCGACGATCCGCTTGGCGCCGAGTTCTGGCAGGACGTATTTGTCGAGCAGACAACGATAGGATTCCGCCGTTCTCGGCTTTCGCTTGGTGAGAACGTGTTGGGCCATGAAGTCTTCGGCGACTTGACGAAAGGTGCGAACCGCGCGCGCCGCGCGCCGTTCGGCGACAGGATCGGCGCCGGCCTCGATAGCGCCGAGAAGGTTCAGCGCCTGAGCGCGCGCCTGTTCAGCCGTTGTCGGACCGAAGACTCCGATCTTGACCTTCTGCGAGCGCCCGTTGCGTTTGCATTGCACGATAAAGGTTTTGCGTCCCGATGGAAGAACGACGACGCCGAAGCCCCGCAGGGCGTCGTCCCAGAGGACGTCCATCGACTTGTCGACGGAGCAAACGAGCCGGTCGACGTTCGTCTTGTTGATTCTGCCTTTCGCCACGTGATCCTCCGGCAGGCCTGGAAGAGGCGATTTCGACGCCGGATTTTAGAAGCCAATTAGAAGCCGATCAAACCCGAGCCGAGGGTATCCCAGCGAGCGGCTGCGTAAGTCAATCGCCATAATCTATTGAAATAGCGCGATCAGTGCGACTGTGGCGTAGACGGGCGTAATCGATTTTCGCTCTTTGTAAACCGAAGGTCGGGGGTTCAATCCCCTCATCCGGCACCAGTTTCCTGTAAGATTCTGCTGGGACCGAGGTCTGTCGTCCCGTGGAATTGCACAGCAAAATTTGACCCGTTGCAGGCGTCGATTGGGCGGATGGAGAAGGTCTGGAATGGGGCTGCAACCGGTCCGGCAGATTTACGAATAGCCGTCTAATTTGGTCACGTGCAGGATGATGACTTCAGGGCTAGGGACGAGTTCGGAACAACATGCTAACCCCTGGCGAAATCTACTCTAATCTCGACGATCTCGCCGCGAATCCTCCGGCAGGCGGTGGGTTCGGCTTGGCGCTTATGGAGGCGGTAGGAGCTCCGCGCTCTACGATCACGAAACTCCGCGACATCGCGAAAGACGGTGCGTTCACCTGGACCCGGATGCTGCGCTTTGAGGCGACTGAGCCGGGCGGGACGGATGCGGCGCTAGATCGGATGCGCGCAGAAGCAGAGGCTTCGGCCAAAGGGCGGCGCCCCCGGATATTGCTCGCCTACGATGGCGAACGGATAGCCACCTGCGATACGAGGTTCGACGAGGATCCCCTCTCCGCGTGGGGCTCGACATGCTCTCATTGGAGGGCGACGTATTCTTCCCGCTCGGCGGGCACGAGCGCTACGTTCCGAAAAAGGAACGCATGGCCGACGTGCGGGCGACGCGCTTTATTTCGCGTTTTCACGATGCGGTGCGCGATGCCAATCCGGCTTGGACGAAGGAAGCCGAGCGGCACGCACTCAATATCTTTATGGCGCGCGTGCTGTTCTGCCTGTTCTCGGACGATGTCGGTATCTTCGAGAAAGACGCATTCGAAACCGCCGTACGCAGGTCAACAGAGGTAGGCGGGACGGCAGGGCTCCGAATTCGGGTTAACGGCGGTTAACGGATTGGGTCAGGTGTGATTCCCTATCGGCGGAGTGATTCTGGAGCCGCCGTGATGAGCCTCGCCTTCGCAGTTTTCAAAGAGAAGTCGCGTCTGAAAGCGCTTCTCGACCATTTCTCGATCATCGACGACCCGCGCGAGCCCTGGCGCGTCGCGCATCCGCTTCGCGAGGTGCTGCTGCTCGTCGTCTGCGCCTCCATGGCCGATTGCGATCACTTCGACGCTATTGCATCTTGGGGCAAGGTCAACATCGGCTTCCTGCGCCGCTATTTGCCTTATGAGCACGGCGTGCCGGGCGGACGCTGGCTCACCCTGCTCATGAACCGCGTCGATCCGGCGCTGTTCTCGGCGGCCTTCACTGGCTGGGTGCGCGAGACCTGGCCGGAGCGACCCGAGCTCATCGCCATCGACGGGAAGACCTCGCGCCGCAGCCATGATCGCGCCGAGGACAAGGCCCCGCTGCATCTCGTCTCCGCCTTCGCCACCACCAGCCGCCTCGTGCTCGGCCAGGAGGCGGTCGAGGGCAAGAGCAACGAGCTGTCCGCCATTCCCGTCCTGCTCGATCGCCTCTCGGACGGCGGCGCGCTGAAAGGCGCGCTCGTCTCCATCGACGCCATCGCCACCAACGCCAGGATCGCCTAGGCGATCGTGGACAAGGGCGCCGATTATCTGCTGGCGGTCAAAGCCAATCAGCCGACCCTGCGCGCCGAGATCGAGAGCGCTTTTTCCGCCGCGACGCGGATCGACACATGCGTCGATTTCGACAAGGGCCATGGCCGCATCGAGCAGCGCAGCGTGAGCGTCATCACCGAGGTCGACTGGCTGAACGGCGAGCGCCGCTTTCCGGGCGAGCTGCGCCTGCCGAACGCCGCGACGATCATTCGCGTCAAATCGCAGGCCGAGCTTGCCGACCGCGGCCGCTTCGAGACGCGCTATTACATCTCCTCGGCCCTTCTCCCAGCGAAGCGCTACGGTATGCACACATCTCGTTATGGTGACGACAAGGCGGCTGAGCTCGGCAAATTGATTCACCTGTGAAATTCCGCTGGCGGCGCGCGCTTGGCGTGTGATTCTGTCCTCGACACGTCGTATCATTTCGGGGTGTCGCCATGACGCTTGAAAATCTGTCGTTGGGCCGGTTCGGGGATTGCCGTCTCGATAAAGGGGGGCGGTGCTGCTCGATCGCATCCTCGTGCGCCAAACCATCTGCCTGCGTCGGCTCAGCGCGGGCGATCGCGCGCAGGAGGTCGCCTTCGGCCCCTTCCTGGCCAACGAGAAAGTGACGCCCGAGCGTTTGATCGAGGGCTGGAGCGAGCAGACAGGATCGGCGGTGGCCGGAAGGCATGTGCTGGCCATCCAGGATACGAGCGAGATCAACTTCAAGACCAAGCCGGGCCGGCGGCGCGGCCTGGGCGAGATCGGCAAAGGCTCGGGCCGCGGCGTGCTGGTGCATGCGATGGTGGCGGTGGATGCCGACAATGGCAGCTGCCTGGGCCTGGTCGGCGGCTCGGTTCGCACGCGCAGCAAGGGCCGGGTCGAGACGCCTCACGCCAAGCGCGCGCTGAAGGACAAGGAATCGCGCCGCTGGATCGAAACCGGCGCCCAGGCCGAGACTGTGCTGGCGCAGGCCGCCATGGTCACCGTGACGCACGACCGCGAGGGCGACATCTACGCCTGCTGGGCGCGCCTGCCGGGCGATGATTTTCATGTGCTGGCGCGCGCCATGCACGACCGCGCCGTCGCCTGCGGGGGCACGCTGTCGAGCGTCATGGCGAAACTCGACTTCGTTTCGACGCGCGCCGTCGAGCTGCTCGCCACGCCCAAGCGCGAGGCGCGCCGAGCGGTGCTGAGCCTGCGCTTCACCTCGGCCGAGGTGGTGCGCCCCGACGGCCCGGATGCGCGCGGCTTGCCCGAGACGGTGTCGTTGCGGGTCGTCGAGGTGGTCGAGCTCGACCCGCCCGAAGGCGTCGAGCCGGTGCGCTGGCGCCTGCTCACCACCCACGCGGTCGCCGATGTGGCGGCGGCTTGGCAAATCGTCGACTGGTACCGGCTGCGCTGGACGATCGAGCAATTGTTCCGGCTGATGAAGACGCATGGCCTGCAGCTCGAGGACAGCCAGCTCGCCAGCGCCGAGGGCCTGATCAAGCTCGCCGCCATCGCCGCCAAGGCGGCGGCGACGACCTTGCAGCTCGTGCAGGCGCGCGACGGCAAGAGCGGCGAATCGGCGACGATCGCCTTCAGCGCGCCGGAGATCGCCGTGCTCGACGGCCTCGCCGACCAGTACCGAGGCAGGACGACGCTGCAGAAGAACCCGCGCCAGCGCCATAGCCTGGCCTGAGCCGCCTGGATCATCGCCCGCCTGGGCGGCTGGAACGGCTATCCGTCGTCGAAACCGCCAGGGCCGATCACGCCGCGAGCTCTCCCGGCCCCTCACCTCACCTCGCCCCGCTCGCGGGTCTGCGAGCGGGGAGAGGAGGCGGCCGGCGCCGTTGGCAATGCGGTCGTCGCGAGCGATGCGTTCGGGCGAAGGCGACGGGGCTTCCCGCATCTCTCCCGCATGTCTGCCCGGGGATGAAAGAAGGACACGTCCTTTTCGTCGACGGACCGCCTACAGCAGCAGCGCCAGCGCCGCCGCGGGCGCGCAATCGGCGGCGCTCGACGCGGCTTGCGGCGCCGTGTCGATGAATTCGGCGACGTCGCGATAGGCGCGTCCCTCCGCGTCGGCGAGCCGCGCGATCAGGCCGCGGCCGACGCCGGCGCCGACGATCGGCGCGTCGTCGCGCATCGCGCCGCGCGAGCGCAGCAGCGCGATCTGGTCCTCGATGATGCGGATCTGCGCCCGCGCCAGAAAGGACGCGAAGGCGCGCCATTGCTCGGGCGAGGCCTCGGCCGCATCGCGGCCCGCGAGCCGGGCGAGCCGCGCGATCGAGGCCTCCACTGTCTTGGGGCGGCCGTCGGCGGCCGGCTCGCTGTCGACGCCTTCGGGCAGCGCGCCGAGCAGCCGATGCACATCGGCCATGGTGGCGAAATTTTCGCGCAGCAACGGCGTCCAGCGGCCGCCGAGCGGGGCGAGAGCGATGGTCGCCGCCGGGTCGCCGCGCAGCAGTCCGGAATAGACGAGCTCGCCATTGGCGAGCCGCTCGGCGTCGCCGCCGCCGAGCGCGTTCACGGCGCCGCCGGAAATGGGAACGAGATCGGCGGTCGTCGAGCCGATGTCGATGAGCAGCGCCTCGGGAATGCGCCGGGCGACGATCTCGGCGCTGGCGCGCCAATTGGCGGAGGCGACGGCCGCCGCCGCCGCGGGCAGCGCGCCATAGGGGACGAGCCCCTGCGCGCCGGCGTAGAACAGCGCATGAGTCGCGCCGGAATGGCGCAGGAAGATCGCGGCGATCGAGGCGACGCCGGCGGCGCGGGTCTCGAAGGCGTCCGACAGCTCCGCCGTCATGGTGACGGCGTGACGTTCGGCGGGACCGAGCCGCTCGCGCGCGGCGGCGATGGCCTCCTCGAGCCGCGCCAGCCCATAATGCGGATTGCAGGGAAGCTGCACAGCGGCGACGATCCGTCCGCCCTCGGCGCGCGCAGCTTTCAAATTCGCGCCGCCGATGTCCCAGCCGATCGCGCTCGTCATGTCGAAACCCTCCGAAAGTTCAAAAGCGCGCGACGTGTCGATGATACGAAAGTTTCGAGGCGCGCTCCGCGCCCCCCGGGGAAGGGGGCGAGCGGCCACGGGCGTTCTTGCGGGACGCCCTGTGGCCATTGGTGAATGTATCGACGCCAGGGACGGGGCTCGGCCGCGTCCCCGCGGGGTCAGACCAGCTCGCGCGCCAGCGCGAAAGCGTGGCGGAAGTCGAGGCAGAGCGGCTTGTCGGAGGTGGTCATCTGCTTGAACAGGCCGGTCTCGGTCCCGTATTTGATGTCGCCGATGGCCAGCGCGCCGATGCCGAGCGCGCCCGAGGGCAGCTCCACGCCCTTGTCGTGCAGGCCGACGCCCTCGACGCCGAGCGGCGGCACGGCGTTGACGTCGGCGGCGATCAGCAGCGTGGATTTGGCGGCGGCGAGGTCGTCCTTGGACAGAACCTGCACGCCGGCGCGCGCCGCGCACAGCGCGATCTCATGCTCGACCAGCAATGCGCGGACATGCTCGGCGGTGCTGCCGTCGGCCGGCTTCACCTTGACGCCGAAGCGCTTCTCGATCTCTTCCGCCTGCTTCACGACCCGGTCGAGCCCGCTATAGCCGACGATGGTCACCTCGGCGCCCTCGAGCGCGGCGATGACGGCCGAGGAGAAGCCGACGACGCCGGTCGCGCCATAGACGACGACCTTGGCGCCTTTCAGCTCGCGATTCTTCTTCTCGCGCAGCACCTTCTCGACGAAGGCGACCATGGCGCCGGCGGTGGTGAAGGAGCCATAGGGGTCGGCGAACAGCGAAATCTCGAAGGGCTTCAGCAGCGCGCCCTTGGCGGCCTCCAGCATGTCGAGCGCCAGGATCGCGTCACGGCCGGCGAAGAAGATTCCGGTGCGCAGGGCGGCCGAGGGGGCGCGCGAGAACATCGCGTCCTGCACCAGAGCGGTCACCTCGTCGAGCGTCACATTGGTGTAGGGGATCGCCGCGTCGAACCCTGCGTCGAGCGCCATGTTGACGTCGAACGGGCTCATATGCTTCAGCGTGCTCAACATATGCAGGATCGCTTTGGCGGCCATGGGCAATTCCTAACCTTTCTGTGGCGCGCGCGGACGCCGGGGAGGCCGCCCGGACGCGCGAATCCCGGGACGGCGGGCGCGCGGCGGGCCCGGTCGTGCGAATGGCGAGACGCATAGACCGCAGAACGGCGCGATTGTCCAGCCTCTTGTCCCGCCATAGGACGGGCGTCCTCGGCGTCCGGTCTATTCCGCGATCGGGACGAGCAGGCCGCGCGAAGCGACGCCCCGCACCCGAGCCACCCTCGGGCGGGCCGGATAGGCCGCTCTCGGACCCGTGATTATGATCGAGCGCGACTGTCGGCCGGCGGCGGACGCGCGCCGCGCGCCAGAGCTTTCAATGATCGATTTCACCGCCGAAGGAGTTCCGCCCAATGCCGTTTCCGATGCCGCATGCGCTGGCGAGCTGCGTTCTGGCGCTCGTGGTCGCCACTCTCGCAGCCGAAGGCGTCGGTCGCCTCGGCTTTCCGATCGAGCCGGCCTCCAAGCGCATCGGTTGTCTCGACGGCCTGCGCGGCTATCTCGCGCTGTTTGTGCTCGTCGGCCATGCGATGATCTGGGTCAACGTCCTGCGGGGAGACGGCCAGTGGCGTGGCGCGCCGCTCTACCCCTTCGGCGGCGTCGGCGCGGCCGCCGTGCCGATGTTCTTCATGATCACCGGACTTCTGTTCTACCCGCGCGCGCTCGCTGGAATCCAAAATGTGAATTGGACGGCGACCTTCATCGGGCGCGTTTTTCGCATTTTGCCGCTGGTCGCCGTCTCCGTGCTGGCCGTCTGCTGCCTGATCGCGATGCGGCATGGCGCGCCGGCCGATTACTCGCTGCGCGAGCTCCTCCTCGCGACGACGAAATGGATGCTCACCCAGGAAGCGCCGATTTTCCGCGTCGCCGATTCCGGGCGCTTCAACGCCTATGTGCTATGGTCTTTGGAATATGAATGGATTTTCTATCTGGCGATCCTGCCGGCCGTCGCCGCGGTCGCGAGCCTGAAGCCGGCGCGCCTGCCGAGCTGGACGCTTCCCGCCCTCCTGCTCGTCGGCTCACTGAGCGCGCGTCTCGTCATCGATCGCCAGCTCGTGGCTTTTCTTCCGCTCTTCGCCGTCGGAATGCTCGCTTATGAGATCCGCCGCATCGAGAGCCTTCGAGGCCTCTTCGCCTCCGATCGGTTCTCCTGGGTGGCGCTGGCCGCCGTGCTGGCGGCGGCGGCGCTTCCGACCAGCGCCCTGTCGATCCCCAACATCATCCTCAACGGTCTGTTCCTGACGGCAGTGGCGTGCGGAAACAGCTTTTGGGGGTTCCTTCACAGGAAGGGGCCGATGGTGCTGGGGGCGAGCTCGTTCGGCGTCTATGTCATTCACGGCGTCGTGCTGGCGGCGCTCTATGGCGG
Source organism: Methylosinus trichosporium OB3b (assembly GCF_002752655.1). NCBI lineage: Bacteria > Pseudomonadati > Pseudomonadota > Alphaproteobacteria > Hyphomicrobiales > Methylocystaceae > Methylosinus > Methylosinus trichosporium. The sequence continues at coordinate 2,909,303 of NZ_CP023737.1, read as the reverse complement.
CGGCGTGGTGGGCGATCTTCCCATCGATCGGCTGATTTTTCTGTTTCCGGCCGCCGCTCTCGTCGTCGTGCTGATCGCCGCGCTGGCGCATGTGACCATCGAGCGGCCGCTGATCGCGGTCGGCGCGCGCCTCTCGCGATATGCGTCGCGCACGAGGCGAGCCGCCGCTGTCGACGACTCTCCCTCGGAGGGCGGGGAAGCGGCGCGCCGCCGCCTCACGCCGGTCGGTTCTTGACCAGATCCTCCACCACGCTCGGATCGGCCAGCGTCGATGTGTCGCCGAGCGAGCCGAGCTCGTTCTCGGCGATCTTGCGCAAGATGCGGCGCATGATCTTGCCGGAGCGCGTCTTCGGCAGGCCGGGCGCGAATTGGATCACGTCCGGCGAGGCGATCGCGGAAATCTCCTTGCGGACGAATTCGACGAGCTCCTTGCGCAGCCGCTCCGAGGGCTCCACGCCGCCCATCAGCGTCACATAGGCGTAGATGCCCTGGCCTTTGATGGAATGCGGGAAGCCGACCACCGCCGCCTCGGCCACCTTCTCATGGGCGACGAGGGCGCTCTCGATTTCCGCCGTGCCGAGACGATGGCCCGAGACATTGATGACGTCGTCCACGCGGCCGGTGATCCAATAATAGCCGTCGGCGTCGCGCCGACAGCCGTCGCCGGTGAAATATTTGCCGGGATAGGCGGTGAAATAGGTCTGCACGAAGCGCTCGTGATCGCCGAACACGGTGCGCGCCTGTCCCGGCCAAGAGTCCGCCAGCAGCAGATTGCCCTCGGCCGCGCCTTGCAGAATATTGCCGCCGGCGTCGACGATCTCCGGCTGCACGCCGAAGAAGGGCAGCGTCGCCGAGCCCGGCTTCAGCGCCGTCGCGCCCGGCAAAGGCGAGATCAATATGCCGCCGGTCTCGGTCTGCCACCAAGTGTCGACGATCGGGCAGCGGCCCTCGCCGACGACGCGGTGATACCACTCCCACGCCTCCGGATTGATCGGCTCGCCCACCGAGCCCAAGAGACGCAGCGATTTGCGGCTCGTCTTCCTCACCGGCTCCTCCCCCGCGCCCATCAGCGCGCGAATGGCGGTGGGCGCGGTGTAGAAGATGTCGACCTTGTGCTTGTCGATCACTTCCCAGAAGCGCGAGACGGTCGGATAATTGGGCACGCCCTCGAACATCAGCGTCGTCGCGCCATTGGCGAGCGGGCCATAGACGATATAGCTGTGGCCCGTCACCCAGCCGACATCGGCCGAGCACCAGAACACCTCGCCGTCGCGATAGTCGAACACGAGTTCATGAGTGAGCGAGGCGTAGACGAGATAGCCGCCGGTCGTGTGCAGCACGCCCTTGGGCTTTCCGGTCGAGCCGGAGGTGTAGAGGATGAACAAAGGGTCCTCGGCCCCGACCTCGGCATAAGGACAATCGTCCGAAACTTTCTTCGCCTCGTCCTCGTAGCGAAAATCGCGGCCGGGCTTCATGTCGACCTTGGCGCCGGTGCGCGTGACGACGATCACGGTCTTGGCCGGCGTCTTCTCCAGCGCGGCGTCGACATTGTCCTTGAGCGCGATCTTGCGGCCGCCGCGCAAGCCTTCGTCGGCGGTGATCACCACATCCGATTGCGCGTCCTCGATGCGTCCGGCGAGCGCGTCCGGCGAGAAGCCGCCGAACACCACCGAATGCACGGCGCCGATGCGCGCGCAGGCGAGCATGGCGTAGGCGGTCTCCGGAATCATCGGCATATAGATCGTCACGCGATCGCCTTTGCGCACGCCATGAGCTTTCAGCACATTGGCGAAGCGGCACACCTGCTCGTGCAGCTCGGCATAGGTGATATGGCGCGAGAGCGACGGATCGTCGGCCTCCCAGATGATGGCGGTCTGCGCGGCGCGATGCGGCAGATGGCGGTCGACGCAGTTCATCGCGACATTGGTGGAGCCGTCGCCGAACCATTCGATCGAGACGTTATGCGTGTCGAAGCTGACGTCCTTGACGCGCGTGAACGGCGCGATCCAGTCGATCCGCCGCCCCTGCTCGGCCCAGAACCCGTTCGGATCGTCGATCGAGCGCCGATAGCCCCTCTTATTCGTGACGGTCCGATTTTTTGCATCGTCGGGCCGTTCGGCTCGCGGGCCGCGCGGGGGCGTTCGGCTTTTTCACCGCTTCGAGGATCGCACTTTCGGGAACGCGTTGGGAGGAATGGGAGAGACGAGAGGGGGCGCGCCGCCCCGTCGATCATGGTCCTGCGGGCATGAGCAGCGCCGCCGGCATGGAGCAGAAGAGATCGGCCTCGGGGCAGGCGGCGGCGAAGGCGAGGCGCACGCGGCTCGCGGTCTCGATCACGCGCGCGGCGATCTTCAGCAATCGCAGGCGCAGAGTCGAGAACTCGGCTTTGGCGAGGTCGCGCGGGCGCGGGATCGCGTCGCGCACGCCGAGCATCAGCCAATAGGCGGCGGTGTGCAGGACGAGGCGCACCTGATTGGCGAGCGCCGAACGACACGAGGTTCGATCGGAGCAAAGCTGCGTCTTGTGCAGCTTGATGAGATTCTCCGCCTGTCCGCGCGCGCAGTAGAGACTCTCATAGAGCCATTGCGGCGCGCCATGCGCGCGATTGGTGACGATGAAGCGAATGTCGAGGCCGAGCCGCGTCGCCTCGATGCGGGCGATCGCGCGGCGCTCTCTGTCCCAGGACTTGGCCCGGTGACGCGTCTCGGCATAGCCTCGCACGACGTCCTTGTCGTCGAGGGCGCGCTCGACGCGGACGGCGTCCGCCGTCTCCTCGACCTTCTTGGACAGCGGCTTGGTTCCGGGAAGGCCGAAGACGTAATCGACGCCGTGATCCTCGCACCAGGCCATCGCCTCGGGCCGCGCATAATGCCCGTCGCCGCGAAACAGGATGCCCGTCGTCGGCCAAGACTTGCGGATATGCCGCACGAGCCGGCGCAGATGCGCTCTCACCTCGACGCCGGACGGCGTCTTGCCCGGGCGCAGGATCATAACGACGGGACGGCTCTGCTCGGTGTCATAGACATGGATCGGCAGAAAGCAGCGCTCGTCATAATGGGCGTTGAACAACGACAATTGCTGATGGCCATGCGCGATGTCGCAGGTGTCGTCGATGTCGAGTGTGACCGAAGATGGCGGCTTCTCGTAGGAGGCCATCCATTGGTCGACGAGCGCATAGGTCAGGCGGATCACGTCGCGCAGGGCCGGCGCGTTCTCGAGCCGCGACAGCGTCGGCTGCGAAGCGAGATCGCGGCCCGTGTCGGGCAGGCGCCCGCAGGCGAGCTTGAACGCCGGATCGGAGCGCAGAAAATCGAGATCGTCGGCGTCCTCATAGCCGCAGCCGATCGCGAAGATGCGGGCGCGGATCATATCGGCGAGCGTGTGGGTGATGCGCGCAGGATCGCGGCGATCGGGAAAGCAGCGCGCCAGCCGTTCGGCGACGCCGAGCCGGCGCTCCGCCATGGCGAGCAGCATGACGCCGCCGTCCGAGGAGATGCGGCCGCCGTCGAAAGCGGCTGTGATTTTCTTGCCCTGGACGGCTGGAAACGAGAAGGCGGGGAACGTATCGTCTGTCATGGCGGGCGTGGCAGGCCGGTGCAGCGGGAAAGGGTTGGTGTCAACAACCAAATCCTACGCCGTTTCAGTGATCTATGCTACGCTCGCCACCCTTCCAACAGCGCCTTCATGAATAAGACGGGATAGAGCGCCGCATAGGCCTCGGCGTCGACACGCGCGACCTTTTGCCACGCCTCCGGGACGGGATAGAGTTTTTCTGACATTCGAGCGTTCTCCCGATCGTCGGCGCCGCATGCGTGCGCCATTTTCTTTGTCGTGAATATGACTGGATTTGTCGCCACAGGCTATGGCCCCGTTCGCGAAGGGCGCCCGTCGTTTCGGCGCCGGGCGCCTCGTCTCGGGTCCGACGAGGCCGCCGCGCCGCCGCGACAACGGGTCGCAGATCGCGCGCAAGTCCTCCGTATTACAGGAGCTGCGCGTATGCCGCGAGCTGAATTTCGCCTTGCCGTGATCGTGATCGGCGCCGGATTTGCGGCTGTTTCGGCGCGACATTTCCCGACGAGGAGCGGACATGAAGAGAAACGGGTTTTCGTTCGACGCCGTCCTGCAGCTGTGTCTTCGCCGCTGCGACACGATCTTCTACACGCTCGTGGCGATCGTCGCCCTCGCCCGGGCGATCGTCGATGTCCAGCACGGCACGTTCAGCGTCGAGCTCTATTCTCCGCTCGTCAATCTCGTCGGCTATCGTGAGCTGCTGCGTCTCTTCCTGTGGGCGCGCGAAAATCCGCGCTATGCGATCGCCTCCCTCTATGGCGCGGTCGTCGCTTCGGCGCTTCCGGTGATGTTCACCCATCCGAGCGCCTTCCTGTTCGAGGCCACCGTCTATCTGCTGCTGCGTCTGGCCGCCGGCCTCTTGTTCGCGCTCGACGAGCGGCAAGTGGTGAAGCTCTATCGCGAGGTTCTGTTCGACTATTATAATCGCAAGCCGCCGAGCCCGCGCGACCGCAAGCGTCGCAAGAGCCTCATCGACCGTCTTGCGATCGACGACGGCCTCGTTCCCGACGCGACCTGAAGCGGCGACGCTTCGTTTCTTCAGTCATCTCGACCTCGAGTCGGCGCGGCGGCGTCTTCGGCCTCCTCCTGCGCCCGCCGCGCGAGCCGCGCCGCGCGCTCCTTCAGCGCATCGTAGATCGGCTCGTTGCGGCAGGCCGCGGCGGTCGCCATCGCGGCGAAGCAGGCGGCGAGCATGGGCAGCAGCAGCTCGGAGCTGTTCGTCATCTCGGTGATGAGGATCATGCCGGTGAGCGGCGCGCGCACGACGGCGGCGAAATAGGCGGCCATGCCGACGATCGCATAGGCCATGCCCTTTTCCTGGGCGTCGGCGCCATGCAGAACGAGGCCGATGAAGAAGCCGAGCTCGGCGCCGAGCGTGAGCAATGGCGCGAACAGTCCGCCCGGCGTGCCGGCAGCGTAGGAGACGACGCCGAGCAGGAAGCGAAGAGCGAAAATGATCGGCAGAGCCGCGAGCGCGAAATCGCCGTCGAGCGTGCGCTGCGTCAAGGTCTCGCCGCCGCCGACGACGCCGGGCGCGAAAAAGGCCAGCGCCCCGATCGCCGCGCCGACCAGCGCCGCCTTGCGCTCGATCTTCCACGGCAGATCGTCGGCGAGATCGAGCGCGCCGAGAATGGCGCGATTATAGGCGAGGCTCACGAGACCCGCCGCGACGCCGATGAGAAGGCTCGCCGCAATGTCGAGCGCGGCGACGTCGAAATGCGGCGCGACGCGCAGCTCCGGCGTCGGGCCGACGATGAGCCGCATCACCGCGATGGCGCCGACCGAGGAGCCGAGCGCGACGGTCGCATGACGCATGTCGAAGCGGCGCAGCAGCTCCTCGAGCACGAAGGCCGAGCCGGCGAGCGGCGCGTTGAAGGCGGCGGCGAGCCCCGCTCCGGCGCCGGAGGCGAGCAGCGCCTCGGCGTCACGCCATTGGCGGCGAAACAATCGGGCGATCTGATGCGCCAGCGTCGCGCCCATCTGCACCGAAGGCCCCTCGCGCCCGAGCGCCAGACCGGCCCCGATCGCCAGCACGCCGCCGATGAATTTGACCGGCAGCAGAATGGGCGAGGCCGGCGGCTCCTGGCGATGCAGCACAGATTCGACATGGGGAATGCCGCTGCCGACCGCCGAAGGCACGATGCGCCGCACCAGAAAGGCGGCGAGCCACGTCGCTGCGGCGGCGCCGAAAATCATGATCGCGCAGCCGAGCGCCGGCCGATCCTGCATCCAGATCGGTATCGCCGAGCGCATCGCGTCCGCCCACTGCAATGCGAGGCGGAAGCCGCCGCAGAGCAGCCCCACCAGCACGCCCGAGAGAATGGACAGCAACCCGAGAGGAAACAATCCGGCGAGCTCGGAGGGCGGCGCGGGCGGCGCCTCCTCGACCAGCGCCGGCGGCGCGTCATCGATGCGCGGCTCGATCACGAGATCCGTCGCGCCGCCGAGCAGAACGAGCCGCTCGCCAAAAGCGTCGCGCGTCAAGGCCAGGCGCCGACCGCCACCGAGCGAGACGAGATCGGTCGCCTCGGCGAGCTTCTCGCTGCGGCGACGCGGTCGGCGCCCCTGCGCGAGCCGCAGCATTACCGGCAAGGTCATGCAGCCGAGAACGACGAAGGCCGCGAGCAGCAGGTCCGTGTCGTCGTCCATCTCGCCTCGTCGCCTGCGATTCGCGCGTTGAAGTCGCGCCAGCATAGCGCCGCGGTGGCGGAAGAGAACGCCCCAAAGAGCGAAAGCGACGGGGCGCCCCTTGGCGAAACAGCGATGTTAATGTATATAACATTCACATCGGCCGCGATCGAAAGGCGATCGCGCGGCGCCGATGATCCAGGAACCGGAGCGTCCGAACATGGGCTGTCATCGTCACCACCGCATGGGTCCGACCCCGAGCGGCGCAGGCTTCGACCCGCATGAGCGATTCGGCGGCTGCGGACGCGGCTTCAAGCCGGTCGAGCTGCTCGTCGTGATCCTCGGCTTCATCGTCTTCTGGCCGATCGGCCTCGCCCTCCTCTTGTTCAAGGTGTGGCAGCGCAAATTCGGCTATGAGGGCGACGTCTTCGCCTTCGCGCAGGAGCGCGCCGCCGATCTTCAGACGCGCTGGCGCGAGGCGAGCGGGCAGGGCCGCACGGATGGCTGGCGCGGGCCGGGCTTCATGCGCTCCTCGGGCAATGTCGCCTTCGACGATTGGCGCGAGAGCGAGCTCGCGCGCCTCGAGGAGGAGCGCCGCAAGCTCGCCGAGGCGGAGCGCGAGTTCGCCGAACATATCGACGAGTTGCGCCGCGCCCGCGACCGCGAAGAGTTCGAATCTTTTATGCGCGCTCGGCGTAACGGCGAGGCGCCGCAGGGCTGACCGGATCGAAGCGCGTCGCGGTCCCCGGGGCCGCGACGCGCTGCGTCACCGCCGTCCCGAGAAAACGTCGACGGCGACGGTCATTTCCCGCGGCGGCGGAGGGAAGGGGCTGGCGGCGCGCACGGTCTTCATCGCGTCGGCGTCGAGCTGCGGATGCCCGCTGCCGGCGATGATGCGCAGGCTGCTCGGCACGATTTGTCCGCTCGCGGCGATGGTGAAGGCCACTGTCGCCGAGCCGCGCAAGCCGGCGGCGTGCGCCTTCGCCGCATAGGCGAGGCGCCGGATGCGCTTGGCGAGCTGCTTGGCGTAGAGATTGACGGGATCGTCGTCCTGCTTCTCGTGCTTGGCGCTCGTCTGCGCCTTGCGATCCTCCTCCTCGCCTTTCACGTCGCGTTCGCCGGTCTCGGCCTTTTTCGTCTGCGGCGGCGTGTCGGTCGCCTGCTTGGCGGCCTGCGCGATCTCGCCGTCGGCGTTCTGCTCCGGCGTCGGCTCCTTCGGGCTCGCGACGTCCTTGGGCGGCTGCGCGTCGGCCTTGGTGTCCTGAGCGGTGGCCTCTTCCGTCTCGCTGTCGGAAAGCGCGCCTTCGAGATCGAAGACCAGCGGCAACGCCGCCTCGCCGTCATCCGGCCAAGCGTCGGCGACGAAGGGCAGCAGGCACAGCGCGCCATGCAGCGCGATCGACGCCGCTATTCCATGGGCGAATGTGAAGCGGTGTCGCGCGCGTAGCGCCGGATCGAGCATGCTGATGACGGTCATGTCTTTCGCACTCCAGCATTCCTTCGCTCGAGCGCTTCCGTTCGATCGGAGAGCGCTCTAAAAAGTGAATCCGATCTGCACGAGGCCCTTGGTGTGGCGATCATAGGCGGCGGCGCCGTGATTGCCGCCATAGCTGTGCGCGACCTCCGCCTTCAGCAGCAGGAAGCGCTTGTCGGAATATTCATAGGTCGCCGAATAGCCGGCGCCGACCGCGGCGATCTGCGTATAGCTGCGCTGCGACACGGTGTATGACCCGTCCTCGAGCCAGGCGGCGCCGATGTCGGTGAAGACGCCGATCGAGTGTCGATAGCGCTCGATAATCGGCAGCGCATATTTGAGCTCCGGCGTCACCACGAAGCCGCTGTCCCCGGCGAGGCCTTGATCGAAGGAGCGCACGCCATAGGAGCCGGCGACGCCCATCTGCTCGCTCGAATCGAGATTGCGGTTGAGCGCCTTTTGCGCGCGCAGCGTGGTGGAGAAGGAGACATTCTCGTCGATAGCCAGCGTGGCGTTCACCGACAGATTGACGCGATAATAATCCCCGGCCGTGTGCGCGCCGCGGATGTTGTTGCGATACTGCGTGGGATCGGGAAACTCGACGGAGCCGCCGGTGAAGGACAGCGACGAGCTGGTCACGAAAGGCAGGCTGAAGAGATCGCCGAGCGTGTCGTAATTGACGCCGACGGCGCCGAGCGCGAGCCTCCGCCCGGCGATCGTCTGGCCCGCGATCTTGTCGTTCAGCCATTTGTAGGTGAAGTTCGACCAGACATACACGCTCTCGTCGCGCTGGCGCAGCGCCGCATAGGTCAGCGTCGCGGTGACGGCTTCGGCGCGGCCCGTCGCGTCGAGCGCGTCATAGACTCCGGTCAGCGCATAGGTCGTGCGATAGGCGCCGATCTCGGCGCGCAATCCGTCCGGTCCGATCGGCAGAGAGTAGGCGACGCGCGCATTGGCGAGATTGGCCTGTTCCGACACGATGCCCGAGGCCGTGAGGCGATCGCCGATTCCAAGCGGCGAATTCACCGAGACGCCGCCGTTCAAGCGGTCGCGGCCCGTGTAGGGCGAGCCGACATTGTCGCCGAAGAGATAGCCGGTGACGCGATTTTCTTCCGGCACGTCGAAGACGAGATCGGACTCCCCCTGCGCGCGGCCGGGCGAGACCACGATGCGCGGCGTTGCGGCGCCGTGGAGATCGGACACGAGCAGCATGGCGCGCTCGAGCGCCTCCTTGCGGATGATCGGCGAGGCGTTGCGCGGCTGCTCGACGAAATCCTGCAGAATCTCGTCATCGACGAGCGAGTTGTTCTTCACCATGACGCTCCCATATCGCCCGGGGAGGAGCTTGATGCGCAGCGCGCCCTTGCGTGCGTCCTGCGCGGGCACATAGGCCTTGGCGAGCAGATAGCCTTTCGCGCGATAATATGCGGTGATCTGATCGGCGACCGCATATATCTGCGCGAGCGTCAGCTTGCGGCCCTCGTGTGGCGCGACGATCTCGCGCAGCGCCGCATCGTCCTCACTCGGGCAATCGTCGACGACGAAGCTTTTGACGAACAGCCTGTCCTTTCCCGAGAGCGTCAAACGCGGCTCCGCGAGCTGCGGCAGCACCGGGGCGGCGGCGGCGCTCGGCGGCGGGGCGCGCCGCGCCTCGTCCGCCTCGCGCACCGCGGAGCCGATGTTATAAACCGGCGTCGGAACGCTCTGAGCGAGAGCCGACGGCGCCGTCAGGGACAAGGCGCAGAGGAGGGCGGCGCGCGACGCGGCCATGCGACGAAACATCATTTGAGCGAAGACCTTTCGAGTTCCTGGAGAGCGAGCGCCGATCGATCGGACGTTTCCCTTTCGATCGGAAAATGCTCTAGCGATTTTTTGGAGCCGCCGAGCCGTCGTTCAGCTCGTAATGCTGTCCGCCGGCGTCGATGCTGCGAATGCGCGTGCCGAAGCCGCTTCCCTGACCGGCGCCGCGCGGCTTATGCGCAGGCGTCGCCGCCGCCTGCCGCTGCGGGCGCTTTTTCTCCACCGGCGGAGCGCGCGGCGGCGCCGGCTCCTCGATGTCTATTCTGTCGTCGAGCTTGTCCGCGGCGCGCGCTTCGACCGCGCGCTTGCCCGCCGTGGCGGCGACGGCGGAGCCGGACGGCGAAGCAGCCTCCGCCGCCGTCGCGGAGGCCAGCACATTGGCGACGCGCGGCGCCGCCTGCACCGCTTCCGCACGCGCCGCCGCGGCGTCCGCGACCGCCTGCCTCTGCGCCGTGGCCTGCTGTGTCGAATTCGCCGCTCGCTGGCGCGCGGCCGCCGCGTCCTGCGCGGTGGTCGACGTCGGGGCGCCTTGGCCGGACGAGGGCTCCGTCGAGGTGGTCGACTTGACGTCGTACGTCATTCCATCGGCGACCCGGCCGATGGAATTGCTCGGACCGGATACTCCCGGATGATATAGATTGCCGACCAGCTTGACGCCGGGGTCCATATTGCCGCCGAATACACCAATGACTTCAGTGTTGCTTTCAATGCCCTTGTAGATCGTGCCTGGAGTGGGCGCCGAAATCGTGCCGAGGAAGGAGGAGTTGCTGATGGTCGTGTTAGTGGCGGAACCGTAAAATCCTCCGACGAAATCTACATTTCCACCGAGGACGATCACGTTTCCGGTTGCCACCGAACTATCGATGATCGACGTGGCGAATTGACCCCAGTTCTGTCCGACGAAGCCGCCGACGCCGGTGATCGAAGTATCTTTGCTGCCATAGGTGTCGACCGTCACATTGCCGGAGGCCGAGGATCGATAGATCGATCCGGATTTGTTGGCTCCGGCGAATCCACCGATGGCGCCGCCGCCACAACAATAATTCGAGTTTGTCGCCGACACCCTCACGTCGCCGGAAGCGGTGGAGTCGAGAATGATGGCGGTCGTGTGGTTGGCGGGGCCGCCGAAATTGGTTCCGACGAAGCCACCGATACTGTTACCGTTGACGGACCTGATATCGACATGGGCGTGTGAGTTTTGAATCAAACCGCTGTTTTGACCGACCAGCCCTCCGGTGATCGAGGTGCCTCCCGTATCTGTCGTCACGAGGTCGATCGCGCCGTTCGCCGACACATTGAAGATTTGTCCAAACAAACCGTTGACGCCGATCAGAGCGCCGATCTGGTTTCCGGAGGTGTAGGCGAGGCTCACATTCGAAAGGCTGAGATCGCGAACAACGCCGCTGTTGTAGCGCAGGAGCCCGCCATTTCCATAGTCCGCGGCGATTCTCAGATTGGCGATGTCATGGCCGAGTCCCTCCAACACGCTTCCGTTGGAGAGAAAATCGATCAGGGGCGAGGAATAGGTCACCGCGGCGGCGCATGTCGCGCTCACGGCGCCGCAAGCATTGAGATTGATCGCGAGCGCGTAGAAGCCTTCGAGCGAGACCGCGTCGCCTTCTCCGGTGACCGAATTCTTGCCGTCGAGCATGTCCAGCTGGCTCACGCTGGTGATCAGCGTATAGGCGTTGCCGTTGATGGTCAGCGGCGCGGCGGCGCTATTGTTCACAAAGTCGATGCGGCCGACATAGGTTCCGGTCGCGCTGTCATAGAGCGGCTTGATGCCGCCCAAGGGCTCGCCATAGGTCGATGTGGCGACGCCGTCCGCGTCCAACGTCTGGTCGATCGCCGTATTATAAGTGGCGACGAGGCTCGCTTGATCGCTGGCGGTCATCACCGCATTGAGATTGATGAAGCTCGCCGCGTTCAGCGTCAGCGTGCCCGCCGACCAGTCGACTGTATCGTTGACATTGATGTTCGCGCCCGAGAAGCTCCAGGAGCCCGCGGTCGTCCAGTCCTGAGCGGCGTTGATATTCACATCGCCCCCGGCCGTCGCGACCAGCGAAGCGACTTGCAAGGAGGAGGGCGCGTTGACATTGACATCGGTCCCGGCGTTCAGCACGAGGCCTGAGCCGGTTCCGCTTCCCGTCAGCACGGCGTTGACATTGATGGCGTTGGTGGCGGTCAACGTCAGAGTCGTGTTCTGGGACCAGTTCACCAGATCATTCACATTGATGTCGCCGTCGGAGCCGCCGCCCGATGTCGAGAGGATCGTGACGTTGTTGGAGCCGAGCTGGCTCGACAACATTGCGCCGGTGATGTCGCCGCCCGCCGCCGCGATCGTGAAGCCGTCCGGGTCGATAACCCAATTGCCGTTCTGTCCCGTCGCCGAGGCTGTGGTGATCACCGCGCTGTCGGCGATCTTCACTCTGTCGCCGCTGGTGTCGATCTCGCCGCCTCTGCCGCCTTGCGGCGCCGAAGCGTCGAGCTTGCCGGTGACCTTCGTCGTCCCGCCGGACGCCAGCAGCTTGATCTTGCCGATCCGCACCGTTCCATGCGCCGCGGCGGCGCCGGTGAGATCGGAGAGCGTGCGCGCCTGCACGATCCCGCTATTGTTCACCTGCGCCGAGAGCACCGCATCGGCGGCCTTGGCCGTCATCACGACGCGGCCGCCGTCCGCCTGAATCAATCCCTTATTGGCGACGAGCGCCTTATAGGTCCCCTTGTCGATCGACACGTCGACGAGCGAATCGCCGCCGAAATTGAGCGTGATCTTATCGCCGGAGGCGAGCGCGATGGAGCCGAGCGTCGCGACAATGGCGCCTTCATTGGAGACGGTGCGGCCGAGCAGCGCGATATAGCCGCCGTCGCTCGCGCGAATATTGCCCCGATTGACGACGCTCGCGGCCGAGGAGCCGGAGAAGCGATAATTGCCGGCCATGAAGTCTGAGTTGGAGATGCCGAGCGTCGAGGCGACGAGGCCACCGACATTGACGGTGGCGTTGTGCGTGAACATCACGCCGGCGGAATTGACGAGGAACACTGCGCCATTGGCGTTGATGGCTCCGTCGATGACGCTGCGCTCATTGCCGATGACGCGGTTGAGCGTCGCCGAGAGGCTGCTCGGCTGATAGAAATTCACCGTTTCTCCGGCGCCGACGGAAAAGCTCTGCCAATCGATGATGGCGCGATTGGTCGATTGATGAATATTGGTCGTCGATCCGCTCTGCGAGATCGACGCCGAACCGTCGACGACGGTTCCACCCGCCGGATTGGCCAGCGCGCAACGCGGCGGCGCCAGCAGGGCCGCGATCGCCGTCATCGTGGTGAGAGCGCCGCGCCGCACGACCAGATCGAGAGCCTTAGTCGTCGGGAGATTTGCGGGACCTGGCGAGTCCTGTCGCTTTCTTTCGAATTTCATCATATCTGCCCTGTTGGATCGTGTTCGTCGCCGGCGCCGCAAATGCGTTCGAGGTCGGCGGCGCATCGCGCCGCCGACCCACTTCGTGCGAAATCAGGGAGCGGTGGTCCCGTAACAATATTGCTGCCGCAACCCCACCCCGTAGGTGGTGTTGGTGAGCAGAAAATTGATGAAATTGATGACCGCTGCTTTCGTCGCGGTCGTCTGCGCCGAACGTTGAAGCGCTATGCCGTTCTGCACGATCTGCGGATAGGTCTGTGAGGTCGTGCCGGTGTGGCCGAAATTCGGGGAGCTCGATCCATCATATTTATATTCGTAGAAATATTTCAGCTTTGTGCTGGTCGAAGGCGAGCCATTGGTGCAGACGTAGGACTTCGCGACGAAGCCATAGGCGTAGGACGGCGTCGTCGGGTCATTCAAAGCTGAATAGGTGGTGCTGATATTGGCCGAGGTGTAGACATTCGAGACCGGATATGTGCTGGTGGTCGTCAGTCCGAGGCTCCAAGGCGCCTCGTCGAGCACCGTCATCGCAGCCAAGCCGTAAGGCGCCTTGGACGGAGTCGCGATGAGCAGATGGCCCGTGAAGCCGCTCGGCACGCCGCCGGAGACACTGGTCGTCTTCGAGGCGAAGACGATGGAGCCGGTCGCATAGAAGAACGGCGCCTGCGTCGTTCCCGAATACACCATGCCCAAGGTCGACACCGCCGCAGGGGCGGCCGTATCGGCGGAGAGGAACAGGTCATAGGGATTGGTGGTGGTGCCGCCCGCGAGTATCGCGGCCTTCAAATTTCCGGTGGAATCGAAGTCGTACGAAATCGAATCCCCATAGTAGAGATTATACGCGGCGATGATGTCGCTGAGCGTATATTGGAAATTGGCGGCGACGCCGATCTTAATGGTCGCCGCGTGCGGTTCGGACGCGCCGAGCAACATGCAAGTCGCCGATGCGCCGAGAGCCAGCGCCGCTTTCGTCAGTTTCGACATGTCATATCCTCTTGGAAGAGCGTTTCGAGATGCTGGGTCTACCGCAAGCGACATCAGAAAGATTTGAAGCAAGCGCTCTCGATGATTCCGGTGCCGATCGTCGTCGTATTGCCGTTCGAATCCGCGACGCCGGTGAGGAAGGCGATGAAGTTGGAGAGCGCCGTCTCCTCTCCCGCCGTGCGCGCACGCGCAATTTTGATGCCCTTCATAAGAAGCTTGTCGGACGGATGATCTTCATCATTGGGCCGATAGACATGGTGGTAGCTGCCGGCCGGATAGGTTTTCACACCATCGTCGCCCTTGTAACAAATTGCCGAATTCGGAACGAAGCCATAGGCGTACACGCCGAAGTTGACCGCGATGTAGGACGAATTGGCGTTCGGCGCCGTGAACACATGGCCGCCGGGGATCGTCGACGCACTGATGTACCACGGATGGGACGAGAGCACTTCGGCGGCCGCCGCGCCATAAATATCCGTCGTGGGATCGGGGATCACGAAATCCGTGTCGAGCGTATAGGGGAGCCCCGCATGGATATTGACGGATTTCGAGTAGAGCGCGAGGAAGTCCTTGGCGTATTTGAACGGCGTCCCGACCACGAGGCTAGGATAGTCGTAGGCGAGATCATGCGGCTCCTTCTTGCTCGACGAGAGGAACAGATCGAAGGTCGGACTGGAGGCCCCGGCGATGATAGCGTCCTTCAGATTCGCCGCCGAATCGACGGAGACCGAGACACTGTAGGACAGTCCGTAATCCACATAATAGGCCTGAAACGCCGCGGCGAGATTATTCGCCGTCTTGGCGAAGCTCGACGCCACCGCGATCTTGAGAGTCTCCGCCTGCGCCTGCGGACTCGCGATCGCCGCCCCGGCGATCAAGCACAGCGCCAGCTTTTTCACGCTCATTCTGAACATGGATTTTTCCTTCTGCGCTATATATTCGAGGCGATCAATTGACAAGCCGCCCCGAAACGTTCGGCGATGTCGCCGACGTCCTTTCGCCCGCCCTCGCTGCGTATACCGGCGCGGCCGCCGCGACACCGCGCGGCGGCCGCGAACCGCGTCATTCGTCGAGCGGCTCATATATGTGATGAATCTATATAGCGCATCTCGAAATCACGTAATATCAAAAACCATGCAGTCCGTGCAAAAAATCGCCACGCCTTCGCCATTTTCTGGTCACGACCGAACTTTTCCTGTTATTTCAAATAACTGACCGAGGGCCGCGCGCAGAATCGCGCAGCGTTCGGCGACCCATCTATTTGACGCTGCCCCCATCCCCCGCCTAGAATGCGCCGATCGCAATTGTCGCGAGAGATTTCCGAAATGAGCAAGAGATCGGGCATGGCGGGGCCGGGCGCCGCTTATCCGAAGACGATCGAACCAAAGCATTTGCGCGCCCATGCCCCGCTTTTGACGATGGCGTCGCCCGTCGGGCTCGTGCGGCGAGGGCGGAAACATCATGCGAAGGGCCTGGAGCACGCGAAATCCGGTCGCTGGGAACAGGCCGCCCGGGAGTTCGACGCCGCGGTCAAATGTGCGCCGGACCAGCCGGATTTCAATTATGCGCTCGGCGGCGCGCTGGCGCAGCTCGGTCATGTTCGCGAGGCGATGTCCGCCTTCCAGCGCGAGCTCGCCATCCTGCCGGGCGATTCGGCGGCGCTCGCGGATCTCGGCACATGCCTCGCGCGCATCGGTCGGCTCGACGAGGCGATTTTGTGCCTGCAGACCGTCTTGCGGCGCAGGCCCGACATGCGTTTCGCACAATATAACCTCGGTCTCGCGCTGCTCACGCAAAAGCGCCGCGTGGAAGCCATCGAAGCGCTCGATCGCTCGATCCGCCTCGATCCGACTTATGGCGACGCCTATCGCGTGCGAGGACTCGCGCATGCGCTGGGCGGCGACGGCGAGAAGTCGGTCGTCGATTTCGAGGCCGCAGCCGGCATCGACGATAAGAACCCCGACGCCATGATCGCGGTCGGCGGCTATTTCAGCCGCAACGCGCGCGATCTCGAGGCCGGCCAGCTGTTCGAGATGGCGGCGCGAGTGGCGCCGAACATCGCTCTGCCGCAATCGGTGTTCGGCCATTATCTCATCGCGCATCGTCGCTACGAACTGGGCATGTCCTTCGTCGACCGCGCCATCTCGCTCGATCCGTCGCTCGCCGAAGCACATGTCGCGCGCGGCTTCGGTCTGCTCGGCCAGGGGCGCGTCGACGAAGCGGTGGCCGCCTATCGTCACGCCGCGCAATTGCGGCCGAGCGACGCCTACATCGCCGGCACGCTGCTGTTCGCGCTGCAGCACAATCCCGGCGTCACGCGCGCGCAATTGCTGGAGGCGCACAAGAGCTGGGCCGCGCTCTGCCGACCCGGCGCTCCGCGCGATCGCCTGTCCTTCGCCAACGAGCCCAGCCTGCGCAAGCTGCGGATCGGCGTCGTATCGGCCGATATGCGCCGGCACGCCGTCACCTTCCTGACGCTGCGCGCCTTCGAGCGATTGGCGGCGTTCGGACATGAGATCCATTGCTACAAGACCGACCGCAAGTTCAAGGACGATGAGTTCAGCGACCGCTACAAGGCGTGCGCCAAGACGTGGCGCGACGTGTCCGATCTCGACGATGCGGCGCTGGCGGCCTTGGTGGAAGGCGACGCGATCGACATATTGTTCGATCTCTCCGGCCATACCGCAGGCAATCGCCTGTCCCTGTTCGCGATGCGGGCTGCGCCGGTGCAGGTCAGCTGGGCCGGATATGTCGGCACGATCGGTCTCGACACTTATGACGGAATTATCGCCGACCCGGTGGAGATACCGCCTGATCACGAGCACTCCTATGTGGAGCCGGTGGCCCGTCTGCCGGATTGCTATGTGTGCTACCATCCGCCGCTGCAGGCGCCGGACGTCGGTCCGCTTCCGGCGATGCGAACGAACAGATTCACTTTCGGCTGCTTCAATCGTCCAGCCAAGCTCAATGTCGAACTGGCGCGCGCCTGGGCGCGAATATTGGAGCGCGTCGCCGATTCGCGCATCACGCTCGTCTATGGCGGTCTCGATGAAGACGGTACGCGCGAGGCGGTCTATCGCGTGCTGGAGAGCGGCGGAGTCCGACGTGATCGCGTCGATCTCGTCGGCGACAGCGAGCAGAAGGATCTGCTCGAGGCCTATTCTCGAAAGGTCGATCTCGCCCTCGATCCCTTTCCCTATTCGGGCGGCGTCACGACGCTCGAGGCGATGTGGATGGGCGTGCCGACCGTCACGCTCGTCGGCGATACATTCGCGGGACGCCATTCGGCGACGCATCTCACCGCGGCGGGCCTCGCCGCCTTCTGCACCTATTCGGTCGACGATTATGTCGAGCTCGCGGTTTCCTGGGCCCATCGGCGCGAAGAGCTCGCCGCCCTGCGCGCTCGATTGAGGGACAATGTCGCCGCCTCGCCGTTGAATGACGAGGTGAGATTCGCACGCAATCTCGAGGAGGCGCTCATGCAGCTATGGTCGCAGTGGCGAATCCTGCGCCGAGAAGCGACCGCCTGATCGAGCATCATCGCAGCTTCGGTCGCGGCGCCGGCGCGGAAGTCGCGACCAACGCATCGCTCATAATTCGAGCGCCCGTCACGCGCGCTTTCGCGTCACTCCAGTCGGACGCGCAGGGTTCCGCCGAAAGTCGTCGAATTGGGCGCTCTACCGGTCGACATCGCAATATTCGTGCGGTAGCGCTCTTCGAACATGTTCTTCACCCAGATAAAGAAATCATAGCGCTCGTCGTCGGTGCGAACGCCTATGCCGGCGTTGACGAGCGTGTCGGCTTGCCGTCGATCCGGTTGGTCTCGGCGCCGACTTCGTAATCCCAAGTGATTTCCGGCTTGATGATGACCGGCTGAAAACCCTTGAAATTGCTCGCGCTATCGAGGCTCGGACGGGCGTTGGCGTTGACCGCGCCGGATTTCTCGCCGCGCGCGAGGGAGCCATAGACCAGAACATTCTCATTGTAACGATAGGAGGGGTTGAACAAGTCACCTCGACCTCGTCGACCCTGGCGTCCGTCGCGTGAGCCCTGGATAAGACCACTCCGGCGACGCCGCTCGGCGCTGCCTATGGAGCGAACCGCGCGCTGGACAACCGACGATGACGTTTTGGTTCTCCGGTCATTTCGGCGCCCCTGCTTACATCTCTATATCTAATGAGTATGATTATTGCTGGAGGTCAAGGACAATATCCTCCGCGGCCCACCGAAACGGGGACGCCGCGACAATCGCAGACGCCTATTGCCGTTCGCACACAGGCGACCGAAAGGCGCACGTGCTCACTCCCCGGTCCGTTGCCCGAACGCGGCGCATTCGATGATCGACAATTCTTGCTTCAAACCTGTCGGCGGCGCGTTCGTCTGCCGGGGCGCCAGCCTTGCCGTCTCTCCCTCGCCTTGTTCCGACCCCGGCGATCCTTCGACGCCAGGAAGCTCCCCCGTCCCGGTACGGATGTCCCGTGTCGCGTCGATTCCCCCCGTATCATTTTCGTCCTTTTTATCTATGCATTCAGTAGACATATTTTGAAATCGGCATTAATGTGCCGCTACTGAGGCAAGCGAGAGGCCGCGACGCGGAAGCGGTTCCGATCGATGCCGCCGAACACTCCGTTAGTTTCACAAGCTCGATCGAGGCGCGCCAATGATGAAGCCCCTGAGACGATCCGCATACGCCTTGCTGCTGAGCGCATCGACGATTGTCCTCGCCGTCGCCGACGAACAGAAGCCTTCCCCCGGCGGCGGCGCCGAGTCGCCGACGCGCGCAACGAGATTGCATTGGGCGTGGCAGCCCGTTCAGCGCCCGCCGATTCCGAACGTCGAGAAGAAGGAATGGGTGCGCACGGCGCTCGACGCTTTCGTTCTCGCCAAGATCAACGCCAATGGGCTCTCTCCCTCTCCCGCTGCGGATCGTGCGACATTCATTCGCCGAGCCACGCTCGATGTATGGGGGCTGATACCAACGCCGGAAGAGGTCGCGGCCTTCGAGAGCGACCAGAGCCCCGAGGCCTATGAAAAGCTGATCGACCGTCTGCTCGCTTCGCCGCGCTATGGCGAGCGTCAAGCCCGCATGTGGCTGGATCTCGCGCGCTATGCGGACAGCTCGGGCTTCCAGAACGACGTCGCGCGGCCGAACATGTTCCGCTACCGCGATTATGTGATCAAGGCGTTCAACGAGGATAAGCCTTATTCGCAGTTCATCCGCGAGCAGATCGCCGGCGACGAGATCGCTCCGGGCAATCAGGACGTGCTGGTCGCGACCGGCTTTCTCGCCGGCTATCCGGACAACAGCAACTCACGCGATCTCGTTCAACGCAAATATCAGATCACGACCGACATGACCGACACGGTCGGCCAGGCGATCCTCGGCACGACCGTCGGCTGCGCGCGCTGCCACAATCACAAGAGCGACAAGTTTTCACAGAAGGATTATTTCTCACTGCAGGCCTTCTTCGCCAACACAGCCTTCGACGAGAAAATTCCCGCCCGCAAAGGCGAGACGGAAGCCGCCTACGAAAAGGATCGCGCGATCTACGACGAGGCGACCAAGGCGATCCGCGCCCGTCAAAAGGAGATCATCGATTCGGTGCGCGAGGCCGCCTATAAATATCATAAGGAGCGCTATCTCACCGACAGCCGCGAGTCGATCTTCAAGCCGAAGGAGCAGTGGAACGCGCTCGATCGCTGGGTCAATCACCGGCTCGACGCCGTGACCGACGATACGCAGCTCGGCGTCTATCTGCGCTACACCGCCGACGACAAATCGGCGCCGGGCTACAGCGCGGATATCGTCAAGAAGGCGGAGGAGTACCAAAAGCTCACCGCCGAGCTGCGCAAGCTCCAGAATCTGCGTCCGAGCAAAGGCTCGCTCAACTACACCGCGGCGACCGAGCTCGGCCACAATGATTCGCCGCCGACGCATGTGCTCTTCGTCGGCAATCACGAGAAGCCGCTCGAGGAAGTGCAGCCGGCCTTTCCGGAGGCGATGACCAGCGAGAAGCCGAACATCAATCCCACCGCGACCTCTTCCGGCCGCCGCACGGCGCTCGCCGACTGGCTGGCCAGCGAGAAGAACCCGCTCACCGCGCGCGTCTTCGTCAATCGCGTGTGGAACCAATATTTCGGCAAGGGCGTCGTCGGCACGGTCAGCGACTTCGGCAAGGCCGGCGACAAGCCGACCAATCAGGAGCTGCTCGATTTTCTGGCCTCCGATTTCGTTCAGGACGGCTGGAGCGTGAAGAAGCTGCATCGCGCCATTCTTCTCTCCTCCACCTATCGTCAATCATCCGCGCATCGCGAGGATGTCGCCAAAGCCGACCCCGACAACAAGCTCGTCGCCGTCTTCCCGCGCAAACGCCTCGAGGCGGAAGAGATCCGCGACTCCATTCTCGTCGCCTCGGGCGCGCTGAACGAGCAGATCGGCGGTCCGAGCGTGTTCCCGCCCATTCCGGCCAATCTGACCGGGGGCAGCAATTTCAACTATGATCCGTCATGGTCGACGGCCAAGGATCCGAAGGATTTCAACCGTCGCAGCCTCTACATCTTCACGCGGCGCAGCCTGCCCTATCCGATGCTCGAAACTTTCGACATGGCGAACTCGCAGCAGATCCACAGCAAGCGCGACGTGACCACGACGCCGCTGCAGGCGCTGACGCTCTACAACAGCGACATCGTGTTTCAATGGTCGCAGGCGCTCGCCGGACGCATCATCGCCGAGGCCGGCGCCGATGAATCGGCGCAGATCGAAAGGCTGTATCTCGTGTTGTTCAGCCGCAAGCCGACCGATGCGGAACGCTCCGCTCTGCTCGCCTTCCTCGATCGTCATCGCGAGACCATCGCCGGCAAGGCCGAAGACGGCAGGCTGGCGCTGGCGCTGCCGATCGTGAAGGCCAAATTCGGCGACCCGCTGCGCGCGTCGGCCTTCGTCGATCTCGTCCACACCGTGCTGAACAGCAACGACTTCGTCTATCGCTTCTGACAAAGGCTCCTCGACAGGAGGGAACCCGGATGCTCATCAAGACTTCACGCCGCGAATGGCTTCGCAACGCGGCCTATGGGGTCGGCGGCTTCGCCGTCGGCGGAATGATGCCCGGCGGCGGCTGGTTCGGCGCGCCGCTCGCCAATGCAGCGGGTTTCGTCGATCCGCTCGCGCGCAAGGAGCCGCATTTCCCCGCCAAGGTGAAATCGGTCATCTGGCTGCATATGGATGGCGCGCCCAGCACGCTCGATCTCTTCGACTACAAGCCCGAGCTCGAGCGGCTCGCCGGACAGGACATTCCCGCCTCTTTCCTCGAAGGAATCAAGACCAGCACGCAGGGCGGCGTCGGCAAGCTGTTCGCCTCCAAGCGCACATGGAAGCAATATGGCGCGAGCGGCGCCTGGTTCTCCGACTGGCTGCCCAATATCGCGCAGCACGCCGACAAGCTCACCTTCATCAAGTCGAGCGTCACCATCGGCGCGACGCACGACATTTCGATTCTGAAGCTCAACACGGGCGATGTAAATCCCGGCCGACCGTCGCTCGGCGCCTGGGTCGCTTATGCGCTCGGCGCCGCCAATCCGGATCTGCCGCCCTATGTCGTGCTCTATGGCGGCAAACGCGAGCCGCGCGCCGGCTCGGTGAATTGGAGCTCGGGATTCCTGCCGGCCGTGTATCAAGGCACGGCGTTCCGTCCCGGCGCGCAGCCCATCCTCTATCAGGCGCCGCCGGAGCTGATCGGTCTGCAGCAGCAGCGCGAGAGCCTCGATCTGCTCAAGACCCTCAATGATCTGCGCGCCTCCGCGCGCCCGGAAGATTCCGAGCTCGCCGCGCGCACCAATTCTTATGATCTCGCCTATCGCATGGAGGCGACGGCGCCCGAGGCGGTCGATCTCTCGAAAGAGACCGCGGCGACCAAGGCGCTCTATGGCCTCGATGAGGAGGCGACGCAGGACATGGGAACGGTGCTGCTGCGCGCACGCCGCCTCGTGGAGCGCAATGTGCGCTTCGTTCATGTGGTGTCGGGCCCGGTCGAGCAGGCTGGCGACGATGATCGGAGCTGGGACGCGCATCGCCAGCTCGAGCAGAATCATTCGGCGCATACGCGTGCGATCGACAAGCCGATCGCCGGCCTGCTCGCCGATCTCGAAGCCCGCGGACTGCTGGATCAGACGCTCGTCGTGTGGACGTCGGAATTCGGACGCACGCCCTATGGTCAGAGCGGCGACGGACGAGATCATAATCCCTGGGGCTACACGCAATGGCTCGCCGGCGCCGGAATCAAGCACGGGCTCAGTTATGGACGCACCGACGAGCTCGGCTTGAAGACGGTCGAGAATCCCGTCGACACTTATGATCTCCATGCGACCGTTCTGCAGTTGCTCGGGCTCGATCATCTGAAGACGATCTATCATCGCGCCGGGCGCGCCGAGCGGCCGACGGTCGTCTACGGAAAAATCGTCGACGACATTCTCGCCTGAGCCCATGCCGGGAAGGATCGACGGCGTCATCCGCGCTTCTTCCCGGCTCTCCCGCATTCGCTGTCAGTCTCGATGGCGCGCCGCGCGGCGCGATCCACGAGGGGGCGCCGCGTCATCCGGTCATGATGTTTGTTACGACATGAAAAATACGAAAAGCCGTCACAGAATGCTTCTGCGCGTTGGATCTTGCGTCCTCGCGCTCGCGACTCCGGCGTTCGCCGGATTGGACCTTCATGACTATGACGATGATCTGATGCGCGATCTCGACCGGACGATAAAGGTCTTCGAGCCCGACATCACCGCCCAGAATGCGGCCGCGGCGAAGGAAGACGCCGCCATATTGCTCGAAGGCTTCCGCTACACGGAAGACTATTTCGGCAAGAAAGGCGTCGCGGACGCCGTGGCGATTTCTCGCGACGGCTCCAGGCTCGTCGACGCCGTGCTGCGCAATGTCGACAAAGGCGATTTCGACGCGGCGGCGACCGCCGCTCGCGACGCTCCGCAGCTCTGCAAATCCTGCCATGACCTGTACAAACCCCGCCTCGGCCGCTGATCGGAAGTGAGAGACCCATGACGAGCAAGACCGCGAGAGATTTTCCGCCGGACGTTCTGAAGCTGTTCGATCTGTTCGTGCATGGCGATCTGGATCGGCGCGGTTTCATCGACGGCGCGAAGCAGCTGGCGATCGGCGCCGCCGCGGCCAGCGCCTTTCTCGACGAGTTGCGGCCGCGCTTCGCCGAAGCCGCGCAGGTCGAGAAGGATGATCCGCGCATCGCCGGACAGATCCTCGAGGTTCCTTCGCCCGAAGGATATGGAACGGTGAAGGGCTATTTCGTCCATCCGGCGAAAGTCGACGGTAAACTCCCCACGGTGCTGGTGATCCACGAGAACCGTGGACTCAATCCGCATATCGAGGATATCGCCCGGCGCCTCGCGCTCGAAAATTTCGTCGTGTTCGCGCCGGACGCGCTGGCGCCGCTCGGCGGCTATCCCGGCGACGAGGACAAGGCGCGCGCGCTGTTCCCGCAGCTCGATCAGGCGAAGACGCGCAACGATTTCATCGCGGCCTATGGCGCGCTGAAGAATTGCCCGATCGGCAATGGCAAGGTCGGCGCAATCGGCTTCTGCTACGGCGGCGGCGTCGTGAATTTTCTCGCGACGAAGCTCCCCGATCTCGCGGCGGGCGCGCCCTTCTATGGCGCGCAGCCTGCGGCCGAGGACGTGGCGAAGATCAAAGCGCCTCTGCTCATTCACTATGCCGGAATCGACGACCGCATCAACGCCGGCTGGCCGGCCTATGAAGCGGCGTTGAAAGCCGCCGGGGTAGATTACCAAAGTTTCATCTATCCGGGCGTTCAACACGGCTTCAACAATGACACCACGCCGCGCTACGATCAGGCCGCGGCGACGCTCGCCTGGAAACGTTCTGTCGACTTCTTCAACGCCCATCTGCGGGCGTGATCGAACCCGCCGAGGACGAACTGCCCAAGGAAAGGCCGAATCCGATGCGAGCGCTAACGCTCCTGCTCTCCCTCATTCTGTCGATTGCGGCGGCCGAGGCTGCCGATTCTCCAGCGGCGCCGAGCGCCGCGGCGCCGCCCGCGGTTTCCCCGGGGAATGATCCCGCTTACAAATACAAGACGCTGCGGCTCAACCGCGCCGCCTTCGACGCTCTGCTCGGAAAACCGGAAGACCTGCTCGTCCTCGATCTGCGTCGACCCGATGAGCTCGGCAAATATGGCGGATTTCCCGTCTATCTCAGCATTCAGACGGCCGACCTGCAGAAGAGCCTGTCTTACATTCCGCGGGATCGCCTCATCGTGACCGTCTCCAATCGCGCGCATCGCGCCGGCGCCGCCGGCGACATTCTGGCCGGGCTCGGTTATCGCGTGGTCGGCGCCATCGGCGTCCTCGACTACCAGGACGAAGGCGGCGCGCTGACGAAGATCGCTCCGCCACCGCCGAAGCCGGAACATGAAGCTGCGGCTACCGGAGGCGCCAAATGAGCGCGCTCCGCAATTCGACACATATCGCTGCGCTCTGCGCTGCGCTCGTCCTCGCCGGGCCTGCCGGCGCCGCATTGAAGCTCGGCGACGCGGCGCCGGACTTCACCGCCGCAGCCGCGATCGGCGGCAAGGAGTTCGTCTTCTCCCTGGCGGAGTCGCTGAAGAAAGGACCCGTCGTCCTCTATTTCTATCCGAAGTCCTTCACCAAGGGTTGCACGATCGAGGCGCATGAGTTCGCGGATCAATATGAGAGCTTCGCCGCTGTCGGCGCCTCCCTCATCGGCGTCTCCGCCGACACGATCGAGACCCAGCGCGAATTCTCGACCAAGGAATGCCGCGACAAATTCCCTGTTGCTGCAGACCCGAAACTCGCCATTATCGAGGCCTATGACGCCAAGCGCAGCGCGCCCCTGCAAAGCGGCGCGACAGTGTCGGATCGGATTTCCTATGTCGTCACGCCGGACGGGAAAGTCGGCTTGTCCCTGATCGACTCGGATCCTATCAAGCATGTCAGGGAGACGCTGGATTTCGTGCGCCGCTGGCGCGAGATCCACTCGCGCTGATCAAACATCGAAAGAAGGAACAGTCATGAGTTTGTCGTCGCAATGGGCGCGCGTCGTCGTCCTGGGAAGCCTCGCCGTCTCGGGATTCGTGGCGTCCTCTCTGGCGCAGAACGCGCCCGCCGGCGGTCCCTCGCCGGCCAAGCAGGCGGTCGAGAATCGCCGCGCCGCTTTCACCTTGATCGGGAATTCCTTCCGCTGGTTCGGCGCGGTCGCCAAAGGCGCGGCGCCCTATGACGAGGCGGAAGCGGCCAAGCGCGCTGCGCGCATCGGCTTTCTCGCCGGACAGCTCGACGGGGAGTTTCCGCAGGACTCCAATCTCGGCGATCCGGCCAGCAAAGCGACCGCCGATGTCTGGAGCAATCGCGCCGAATTCGACAAGAAGCTGGAGAAATTCAAAGTGGACGCCCGGGCCTTTCAAGAGGCGATCGCGAAGGAGAAGGGCGCGACCGACGGATTCAAGGCGGCGGTCGCCTCGCTCGGGCAGGACTGCAAAGGCTGCCACGACACCTACAAGGTGAAATAGTCGGACGAGCGACCAATGACCATCGTCGAGAAGCAGCGCGAATCCCGTTCTCCGCCGCAGAATGCGAAGGCTGAGCGGCTCGTGTGGGACTTGCCGCTGCGGCTCGTCCATTGGTCCTTGGTCGTCTCCTTTGTCGGAGCCTTCGTCACCAATCGGCTGGGCGTCGCCTGGTTCGATTGGCATGTGCGCTTCGGTTATGCGGTTCTGGGACTCGTCGCCTTTCGAGTAATGTGGGGATTCGTCGGCGCAAAGCATGCGCGATTTGCGAGCTTCCTCCGCTCTCCGGCAAAGACGCTGAGCTATGCGCGACGCCTCGCGCGCGGCGACGCCCCGAGCTATGTCGGCCATAATCCTCTCGGCGCTCTGATGGTCGTGGCGCTGCTTATCGGTCTCGGGGCGCAGGCGGGCGTGGGACTATTCGCCAATGACGAAATTTTCAATTCCGGTCCGCTCGCCGGCGCGGTGGCGAAGGAGACGAGCCTCGCGCTGACGTCATGGCATCGCCGCGGTTTCTATGCGCTGGCCATCGCCGCCGCCATTCACGTGGTGGCGGTTCTCGCTCATGTGTTCGTGAAGCGGGAAAATCTCGTGCGGGCCATGATCACGGGAAGAAAGCCGCAAGAGCTGGTTCGCGCCGACGATGAAATTTCGTCTTCGCGCCTGCGTCGCGCAATGGCTCTCATGCTTCTCGTGGCTGCGATGTTTCTCGCCGTCGGATCGTTCGTGACGACAACAGACGCGAGCCTCGACGCATTCTGACGCTCGATGTGCGTCTCGGGCTACCGATGCGTCATGAAAATCGGCTTTAATCATATTGCATCGATAGGAATAATCGTGTTCAATGAATCGACGCCGGCATAGGGGGAAGATCGATGTCGATGGCGACCGCACCGAGATATGCTCCCATTCTGGACGAGCTCCCGCTGCAAGACCGCGCATCGGGCGCGCTGGGACTTCTGCGTAGGCCCGCGCCGAGGGCGAACTACGCGGCCCGCTGCGGCGCCGTGGCGCTCTACGCGCTCGCTTTCGCAACGATACTGAAGTTCGGCTTCGGCGTGCAGCAGAAACCCGTCGAAGAGCAGAGCGTGATCGAGCTCGCGACGATCCCAACGGAAGAGGCTCCTGCGGAGGAAGCGCCGGCTCCGCCTGAAGAGCCCGACCTGCCAGAGCCGCCGCCGCCCGAGCCCGAAGCGGCGGCGCCGCTCCCGGAGGTGAAGCCTCCGCCGCCCAAGCCGGTTCAGAAGCCGAAGCCGAAGGTCGAGAAAGAGCGCCCGCGCCGCGAGGCTCGGCCCGCGCCGGCGGAGCGGGCGAAAGCGAGCGGCCCGCGTGTGGACGCTCCCGCGGCGCGCGCGCCCGCTCCCGCCGGCGCTCAGACATCCGCGATCGCCAATCATTTTCACGCCTGCATGCAGAGAGCGGCGAGCAACGCCTATCCCGAATCGCAGGCGCCGCGTCACGCGCGCGTCGGCTATCGCGCCGTGTTCGGTCCGACCGGCGCGCTCGTCTCCTATTCGATCACGCCATCGGGCAACGGCGCTTTCGATGCGATCGCCAATCGTCTCGGCGGACGTTGCGGCTCGGTTCCCGCGCCGGGCAAGTCCGTTTCATTGTCGGGCGCGCTCACCTTCAGTCCCTGACGCCCTCGGACCGTTTCCCTCGAGCTGAAAGGCCATGATTCCATGAGTGACGCTTCCGCCGTCTCGGCCGCATTGTCGCATTCGCTGACGCCGGTCGAATTGTTCCTTCAGGCCGATTCGATCGTCAAGACCGTCATCGTCCTGCTCATTCTCGCCTCGGCCTGGGGATGGACGGTGATCGCCGAAAAGCTGATCCGCCTCGGCGTGCTGCATCGGCGCGCGGCGAGGCTCATCGACAGCGTTCAGAAAGAGCTGCCCGTCGCCGACCTCCCGGCGTCTTTCGACGCCGCCTCGCCGGAGGATCCGCTCGTGCAGGTCTATCGCGCAATGGTCGACGAGAATGCGCGCTCGTCGGATTTGCAGCACAGCGAGACGCAGCGCGACGCGCTGCAGGAGCGTGTGCATCGGGTCGGCCAGCTCGCCGCGGCCAACGCCATCGATCACCTGCACGCCCGTCTGCAGGGCCTCGCGACGATCGGCGCGGTCGCGCCTTTCGTCGGGCTCTTCGGCACGGTCTGGGGGATCATGAATTCGTTCCAGGGCATAGCGGCGTCCAACAACACCAGCCTCGCGGTGGTCGCGCCCGGCATCGCCGAAGCGCTGTTCGCCACCGCCCTCGGACTCGTCGCCGCCATTCCGGCGGTGATCTTCTACAATCGCATCAGCGGCGATATCGGCGCCTATGGCAAGCGCCTCAACTCTTTCATCGGCGTGTTCGAGGTGGAGCTGTCCCGTCAATTGTCTCGCAAGGGAGATCGCAATGGCCTTCGCG
The DNA here is from genome assembly GCF_002752655.1 of Methylosinus trichosporium OB3b. Lineage (NCBI taxonomy): Bacteria > Pseudomonadati > Pseudomonadota > Alphaproteobacteria > Hyphomicrobiales > Methylocystaceae > Methylosinus > Methylosinus trichosporium. Next base: position 2,881,450 of record NZ_CP023737.1, on the reverse strand, counting down.
CTGCGTAAGCATGATTCCGAATTCGACCCGCAACCGATGGCGGACATCAATGTCACGCCGCTCGTCGACGTCATGCTCGTCCTGCTCATCGTGTTCATGGTCGCGGCGCCGCTGATGACCGCGGGCGTTCCGGTCGATCTGCCGAAGACGCAGGCCAAGCAGCTCGACGATCAGCAGCCGCCGATCGTCGTGAGCGTGGATGCGAACGGCGCTTTCTTCGTCGACAAGCGCGAGGCCGGCGCCGCGGAGGGACTGCTGGCCCTGCTCGCGGAGAGCAGCGGCGGCGCCAAGGACCGGCGCGTCCATATTCGCGCCGACAAGGCCGTGCCTTACGGCAAGGTCGCCGAAGCAATGGGCCTCGTCAGCTCGGCCGGCTACGCCAAGGTCGCGCTCGTCTCCGAGGCGGCGAGGGGCGCCGCGCCCCGATGAAGCTCGTTCTGGCCAGGTTCACGCCAGACGCCGCGGAAGGTCGAGCTGCGCTTCGTCGAGCCGGCTTCGCACCGCCTTCGCGAGCGACCCGATGTTCGACGACGTGAAGAAGCGGCCATGCGCGCCATCGACGATGTCGACGGTGTAGCCTTGCGGATAGGCGGCTCGGAACCTCGCGTCGGGATCGCCTCCCCTCGCATAAGGATTGACCTTGCTGTCGCGGCCGAACAATAGCGCGACGCGACCTTCATAGGGACGAAACCATTGCTCCTCCATCAGCAGGAGCAGCGAGACGTCGCGATGGAGTTCGCGCAATCGGATCGCGACGCTATGCGCGATCAGCGCGCCCTGACAATTGCCGCCGAGCAAGAACGGGCCGTCCGGCTGCGTGGCGATCACCTCCTCGGCATAGCGGCAGGCCAAGGCCCGCAAGCTCTCCTCGGTGTAGTCCATCACCTGATGCCCCGAGCGCATGCCATGCACGGGCTGGTCGGGGCCCAGATGCTTCGCGAGCTGCGTCAATTCGCGATAGCCTTGCAGGCACCAGAACAATCCTCCTCGCGCGCCCCTCTCGTTCAGGCTCACGATGAAGGAGTCGGGCGTCGCTCTGGCGCCGGCCCAGGATGCCAGATAGGCCCGTTGCCGATCGAGAATCGCGTCGATCTCGTTCGTGCGCTGCTGTGGCGGCGCGGGAGCGTCGTCGCTCACGAGGCGGAGCAGAGCGTCGAATGTGGGCCGAACGAGGAATCGGTCCAGCGGCAATTGGCGCCGCAGACGCTGCTCGATGATCGTCGCCAGCGCCGCGGCGCGGAGAGAATCGCCGCCGAGCGCGAAGAAATCGCCGTCCCGGTCGAAATCGCATCGCAGGTTCAGCGCCTCCCTCCAGAGCGACGCCAGGAACGCGTCGACCTCTTCGGCAGTGGTCGCCGGGGGCGTAGGGCGCTTGGTCGCGAGATCGGCCATGGCCCTTCGATCGATTTTGCCGGTCGGCGTCGCCGGCAGCTCGTCGACGCGCAGGGTCGAAATCTGCACGGCGGCGCAGCCGTGGCGACGCAGCAGCGAGCGTTGGATCGCATCCATGGCGGCGGCGTCCAGCTCCTCGTCGCCCGAGACGATCGCCGCGATCCCGAGCCGATCGGTGACGTCGGCGTCGTCGCGGATGACGAAGGAGAGGATGTGGCGGCCAAGATCGTTCTGAAGATGCGCGTCGATCTCGTCGAGCGAAAATTTTCGTCCGCCGACGACGAGAACATGCTTGGCGCGCCCATGAATGGCGAGGCTGCCCGCGGCGATCAGGCCGAGATCGCCGGTCTTCCACCAGCCATCGTCCGTCAGCGCGTCGCGGCTCGCCTCGGCTTCTCCAAGATAGCCGGAAAACAAGGTCTGCGGCGCGAAAGCCTCGACGCGCCCGATCTCGTTCTCGCCGAGCAGCGCGCCATCGTCGTCGACGATTCGCAGCGAGACGCCGGCGGCGCAATGTCCGAGGAAGGGCGCATGCGACGGGTCGGGCGTCGCGACGCAAGGATCGGCGCCGGCGACGAGAGGCCCGGTCTCCGTCGCCCCATAGCCGGCTCGGAGCACATTCTGAGCGCCATTGCTTCGGAGCAGAGCGTCGAGGCGGACCGCGACCATTCGCGTCACCGCCTCGCCTCCCAGTCCGACGAGTTCCAGCGAGCGAAGATCATAGCTGCGGTCGGTCGCGGCCGCGCATTCGACGAGGCGCGCCGCCATCGAGTTCGTCATATGGATGGCGGTGGCGCGCAAGCTCTCGGCCGCTTCGAGAAGCCGCTGCGGGCGGGCGGTCATGACGGGCGGCGGCAGATAGGTCCAGCTCGCGCCGCGCAGGAAGGCGACGCGCAATCCGCTGATCCCTTCGAAGGGCAGCATGCTGAGGAAATGCTCTTTCGCCGGGCTCGCCGCATCGGCGAAATAGCGGTGCAGCATGGCGCTGCGGCCGAGCATCGCCAGCTTCACATTTCCGGTGGAGCCGGAGGTCGGCGCAAGGCAGACGATGTCGGCTTCCGCTTCTCGCAGCGCATGCGCCGGATTGCGAGGCGCGACATCGCCGAGACGCAGAACCGGCGCCCGCGGCGACAGAGCGATCACGCGCTCCAGCATCGAGGAGGGCGCGTCGGCGATGATCGCATCCGCATCGAGCCGCGCCGCCAGCAGCTCGAGCTGCTCCTCCATGGCCGTTTTGGCGATGGCGGCGAAAGGCGCCGCCGTCGCGCCGATGCGCAGGCAGGCCCAGAAGCAGGGAACGAAATCGAGAAGGTCGTGCGCGAGCAGCATCACGCGCATCTGCGGCCGGACGCCGAGCTCACACAAGGCGGAGGCGATGTCGCTCGACCGCCGCCAGGCCTGCGCATAGGTCGCTTCGCGCGGCGCGCCGTCGGACTGGAAGCTCCGCAATCGGCCGTCGGGCGTCAGCGCGACGCGTCGCGCTATATTGCCGATGACAGTCGGCGCGGCGCCATCTGCGATCCCGAGCGAAGGGCCGCGGAGGATGGCGCGGCCCGCGTCGTCCTCAGGCCGCCGCATGAGACATGTACTCGACGGTCGCGCGCAGCACTTTCTCTCCTGTCGGCGTCAAGATCGCCTGATCGGCGATCAATCTTGCTCCGTCGTCGAAACCGGCGGAGCGCTGCGCCAGTCTCGCCTCGAGCCGGCGCGGGCCCCAGTCGGCGAGAGCGGCGGGACGGCCATCGAGAAGGCGGCGATAGAGATAATGCAGTCGCGCGCACACGAAGGTCGCGTGATAGACGCCGTCCATCGGGCGCGCCTCCCTGCGCAGCGGCGAGGCGAAGCGCTGCGAGAGCGGGTTGCGCACGAGCGGCTCGTCCGCCGCATAGCCGAAGAGCAGCAGATGCGCGCCTTCATGCACGAGCGCCTCGAGAATATCGAGCGGCGTGCGATGATGCGCGGCGTTCAAAGTGACCGCGCCCCAGAGGGTCAGCGACGAGACGCCGCCGAAGCCCACCGACGCGTCGCGGGGCTGCGCGGCGATGATCTGGGTGACGAGCCCGCGGACTTCCGCCTCGAGCGCCGGAGCCGCTTCTTCGAGAAGCGCAAGCGCCTCGGCCAAATTCGCCTCGAACGCCGACCATAGAGCCGGGTCGGGGGGCGCGAAGATCGGCGCCGTCTCGGCGGCGTTCAGCAATCTGGTGAAGCGATCGGCGTCCTCGCCCAAGGCCTCTTCATTCAGCGGCGAGATTTCGAGGACGGCGGGCTCGGCGGTCGATGCGACGATCCGGCGCCAAAGATGCGCAGCCTCATCGTCGCGTCCCGCCTTCAGCGCGAAAACGAGCTCGAAATAGCAGGCGAAAACCGCTGGCTTCTGACGATGCGCTCGGATCGCGGACAGGACGGGGCCGATCTCGCCATCGACGCCGCCTCCCAACGCCGATCCGGCTCTCTCGAACAAATGCTCGAGGCTAGCCGCCAGCTTGCGGCGCAATTTATTGTCCAGGTCGGTGAGAACGCTCACGCTTTGCGGGAGGAACGACTGCATTCGTTACTTCGCCACATCGGACTCGGACGAGTTCGGCGACGAGTCCTCGCCGAGCCGACACCTGTTATGGAGCGGACGAGTCGGATCATGACGCTTTCGAGTCAGGATTCGCCTCGCCATCTCCACTCGAATGGCGCCTCACCTCGCCGCGAGACGCATCGCGCGCTCGCCGGCTTGCCGCATCTCGTTCGTGACCAGGCTTTCAAGGCCGACAGCGGCGTAATCGACGCAATAATAGTAGCCCTCTTTGTTGAGAGCCACCGCGTCCCGATAGCGCTCGTCGGCGAGAAGGTCCTGCGCCATCAACCCGCAGAATTCGCGATCATCGCCGATATAACGGAAGCGATACAATTTCAGTCCATTCTCCGTCTCGCCGATCGAAACGATATCCGTCTTCAAACGCCGATCCGACGGGAGCTCGCCGCGCTTGTTGAAGACGAGCCCGATGGCGTCCGCGGGTGAAACAGCGTGGTCGGCGACGATCTCGACCTGCTCGAATCCGAGCAATTTCGTATCGTCGAGCTCGTGAGCGAGAGCTTTCTCGGTCTGGTGATCACGGTCCTCGGACATTCGATGCTCCACTCGAAAAACGGCTCGGCGCGGGCTCCATGGCGCCGCCGGCTCCGAGTGATGTCGATATCGTACAATCAAGAGCCTAGCAATAAAGGCGAGCGCGCGCGCCGCGAATCGGCAATCATGTTTCTGTGCGGCAAACCTTGTTGCGGCCCGCTTCGGTCATGCCTCCCCGAGACTGTTCGCCCCCTGCGATCACGTCGCGCGCCTCTTCGATGAGGCGCCGACCGAGCGCGCTCGAGCGGGCCTGCTCCAGAATGAGCTCGCTTCCCTGCGCGAACCGACGCCGCTGCAAATCCGAGATTTCGGCGACGAGCGCGGCTTCCGCATCGCTCAGCCGCGCCCGCGGCCGCAGGATCTCGAACAGAGCGTGGATGCGGCCGGACACATAGGTCGAATGAAAGATCGCATTCATCGGCCGCGGCGTCGGCCGCAACGGCGTGCAGAACCGCTCGCGCACCGGATTCATCACCAAAGGCTCCGATCGCGCCAGGCCGAACAGGAGCTGATGCGTCGCCTCATGCGCCAGAACGGACAGGACCCGGATGCGGTCGGGCCGCGCGCCGACATCGATCAGCACCGCGCCCCAGAGCATCATCGACGATCCGCCCGACATCGACACGGCGTCGGCGGCCGGCCGGACGACGGCGATCACTTGGCCGATCAGGGCGCGGATCTCGGCCGCCCAATCGGCGTGAACGGCGTCGAGCAGTGCCAGGGCGGCCGACAGGCTCTCCCGCAGATGGGTGAGAGCGTCGTCGTCGGGTCTCGCGAATTGCGGCGCCGCCGCCAGTCCGATCGTGAACATGCGCTGGTAGCGTCCGGCGTCGTCGCCGAGGGCTTCCGCGTCGAACGGCAGCACCGCGAAATCGGCGGGCCGCGCCGCCTCTTGCGCGATCTCCCGCCAGAGCCGGGCCGCAGCGGTCCAGTCTTCGGTCTGCAGAGCGGTGACGAGATCGTAATAACGGCCGAAGACGCCCGGCGCGACGCGGCGCGACCGGATATCGCGGGCGATGGCGGCGGCGTCCGGCGCGAGCGGCAGAACGGCGCCGGCGCGCGCGCCGAGGCGCTCCAGGCTGGCGGCCAGATCCTCGCGCATCGCCCGATCGAGGCTGCGGGCGGGCGAATCTTCAACGGGAATAAACATCTGGCGGGTCGGTAGCGGCTTGACTCGAACGGAGGCGGAGCCGAGAGAATACGCTGTCGCGATCAACTCGGGTGACCCATGACTAGCGCCAAGGCCAAGACCGAAGCAACCTCGACCCGAGCCGGAGTGAAGATCGACGTCAGCGATCTGCTCGGCGTCAACCAGGCTTTCCTGCCCGAATATGACGAGGCGTTGCAGGCCGAGCTGATCGACGCCAATTGCAACAAGATCGGCACGGAGTGCTGCTGTTGCTGCTGACGGCGCAGCCTCGGTCCGCCATGCCAGCCGTCTTCATTCCCGCTCCGAACTCCTGCGTCCGGCGTCTCGACCAGGAGATGCGCGCCGACCTGGCCGCCAGCCTTGAGCGCTTGTCCAGCCGCGCGGCCGCCGTCCTGCCGCGCGACGTCGATATGGCGGCGGCGGCGCGCGACATCCGCGCCCATCGTGTCGACCCCGGCGTGTTCGCGGCCTATTATGACCTGATCCACGCCTTGCAGACCGGAGCCTTGGACCATGCGGCCGCCTCTTGGCGCGGCGTCGCGGCGGGCGCCGCTCGAGCCGTGCGGCTGGAGTGCCAGCCCTATGATCCGCTGTCTCTCGGAGACGACGCGGCGCGATTTCAGCGCCTCTTCGCCATGGGCTGGCAGGCGCCGGCGATGTTCGCTCCGCCCGATGACGCCGGCTGGAGCCGGTTTCGCGGCAATGTCGACGACGCTTTGTCATTGCTGAGCGTTGTCGCGCCGAGCTGGCGCGCGGAAGTCGAAAGCCTGGTCTCCCGCATCTTCGCCGCTCTGCCGTCCGCCGGCGAGGGACGACGCTTCGCCGGCGCTTCGTGCTTCATGGCCTGGGGCGCCGTGTTCCTGAACGTGCGGCGCAACGACGATCGTCTGCGGGTGCTGGCCGGGATCGTCCACGAGGCGACGCACCAGATGCTGTTCGGCCTGTCGCGGCGACGCCCTTTGACGGAAAATCCGCCGGATCGGCGCTACGCCTCGCCGCTGCGCCGCGACCCGCGCCCGATGGACGGCGTCTATCACGCCACTTACGTCTCCGGGCGGCTCTTCGCGCTCTATGATCTATTGAGCCGCCACGACGGATTGGAGCCCGCAGAACGGGCGACCGTCGTCGAGCGGATCGCGCGCCAGAAGCGCCGCTTCGCCGAAGGCTATGCCGTGGTGCGACGCGAAGGGCGATTGGCGCCGCTGGGGCGCGAATTGATCGAGGCGGCGGCGGAGAACGTCGCCGACGCGCTCGCGGCGTAACCGTGGGGGAGCCCGCGCTCTTTTCGGTCGCGCGCGGCGCCCCGCTGCCGCAGCGGCCCGATCTGCCGGCGACCCTGCTCGAGGGAATCCGCGGGCGGCTCGAGCGCCTCCCGGCGGCGCGTTTATGGACGGTCGACGCCGAGGGGCGGCCGATTGCGACCGCCTATAGCGAGCTGTGGCCGCGCGCCGATCGCATCGCCGCAGGCTTGGCCGAGGCCGGCGTCGGTCGTGGCGAGGCGGTCGCGCTCCTGGCTGGTTCCGTTCCGGACTTCGTCGCCGTCTTCTGGGCGTGCCTCATGGGCGGCCATGCCCTCCTGCCTTTGTCCGGGCGGGCCCGCCGGGCGCGCGAAACGGGGCGGTCCGACACGCTGCGCGCGCTGATCGACCAGCTGCCCGGGGCGCGGGTTCTGGCCGATGCGCAAGGCGGCGAGCTGGCGCGCGCCCTCGCCGGGAAGGAGGCGCTCGACCTCGACGCCGTCGAGCGGCGCGGCGCGGAGGCGAGGCTCGTGGCGCCGGCGCCCGCGGCCGAGCCGCTGTGCTGGCTGCCGACATCGGGCGCCACCGGGCGCGACAGGCTGGCCGGCCTCGGCGAGGCCGCCCTGCTGGCGCGGCGATTCCGGCGCCGCGACATCGGTCGATCGCCGGACGATGTGCGCATGTGGGTCTATGACCCGGATTCGGTGACCGGGCTGAACGCCGCCTTCATCCACGCCGCGGACTGGGCGCAGCTGTCGCCGACGCAGGTCCTGGCCCGGCCGGAGCTCGTCCTCGATCTGGCCGAGCGGCTCGAGGTGCGCCGCCTGGCCCTGACCTCGTCGCTGGCGCGTCTCGTCGCCGAGGCCGCCGAAACCGCTCCGCAGACGCGAAACCTCGCCGCACTCGTCAAGGTCGCCATGGGCGGCGAAACCGTCGACGCCGCCGTAGCGCGGCGATTGGCCGAGGCGCTGGCGCGCCATGGCGCCGCCCGGGTGCGGATGTTCGCGGGATATGGCGCGACCGAAACCGGCTCGCTGGTCCTCGGCGGCGAAATAGCGCGTCACGCTTCCGGGGTTGCGGCGCCCATCGTCCTGGGAGGTCCGGCGGCGGGCGTCGACCTGCGCATCGTCGACGAAGCGGGCGAGCCCGTGCCGCAAGGCGTGATCGGCGCGGTCGAGGCGCATTGTCCCGAGCTGATGTTTTCCGGCTACGCCAACGCCGTTGGAGCGGCGGCCGGGTTCGGTCCCGGCGGCTGGTGGCGCACCGGCGATCTCGGGCGGCTCGAGGACGGACTCCTGTCCCTGCATGGCCGCATCAAGCAGGTCATCGCACTGCGCGGACGCAAGCTGGCGCTCGAGGACATAGACGCGGCTCTCGCGCCAGCCGTCGGCGCGGAGCGGCGCGCCGTCGCCTGCCGCCTCGGCGGAGACGGCGAGGAGCGGCTCGGGGTGATGGTGTTCGGCGCGGCCGACGCCGCGATCGAACGCGCCATCCGTCGCGCCATCGGCGAAGCGTTCGGCGTTCAGCCGGCGCGGATCGGCTTCGCCGCCATGGCGGCGCTGCCCTTGGGGTCGGCGGGAAAGCTGCTGCGCTCGCCGGCGGCGGAGATGCTCGAAGCGGCGGCCGCGCCGCCGACGGCGCCGCGCGGCGTCATCGGCGCCGTCGACGCGCGGCTCGGCGCCCTGTGGCGCGAACGCCTTCCGAATGGGGAGGAGGTTTCGCTCGACAGCCATTTCTTCGCCGATGGCGGCGACTCTCTCGCCGCCCTGCGGCTGCTCGCCGGCGTCGAGGCGCAATTCGGCCAGAAGCTGCGCGCCGCTGCCTTCTTCTCCGATCCGACCTTGCGCCGCTTGACGGAGCTGATCGCCGGGCGGCCGACGGCGAAGGCGGCGGCTCCAGCGATGAAATGGCCGTTGCCGCCGGTGATGCACGAAAGGCTCGCCGCCGAGCTCGCGCGCTGGCCGGGAGAGCGGCCGACGCCGGATCGCTTGATGGCCGGGCTCAACGAGGCGGGGCGCCGGCCGCCTCTGTTCTGGGTGTTCCAGTCGGCGCAGGAATTCGCGGCGCTGGCCGCGCAGCTCGGACCCGATCAACCGCTCTATGGCTTCAGATCCGGTCATGGCGTCTATCGTTATGACGAGGACAGCCTGCAGCAAGTGGCCATGCGCTATGTCCAGGACGTGCTGGCGATCTCGCCGAACGGCCCGCTTTTCGTCGGCGGCAATTGCCAGGGCGGGCGGGTCGCGCTGGTCATGGCCGAGCATTTGCTGCGCCGCCGAGTCCATCTGCCCTTGCTGATCTTGATGGAGTGGGGCTTCGAGCTGACGTCCTATGGCGGCGATGTGCTGTTCCTGCATGGCCATGACAGCCAGGAGGGCCATCCGTGGCTGCGTCACGCGGAGCCCGAGCGGGCGTGGCGGCGCGCGCTGCGCCGGGTCGAGGCGGAGAGCATTCCGGGACGCCATGGCCGATATTTCCTGCCCGCCCATGCGCCCGGCCTCGCCGACGTGCTGATCCGGCGCATGGCCGAGGCTCTGGCGCGGCCGCCGGATATGCTGCCGAAGGCGGCGCGGTTGGCGGAGTTAAGGGCGCAGGCGCCGCCGGGGCGCATGGCCGCTGGACAAAGACAAATCCTGCAGGTCACGGTTCGCAATGCGAGCGCCATGGCTTGGCCGGAGGGGCTGTCGCTGGGCAATTATTGGCTGGACACTTCCGGACGGACGCTGCGCTGGCGCGACGGCCGCGTGACGACGCCGGCCCTGAAGCCGGGAGAGTCGGCGGATCTGAGCCTCGAAGCGACCGCGCCCGAAACGACCGGCGTCTATGATCTGGCGATCGACATGGTCGAGGAAGGCGGGCGCTGGTTCGATCGCCGGCGGCGCAGGGCCCCGGTCGCGCGGGTCGTCGTGACCTGAAGCGCAGCGCGGGATCCATGTCGTCTCGGCCTTCGCCGTCCGTCAGCGGCTGGTCGCGGTGAGAGAGAAAAGCAATAAGATCGTCGCCATTCCGACGCAGCTCGATATGAGGGTGAGCGCGCCCTCGAGGCGCTCTCCCCGATTCCGCGTCGCGGCGATTTCGTGCTCGTCGCCCTCCTTCCTTCGCTCCGACGCGACAATCGCGAGGGCGCTTGACTTGCGCGGATAGCGCGTTCTAGGAACAGAGCTGTGCTCGATCAAAGGTTCGCCGCCGCTCGATCGGTGTGCGCGGGATTGTTCGACATGGCGCGTTTGCGGGACCTGAGAGCCGTTCCCACGTCGGCGTTCGTCATACGCATCGTCGCCTTGCTGTCGATGCTGCAGGCCGTCGTCCTGACGGTCGCCGTCGCCGGACATTTGGCGCAGGGCGGACTGCTCGGCTCCACGGGCCTTCACGCGGCCGATTGCGTCGCCGCCTCTCATCATGACGAAGCCCCGTCTCCCGCCTGTCCTCGCCATCCGCACTGCTGCCTCCTCGCCTCGGCCGTTGGGTCGCCGCCGGACCTCTTCCGGGCGTTCGTCTTCCTTCGGCCCGAGCCTGACGAAGCGGATATCATCGGCGTCGTCGCCGAGGAGGATGAGCGCGGCCCGGATCCCTCGCCGCCCTGGTCGTCGCGCGCGCCCCCTCTCTCGGCGTGAACGGCGCGGCCGCTCGCACGCCGTCCGCCTCCCTCCCCCGGCCTCGACATAGCGCCATTTCGACCGCGCGGCGCTCCTCCTCGCCACCCCATGCCGTTCCCGGCTTTCGCGCCGGGCGCACAGGCCGTTGCCGGGCAACGCCGATGTCAGATGAGAAATCACGATTCGTCAGTCGACTGTTCAGCAACGGTCGACGCGAGCTGTTCGCTTATTTATCGCGGAAGGTGGGACGCGAGGACGCGTCGGACCTGCTGCAGGAGACCTTCGTGCGGGTGCTGCGGCACGGACGCTTCGACGCTGTCGCCGATCCGCAATCGCTGCTGAAGCGCGTCGCCGTCAATCTCGCGCGCGACCATGCGCGTCGGCGCCGGACCGAGGCGAGAGTCATCGATGTCGCGGCGGAGCCCGATCTCGCCGCTTCGACGGATCATCCGCCGGACGCGCGACTCGAGGCGGAGGAGAAATGGCGGCTGCTGTGCGAGGCGGTCGACGGCCTGCCGCCCCGATGCCGCGAGGTCTTCCTCCTCTTCATGACCGAGGGGCTCGATCTCGGCGAGATCGCCGCGCGTCTCGGCATCTCCCGCAACATGGCGCAAAAGCACATGCGGCTGGCGATGGCGCGCTGCTGGGCGGCGGTGGACTAGTTTTTTGCCCAGCCGGACCTCCCTTTTCGCGCGCTCGCGCGTGATAGGCTGCGAGGGTCGCCGTCTCGTCGCGGCGGCCGAATGCGCAGCGCCGCGACGGATCACGTCATGACCGAGAAGACATCCGCCGTCCCGCATGGCGTCCGCGAGGCCGCGATCGACTGGTGGCTGAAGCAGACCGGGGGACGGCTCACCAAGAAGGAGCGGTCGGCGTTCGAGGCCTGGCTCGCCGAGGATGATGCGCATCGGGACGCCTATGCGAAGCTCGCGGCGCTCGGCGACTTCATGACGTCGCGCTGGCCGGGCGCCGGCCCGCAGCGAAAGACGCGGCGCCGGCGGCGCCGATTGGCGGCGGCGGTGAGCGCCGCGGCGCTGGCGCTCTTTCTCTATGACGACATCTCGCTGCGGCTTCGATCCGATCTCCTCACCGGCCCGGGCGAGACGCGGCAGGCGACCCTCTCCGACGGCTCTCGCATCGAGCTCGACGCCCGCAGCGCCGTGGCGCTGAACTACACCGAGACGCAGCGGCGGGTCACTCTGCTCGAGGGCGAAGCCTGGTTCGATGTCGCGCCCGACGCGACGCGACCCTTCGTCGTCGAGGCGGCCGGCGGAACGACCACCGCTCTAGGGACCGCCTTCGACGTCGCCGTCGAGAATGGCAGGGCGCATGTGACAGTGACCAGCCATAGCGTGCGGGTCGCGAGCGGCGGCGGCGAGGTGATCGTCGAGGAAGGCCAGCAGAGCGCCTATGGCGCGCGCGAGGCGGTGCGGCCGGCTCAGGCCGCCAATGTCGATCGCGCGACCGCCTGGCGGCGCGGCAGGCTGATGTTCGAGGACCGGCCGCTCGGCGACGTCGTGCGCGCGCTCGCACGCTATCATCGCGGCTTCGTTTATTTCGTCGACCCGGCGCTGCGCGCGCGCCGCGTCACCGGCGTGTTCAACATCGAGGATCCGATCGCCGCTCTGGACGAGATCGAGACCTCGCTCGGCCTGCATGCGACGCATATCACTCGTTATCTCACGATTATCCACCAGTGAGGCGACAGCGCCGCGAGAAAAAAGTTTCGTGCCGACCTCCTTTTTCATCGCCTGCCGCGTGAGGAGCGGCAGAAGGGGCGAAGTTTCGTCCCGCGGCGGCAGAGGCGATGACATGGCGGGTCGGAACATTCGCACCAAATTCGGAAGCGGCGAAGGCAATATGGGATCGATACTGGCGATGGCGTTGGTGGCGCTCGGCGCGGGAGTCTCCGACTCGCCGGCGGAGGCCGCCATCTCGCCGCAGGAGCGCGCCGGCCTCGTGCAGAATTATCGCATTCCCTCCGGCCCTCTCCCGAGCGCGCTCAATTCTTTCGCTGAGCTGAACGGCCTTCAGATTCTCTATGATTCCGCAGTGACGAGCCGGCTGCGGACGATCGGCCTCGAGGGCGATTTTTCGGTTCACGACGGGCTCGACCGGCTGCTGCGGGGCACGGGGCTGTCCTGGAGCATCTCGGCCAGGGGCGACACGGTGTCGATCCTGCTCGCGCAGAATGATCGCGGAACGATGAACGACGCCGCCTCCGGCGCGACCGCGCTGCCGACGATCGACGTCGGCGCGGAGACGAAAAACCAGCAGGGGGCGCAGACCGGCCCTCGGGGGCCGGGCGACAGACATACGGGCTACAACGCCGGCTCGGCTTCTGCGACGTTGAAGATGGATACTCCGCTCCTGAAGACGCCGCTCTCGGTGCAAGTCGTCACGCGCCAGACCATGGACGATCGACAGGAGATCTCCGTCAAAGACGCGTTGATAACGAATGTCAGCGGCATTCAACTCACCCCGTCCTGGTTCGACACCATGCTGAAGATCCGCGGGTTCAGCAACACCGCGAGCACCTATAAGAACGGACTGATCGAGTACAGAATGCGCGCTCTCGACACGACGAATCTGCAATCGATCGACGTGATGAAAGGGCCCTCCGCAATGCTCTACGGACGCGTCGAGCCGGGTGGCCTCGTCGATCTGGTCGTCAAACGTCCGCTCGACACCCCCTATTATTCCTTGCAGCAACAGGTCGGATCCTATGGCTTGACGCGGACGACGCTCGACGCGACCGGGCCCCTCACCGCCGACAAAACCGTGCTCTACCGCTTCAATGGCGAATTTTACTACACCGACTCCTATCGCAATTTCGTCACCGACCGAAACGTTTTCCTCGCGCCGACGATCACTCTGCATCCGATCGAGCAGTTCCGGATGAACATCGATTTCGAATATCAGCGACGCGACTTCGTCGACGACTATGCGCTCTATCCCGCGGTTGGCGGAGCGCCTGCCAATATTCCGGCGAGCCGCTATCTTCAAGAGCCGTTTCTCAACACCAACGCGCCTGACAGATTAGACAAGAAGCGCATCGCCTACGATTGGACTTATGATTTCTCGAAGGATTGGAGCCTCACGAATCGCCTCGCCTACACGAACGCCGGCAATGGGCTCGCCGATACCTTCGGCGGCGTATTCAACCCTGTGACCGGCGTCTTGACGCGCTCTGCGAATTTTTTTCCCGGCTATACGGATAAGAATTTCACGACGAATCTCGATCTCAAGGGGAAGTTCGTCACCGGTCCGCTACAGCACTCGACACTCGTCGGCTTCGATTATTTCAACACCTTCACGCCCTTGTACACCTCGTACTTCAATATCCTGCCGTCGACCAACATCTATGCGCCGATCTATTGGACCCAGATGAATCGCTACCAGAACCCGAGCTTCAATCAGATTGGGCAAAAATGGACCGGCGTCTATGGTCAGGACATGATCTCTTTCCTCGACGATTCGGTTCATGTGCTGCTCGGAGGCCGCTACGATTGGGCAGAGACGAGCGCCAACACATCGCGCACCTCCGCCTACGCGGCGCAAGCCAGTTACACCACATACTACAACAAGGCGTTCAGCCCCAGGGTCGGAGTGGCCTATCAGCCGCTGCCCTGGGTGACCGTATACGGCAATTTCAGCCGATCCTTCGGACTGAACAGCACCGACGTACAAGGACGTCCAATCGCGCCGCAGCGTGCGGAGCAGTGGGAAGGGGGCGTCAAGGCGGAACTGCTCGACAAACGGCTCACCATGAGCCTGGTCTATTTCGACCTCGTGAAATCCAATGTGGCGGCGCGCGACCCAAATAATTCGGCCAACACGATGCTGATCGGCAAGGCGCGCAGTCAGGGAATCGAGTTCGATCTGAATGGCCGCATCGACGACAATTGGAGCGTCATCGCGAACTACACGCATGACGATGTGCGGACCCTTGTCGGAGAGAGCGTCGACCCCGCGAGCCAGCTCACGAAGCAGCGTCTCGTCGCGGGCTACAAGCTGCCGGCAAGCCCCCGGAATTACGGGAATCTCTGGGTCAAATATGATGCGGACGGCGCGTTCGCGGGGTTCAGCCTGGGAGGTGGAATATCGGTCGTCGAAAGTTCGCTGGGCGATAATGCGAACTCCTTCGTGCTGCCAGGATACACGCTGCTCGACGGCATGATCGCCTATACGACGAAGATCGAAGGCTACAATGTGACGGCGCAGCTGAACGTCAAGAACCTGACCGACGTCGCTTATTATCCGACGTCGGACTCCAGAACCACTATCCAGACAGGAACTCCCCGCACCTTCCTCGGCTCGCTGCGGGTGGAGTTCTGAACGAACGCCGGGAGAGGGGCCGCTCACGCGTCGAGACAGAAGCGTCGCTCTCCCGGACATCCATTTCGGCGGAGGAGTCGAGGCATGTGGTCATTGCGAAATGCATGAGATCGCCTCTCGGAAACCCCGGACCTGACGCCCGTTCAATGCAGGCGCGATGGCGCGCGAAGCTCTCGAACCGCGTTCCGAAGAGCCGACGCGCCTGTCAGGTCGGAACGACCGCGCGCCTCATTGTCGCCGCGCGTCGCGAAGCGCAGAGCCGATCCGCCGCGCCCGCAGAAAACTCGGCGAACGATTGCGCGATGACGATAATGGGCTCGATCTAAAAGCCGAACGCCGATAGAATGCGTAGCTTGCCGCCTCGTAATGCGGAACATCGAAGATGCGTCGAGTCGATTATTATTTGACCGCCGTCGGGCGCATTCGGCCGGGCGGGAATGGAAGCCGCCTGGCGAATGGCCGCCGAACGGCCCCTGCGCTCGCATTGGCGGCCTTGCTGATCGGCGCAGCGCTATGGCGCTTTTTCCCGGGGCTCTTTCCCCAGGCGACACAAACCGCTCAACCGGGCGCGCGCAGACCTGCGACGCCGGTCGCCGCCGAGGAGGCGCGCGTCGAAGATTTTCCCGTCGTTCTGACCGGCATCGGGACGGTCGTTCCGCTCGCCACCTCGATCGTCAAGTCGCAAATATCGGGGCAGCTGCTGGAGGTGAATTTCGTCGAAGGGCAAATGGTGAAGGCCGGCGATCTGCTGGCGCAGGTCGATGCACGCCCCTATCGGCACGCGCTCGCGCAGAACGAGGCGCAGCTGCAGCGCGATCTCGCCATTCTGCGCAACGCCGAGCGGGATTTGCAGAGATATCGCTCGGTGAGCAGCAAGGTGAAATATGCGGTCTCCACCCAGCAGATCGACACGCAGGAATCCCTCGTCTCGCAATATAAGGGCATTGTGGCGATCGACGAGGCGACCGTCGACGCCGCGCGGCTCAATGTCGCCTATTGCCGGATCATGTCGCTGATCGACGGCCGTGCGGGCTTGCGGCAGGTCGATCCGGGAAATTTCGTCGGTCCCAACGACCAGAACGGCGTCGTCGTCGTGACGCAATTGAATCCGATCACCGTCGTCTTCACTATTCCCGAAAACCGTCTGCAGCCGGTGTTGCAGCGCTTCCGCGCCGGAGCGAAGCTCGGCGTCGCCGCCTTCGATCATGGTCATGTCGTCGCCCTCGCCAAAGGGGAGCTGTTCGCCCTCGACAATCAGATCGACTCGTCCACCGGCACCGTGAAATTGCGCGCGCGCTTCGCCAATGACGACGAGAAGCTCTATCCCAATCAGTTCGTCAATGTCGATCTCGTCGTGGAGACGCTGCGCGACGCCGTCACCATTCCTCGCGCCGCCGTTCAAGGCGAAGCGCAGAATCCTTTCGTCTTCGTGATCGGGCCGGGCGACAAGGTCGGCGTGCGGCGCGTGACGCTCGGTCCCTCGGGCGACGGCCGCATCGTCGTCGAAGAGGGGCTGAAGGCGAAAGAGCGCGTCGTCACCGAAGGCGCGGATAATTTGCGCGACGGCGCCGTCGTCTCGGTTCCCGAGCCCGCTCCGGCGGGCCATGAGAAGCGAACGACGAAGAGCCCGGCGTCGTAGATTACGGCGCCGTCATTGCCCACCCCCGAGTCGTTTCGATGAATCCATCGCGAATATTCATATATCGGCCGATCGCCACCTCGCTGCTGATGGTCGCTCTGACGCTCGCCGGCGTCGTCGCCTATGGCCTGCTGCCGCTGTCGGCGCTGCCGAATGTGGACTATCCGACCATTCAGGTTCAGACCTTTTTCCCGGGCGCCAGTCCGGAAGTGATGACCTCGGCGGTGACGGCGCCGCTCGAGCGGCAATTGGGCCAGATGCCCGGGCTCGGCCAGATGACGTCGACGAGCTCCGCCGGAGCCTCGGTGATCACTCTGCAGTTCAGCGAGAAGCTCAGTCTCGACATCGCCGAGCAGGAGGTGCAGGCGGCGATCGACGCGGCCAGCAATCTGCTGCCGTCCGGACTGCCGACGCCGCCGATCTACGCCAAGTTCAATCCCGGCGACGCGCCGATCATGACGCTCGCAATCACCTCGCAGACACGCCCGCTCACCGAGCTCGCGAATCTGGCCGAGACGCGGCTCGCGCAAAAAATCTCGCAGGTCGCGGGCGTCGGTCTCGTCGGCGTCAGCGGCTCGCAGCGGCCCGCTGTGCGCATCCAATTCGATCCCCGCACGCTCGCCGGCTATCGGCTCCATATCGACGATCTTCGCACGACGATCGCCAACGCCAATGTCAATGGTCCCAAAGGCAGCTTCGACGGACCGATGCGCGCCTCGACGATCAACGCCAATGATCAGCTCACCGATCTCGAGGATTTCCGCAATCTCGTCATCGCCTATCGCGATGGCCGTCCGGTGCGGCTCCTCGATGTGGCGCATGTGGTCCTCGGGCCGGAAAACGACAAGCTCGCCGCCTGGGCCGACCGGACGCCCGCCATCATTCTCAACATTCAGCGCCAGCCGGGAGCGAATGTCATCGCGGTCGTCGAAGCGATCAGGAGCCTGCTGCCGACGCTCGAGGCGGCGCTGCCGAGCGCGATCGACGTTCGAATTCTCAGCGACCGCACGACGACCATTCGCGCCTCGCTCGCGGAGGTCGAGCTCGAGCTCGCTCTCGCGGTCGCGCTCGTCATTCTGGTGATCTTCCTGTTTCTGCGCAATCTGCCGGCGACGATCATTCCCGGCCTCTCCGTGCCCTTGTCGATCGTCGGCGCCTTCGCCGCCATGTATCTCCTCGGCTTCAGCCTCGACAATCTGTCGCTGATGGCGCTCACGATCTCGACCGGCTTCGTCGTCGACGACGCGATCGTGGTGATCGAGAACATCACCCGCCATGTCGAAGCCGGCGAGCGCCCTTTGCGCGCGGCGCTGCGAGGCTCGCGCGAGATCGGCTTCACCATCGTCTCGCTCACCCTCTCCTTGATCGCCGCGCTGATCCCGCTGTTGTTCATGGATGGCGTGGTCGGCCGCCTCTTCCATGAATTCGCCGTCACCCTCGCCGTCACCATCAGCATATCGGCGCTCGTTTCGCTCACGCTCGTGCCGATGCTCTGCGCCCGCCTGCTTCGCCACCGTCCGGCCGGGCTTCGCCATCGGCTCGACCTCGAAGCCGAGCGCGTCTTCGCGGCGATCCTCGCGACCTATTCGCGCGCATTGGAGGTCGTGCTGCGGCGTCAGCCGCTCGCCTTGTCGACGACGCTGCTGACGCTCGCCGCCACGATCGCGGCCGCCGCAGCGATCCCTAAGGGATTTTTCCCGGTGCAGGACACGGGTCTGATCGCGGCGGTCTCGGTCGCCTCGCCGACCGTGTCTCACAAGGCGATGGCGCTGCTGCAGACTCGCCTCGCCGACGCGATCCTGCGCGATCCGGCGGTCGCCAGCGTGAGCTCCTTCATCGGCGTCGACGGCGCCAATGCGACACCCGACACGGGCCGATTTCTGATCGATCTCGCGCCGCCCGATCAACGAGGCGTCGGCGCCGGCGAGGTGATCCGACGACTGCAGGCGGAGGTCGCGCATATCCCGGGCGTCTCGCTCGACATGCAGCCGGTGCAGGAGCTGACCATCGACGCCGCCACGAGCGGTCGCGCGCCATATCATTTCATTCTGCAGAGCGCCAATCCCGACGAGCTCGCGATCTGGACGCCGCGCCTCTTGCAGCGTCTCGAGCAGGCGCCTGAATTGACCGGCGTCGCGAGCGATGCGCAACAGCAAGGGCTCGCGGTCGATCTCGTCATCGATCGTGCGACCGCGTCACGCTATGGCGTCACGCCCGCGACCATCGACAACATGCTCTATGACGCTTTCGGTCAGCGCATCATCACGACGATCTACACGCAAGCTGTGCAATATCGCGTCATTCTCGAAATCGATCCCGCCCTGCCGCGAACGCTGGAGGTCCTCTCCTCGCTCTATCTGCCGTCCTCGGTGTCGACGTCCAACGGACAAACGCCGCTCTCTGCGCTCGTGCGCATCGAGGAGCGTCGCAGTCCTCTGGCGATTCATCATCTCGGTCAGCTGCCGGCGGCGACGATCTCCTTCGACATCGCTCGGGGATCGTCGCTCGGCGCCGCGATCGCGGCGATCGAGCGGGCCGAGCAGGACATCGGCCTGCCCAGGAGCTTCGTCACCAATTTCCAAGGCGCGGCCGGCGCCTTCCGCGCCTCGGCGACGAAGGAGATCCTTCTCATTCTCGCGGCGGTCGTCACGATCTATATCGTTCTCGGCGTCCTCTATGAGAGCTTCATTCACCCGATCACGATTCTCTCCACTCTCCCCTCCGCGGGCCTCGGGGCGTTGCTCGCCTTGGCGGCGACCGGCGGCGAGCTCGATCTCATCGCGATCATCGGGCTCGTCCTGTTGATCGGCATCGTGAAGAAGAATGCGATCATGGTCGTCGATTTCGCCATCGACGCGCGGCGCTCGCGCGGCCTTTCCGCTCGCGAGGCGATCTTCGACGCCTGCCTCTCGAGGTTTCGGCCCATTCTGATGACGACGATGGCGGCGATCCTCGGCGCTCTGCCATTGATGATCGATACCGGCGTCGGCTTCGAATTGCGTCGCCCGCTCGGCGTCGCGATCATCGGCGGGCTGCTCCTCAGCCAGGCGATGACGCTCTTCACCACGCCGGTGATCTATCTCTATCTGGATCGTCTCGAGGCGCGGCTCTCGGCCAGACGCTCGCGCGCAGCGATCGCCGTCGACGAGATTTCGGGATGAGCTTTTCGGCCATCTTCGTCATGCGTCCGATCGGCACGATTCTCATCACGATCGGGATCGTGCTGGCCGGCGCGCTCGCCTTTCTCGATCTGCCCGTCGCGCCGCTTCCGCAAGTCGATTTTCCGACGATCGTGGTGTCGGCGCAGCTCCCCGGCGCCGGGCCGGAGATCATGGCGACCAGCATCGCCGCGCCGCTCGAGCGGCGGCTCGGCCAGATCGCGCATGTGACGGAGATGACCTCCGCGAGCAGCCTCGGACAGACGCGCATCGTTCTGCAATTCGACATAGATCGCGACATCGACGGCGCCGCGCGCGACGTTCAGGCGGCGATCGATGCGGCCCGCGCCGATCTGCCTGCGACGCTCCATATGCGGCCGTCCTATCGCAAGACCAATCCCGCCGACGCGCCGCTCGTCATTCTCACCTTGGCCTCGAAGACGCTCGCGCCGAGCCGCTTGTACGAGCTCGCGAGCGATATTCTGCAGCAGAGATTGTCTCGGCTCGAGGGCGTCGGCCAGGTCCTCGTCGGCGGATCGAGTGCGCCCGCCGTGCGCGTCGAGCTCGATCCGAAAGCGCTCGCGCAATATGGCGTCGGCCTCGAGGATATTCGCGCCGCTCTGGCGTCGGCCAACGCCAATAGTCCAAAGGGCGAGATCGTCGACAGCGAGCGACGTTTCCAGATCTACGCCAATGATCGCGCGACACGGGCGAGCGATTATCGATCGCTGGTCGTGGCCTATCGCAACGGCGCGCCTCTACGTCTCGAGGAGATCGCAGAGGTCGTCGATTCGGTGGAGGATGTGCGCAATGAAGCGCTCATGAACGGCGAGCGGTCGGTCGCCGTCTATGTGTTTCGCCAGCCGGGATCGAACGTCATCGAGACGGTCGATCGCATCAAGAACGAGATGCCGCTGCTCGAGGCCGCCTTGCCGAGCACGATCGATCTGGCGCTCAAATCCGATCGCAGCAACACCATTCGGGCGTCCTTGCGCGAAACCGAGACGGCGCTCGTCGTCGCCGTTCTGCTGGTGACGCTGATCGTCTTCGCCTTTCTGCGCGACCTTCGCGCGACGCTCATTCCGACAGTCGCGATAACCGCGTCGATCATCGGGACCTTCGGCGCCATCTGGCTCGCAGGCATGAGCTTGAACAATTTCTCGCTGATGGCGCTGATCGTCGCCGCCGGCTTCGTGGTCGACGACGCGATCGTCGTTCAGGAAAACATTCAGCGTCACATCGAAGCCGGCATGGGATGCGTCGAAGCGGCCGTGCGCGGCGCGCGCGAGGTCGCCTTCACGGTGACCGCGATCAGCGTCTCGCTGATCGCGGTGTTCACGCCGATTCTGCTGATGGGCGGACTGCTCGGACGCTTGTTCCGCGAATTCGCCGTCACTCTGTCGCTGGCCGTGCTGGTCTCGCTGGTTCTGTCGCTCACGACGACGCCCATGTTGTGCGCGGTCTTGTCGAAAAGGCGCTCTGCTCATTCGGCGCCGCGGTTCGATGTCGTGGCCCCGCTTCTGCGCGGATATGGTCGGACGCTCGACTGGGCCTTGCGTCACGGCCGGCTCGTCCTCGCGATCCTGCTCGCGACGATCGGCGCGAACTATTGGCTGTTCTCGATCATTCCGAAAGGGTTCTTTCCGCAGCAGGACACCGGCCGTCTGGCCGGCATGATCGTGGCGGACGAAAGCGCCTCCTTCGAATCGATGCGACGCAAGCTCGCGCAATTCGAGGCGATCATTCAGAGTGATCCCGCGGTCGCCGGCGTCGCCGGAGGCGTGGGCTCCGGCAGCGGCCGGCCGAACACCGGCCAGGTGTTCGTCGATCTGAAGCCGCGGGATCGGCGCGACGCGAGCGCGGACGAGGTCATCGGACGCTTGCGCGGCAAGCTCGCGAAGGTGGCCGGAGCGCAATTGTTCTTGCAGTCCGTTCAGGAGTTCCGGGTCGGCGGCCGAGCGAGCAATGCGCAATATCAGTTCACGCTCTATGGAGAGAATACCGACGAGCTTCATCGTTTCGCGCCGCGTCTCGTCGCGGCGCTGCGCCAGAGCACGGCGCTGACCGACGTCAATTCCGACGCGCAGCGCAAAGGCCAGGAGACGCGCGTCGTGATCGACCGCGACCGGGCGTCGCAGCTCGGCGTGACGATGAAGCAGGTCGACGACGTGCTCTATGACGCTTTCGGCCAACGTCAGGCGTCGGTGATCTATGGGCCGATCACTCAATCGCATGTCGTGATGGAGGTCGCGCCGCGCTATTGGCAAGACCCCGACATATTGAACGATCTCTATGTCGCCGCGTCGGGCGGCGCGCCGAGCGGCACGGCGGTCAGCAACGCCGCTCCCGGCACGGTGTCGAAACTGTCATCGGGACATTCGATGCGCGATGCGGAACGGGCCGCGAGCGAATCGGCGCGCAATATGGCGACCAACGCTCTGGCCACGACGTCCCGAGGACCGGCTTCGGCCGGCGCGGCGGTGGCCACGCGGCGCGAGACGATGGCGGCGCTCGCCGCCTTCGGCCATTTCGGTTCGGGCGGGGCGTCGACCGTTGTCAATCATCAAGGGCTCTTCGCCGCCGTCACCATCTCGTTCAATCTCCGTCCGGGCGCGACGCTCGGCGAGGCGAGCGACGAAATTCGCCGGATCACGGCCGAGCTCCATATGCCCGGGACGATTCACGGCGCCCTCGCAGGCACGGCGCGCGCCTTCGAAGATTCGCTCGCCAAGGAGGGCTGGCTGGTCGCGGGAGCCTTCGTGATCGTCTATATCGTGCTGGGAATTCTCTACGAGAGCCTCGTTCACCCGGTCACGATTCTGTCGACTCTCCCCTCGGCGGGCGTCGGCGCGGTGCTGGCGCTGATGCTGTTCGGCATGGATTTCAGCGTCGTCGCGCTCATCGGCGTGATCCTGCTCATCGGCATCGTGAAGAAGAACGCGATCATGATGATCGACTTCGCGTTGGAGGCGCAGCGCGCGCAGCGGCTCGCGCCGCGCGAAGCGATCTTTCGCGCCGGCATGATGCGGTTTCGCCCCATCATGATGACGACAATGGCGGCGATCTTCGGCGCCATACCCTTGGCGCTGACCTTCGGCGACGGCGGCGAGCTTCGCCGCCCCTTGGGCGTCGCCATCGTCGGAGGATTGATCTTCAGCCAGCTGCTCACGCTCTACACCACGCCGGTCGTCTATCTCTATCTCGAGGAGTTCCGTCGCTGGTCGAAGCGGCGATGGCGTTCTCGCATTCGGTGACGAAGGCCCGGGCGGTCCGCCGCCGGGAACGGCGCGAGACCCTGTGGCGGCGCTTTGTCCAGCGAGCGAGATGCACTAAATGTCTCGAACGCAGTGAAACCAATCCAAGTCAGCGAGGCGAGCAAGGAATGACATTTTTCAAGAACGCCAACTTCAACGAGCGGCGAACCGCCGCAGAAACGGCAAAGAAAGCAGAGCTGGAAAGAGTCCGGGCCTTGACCGCCAAGATCAACGAAGGCGCGGCCGAACGGCTGATGGCCCGGCAGGCGATCAACGCCGCGCGTGACGTGCGAGCCGCCGAACGCGACGCCGCCCGGCTGGCCGCGGAAGCCCGCGCGGCGGAAGAATTGGCCGCGCAGGAAGCGGCTCTGAAAGCCGAACAGGCCGAACGCGACGCGCGAGCCGCCGAGCAGGCCGAGCGCGACCTTGCTGCGGCGGCCGAACGCAAGGCCGCCAGAGACGCCCGCTATGCGGCGCGAAAGGCCCGAAAATAGTCGGCCGCCACGACGCCTACGAGGCGCCGGCCGCAGGTCCGGCCGGGCGGCCGGCAAGATGCGCCGCCACGCTCGCATGCGGCCAGCGCTCGGGAGCGAAAGCCAGCCGAGCGCGCACAGGAAGGCGAGGGAGCGCAGCCGCAGCGCCGCGAGAAGATGCGTCTCGTCCAGCGCCGATGCGCCTCGCCGACGGCGCGCGAGAGCCCTTCCGGAGTTTGCGGCGCGAGGACGAGATGAATGTGGTTGGGCATGAGGCGATAAGCCCAGCAGGATGCCGCATTCGCCTCGCAGCACTCGGCCATGAGGTCGGGCGGTAGAGCGCATAGTCGCCCGCCTGCGTGAGCAACGCCTGCCGCCGGGCGCCGCGCTGCGTCACGTGATGCGGCAGACCCGGAATGGCGATGCAGGAAAGACGAGCCACGGACTCTTGTCGCGCTCCCCGAATAATTTAGCAATTCATATCATGTCACCGTAATTCATTTAGAATTGCTGGAAAACTGCGCAATTCGTATCCTGTCACCGTAATTCCACCGTAATTCCCCGTAATTCCCGGCTCTGTCCCCGCGCTCGACGAACGGCGGCTTCCGCCGGTTGCCACGTTGGGTGACATGATGCGGCAGTACTGAAACAGTGATGCGAGCAATGCGCGCCCGCATGCACCGAGAGTTATGTAATTCGTATCCTGTCACTGTAATCGAATCCGGGAGCAGCACACGGGGACGAGGGAACCGGCTACTCTCTCAAATGTCGTTGCAGAAGATCGACGACGTCGCCCACGGTGACGACCGTTGCCCATTCCGCACTCGGCACCCGGACTTTGAGCTTCCGTTCGAGGTCCAACGCCATTGCGGTCGCATCGTCAGAGAGTAGCTTGAGATCGTCAAGAATCCGGTGCGATCGCTCAATGGTTGTACCGCGCGGCGTCAGCGTTCTCAGGACGGCGAAAACTTCGTCCTCAAGGTTTTGTTTCATGTTTACCTCCCTTCGCCCGCAAAGCCGCCACATCCAGCGGTACAAATACCGATTGAGATAACGTCATAAGCGGCGAATCCCACCCCAACAAACGGCACGGCTCGACCCATGATACCGAACACGCGGGTGGTGCCGAGGACACGATAGGGAAGTCGAGGCTCGGATTCGCCCAATAAGAATCCAAGATAGCTGATCGGGTTGGTATTGGGACTGGCTTTTCCCACAACCGGCAAACCGAGCATCGACTTCGGGATGGGCGCTGAGCCTGCGAGGAGACCAGCGCGTGTGGCGATACCTCCGAGATCATAGTGGTCGCTGACACAAGCAGCAAAGCACTGCAGCCATGGCGGTGAGGCCGTTCCAGAGACTTTGGGCTTCGGCGTCGGCGGCTGCCCGGCTATATCTATCTTCGGCAACGCTTCCGCATCGTCCTTGCTCTCTGGGTCCAACCCCAACGGATCGATCGCATTGACTGGATTGTTGCCGGCATACGCATATGTGTTGATCCCGCCCGCCAGCCCGATGGGGTCGCTCTCGACATAGCGGCCGTGGGTCGGGGAATAGTCGCGGAACCCGTTATTGTGCAGGCGCGTCTCGGAATCGTAGATCTGGCCCGGGAAGCGCAGGTCGTGCGAGAAACCCGCGGCCGCCGTCGGCGTGCCATTGCCGAACGGGTCGTGGTCCCAGAACCACACGCGGGCGTTCGCCGCATTGACGATCTCATGCGGCGCGCCGCTCGCCTCGCGGGCCACTCCTCCTCACCGCCGAGCTCTCGACACGCCGCGCCCGCTTCGGCTAGCATCGCCGCATCGCGCCCGTCCTCTTCGCAACCAGCCATTCGAGCCACACATCATGAAAGCGGCAATTTTTTCAGCGGTCCTGATCGCCCTCCCCCACACCGTTCTCGCGCAATCCCTGTTCGGCTTCGGCGGGCCGGAGAAGCCCGTGCAATGCGGCGTCGATCCGGAGGAGAAACAATGGCGGCAGATCGTCATTCGTCAGCTGCGCGAGCGCACCCCGCGTCTGGCCCTCGGGCCCGGGACCGTCATCATGCGCTTCGTCGTCGATTACGCCGGGCGCATCACCAAGGTCGACTTCTCCAAATTCGAGAACAACGCTCAGGCGCTGGTCGCCGCCGGCGTCATCACCGCGCTGAAGCTGCCGCCGCCGCCCGAATCCGTCGAGAGACAGTGCCGCTCCTTCGAGCAGAGCTTTCGTTTCCATTAGAATCGTTCGATCGATGAGAATTCGCTCAAACAAAAGAACGCTAGAACGCTTTCCGCAGAGCGCTCGCGCCCGCCCGATCGCGACAATTTGCGCGCTCGGGCGTACTAACCCTTGTCGATAACTCGCAAATCGCCCCCCTCTCCAGCTTCCGCGCCACGAGTCGCGCCACATTTCGTCCCTATTTGGACCATTCGGTGATCGGGATTATGGTCCGATCCGCACCGCGGCCGGCCGGGCGCCCACCCTCGGCCGGGCAGAGGAACATGATGCGCACGAGACAGATCCGCCGTTTCGTCTACGCCCTTTTCGCCAGCGGCGCCGCCGCTGCGGCGCAGGCGGCGCCGTCGGTGGTGATCGACGTCGCCTCCGGGCAGATCCTCGAGCAGGAGCAGCCGACGCAGTCCTGGTATCCCGCCTCGCTCACCAAGCTGATGACCGTCTATGTCGCGCTCGACGCCGTGCGGTCGGGGCGTCTCTCTTATGACACGCCGCTCGTCGTCTCGCCGCGCGCGACGTCGATGGCGCCCTCCAAGATGGGCTTTCCGCCGGGCTCGGAGGTGACTTTGCGCAATGCGCTGGTCATGCTGATGGTGAAATCGGCCAATGACGTCGCCGTCACCATAGCGGAAGGGGTTTCCGGCTCGGTCGAGGCCTTCGCCGACGAGATGAACCGCGCCTCGGCGCGGCTCGGCATGCGCGAATCCTATTGGGTCAATCCCAATGGCCTGCCGGACGATCGGCAGGTCACCTCGGCGCGCGATCTCGCTCTGCTCGGCCGCGCGCTGCTGGTCGAGTTTCCGGAGTCGGCAGGCTTCTACAATATCGGGGCGATGAAGTTCGGCAGCCAGATTCATCCGACCCATAACGGGCTGCTCGGCCGCTATCCGGGCGCCGACGGCATGAAGACCGGCTTCACCTGCCCCGCCGGCTATAATCTCGTCGCCAGCGCCACGCATGGCGGGCAGAAGCTGATCGCCGTCGTGCTCGGCGCGCCCTCCGGGGCGGCGCGCACCGCCAAGGCCGCCTCGCTCTTGGACAAGGCCTTCACCAGCGGCTCGCCCGCCGGCGCTCTCGCGGCGCTGCCGAGCTCCGGCGTCGCGCCGGCGCCGGACATGCGCGACAGCGTCTGTCATCATCGTGGCAAGGCCAGCGCCGAATATATGGCCGAGGTCGAGGAGATGACCATCGCCATTCCGCATGAGAACGGCGAGACCGAGGCTGTCGATGTGAAGGCCATCGCGCAATTGCCGCGGGCCCATGTCGAGCCGACGCCGGTGCGTCTCGGCCGCGAGCCAGGCTATGACGGCCCTGTAGCGGGCCCGCGCGATCCGGGCTCGCCGGTCGGCTCGCCCACCACCATCACCGCCTTCGCGCCCGAGAAGCCGGCGCTGCGCGCCTCGCCGATCGGCCGGCCGGCGCCGGATGCGCTGTCGCTGCGCCGCCCCGTCGCACACAAGGCCGTCGCCCACGCCAAGGCCCCGACGGCCAAGTCGCACGCCGCAGAGTCGCACGCCGCCAAAACCTCCGCTGCGAAGCCGCATGGGCCCGCCAAAACCGCCAAGGGCGAGAAGCGCTCGATCGGCGACAATGAGCCGAAGAAAATCGATAGATGACCGATTCCGCAGACCGCCGCCGGCCGCCGCCGCCGATTCCGCTCACTATTCTCACCGGCTTCCTCGGCGCCGGCAAGACGACGCTGCTCAACCGCCTGCTCGCCGCGCCGGAGCTCGCCGACACGCTGGTGCTCATCAACGAGTTCGGCGAGATCGGCGTCGATCATCTGCTCGTCGAG
Organism: Methylosinus trichosporium OB3b; assembly: GCF_002752655.1. Taxonomy (NCBI): domain Bacteria; kingdom Pseudomonadati; phylum Pseudomonadota; class Alphaproteobacteria; order Hyphomicrobiales; family Methylocystaceae; genus Methylosinus; species Methylosinus trichosporium. The sequence continues at coordinate 2,854,082 of NZ_CP023737.1, read as the reverse complement.
AATGTCGACGGCGACATGATGATGATGAGCTCGGGCTGCGTGTGCTGCACGATCCGCGGCGATCTCGTCGCCGCGCTCGAGGATGCGCTGCGCCGGCTCGACAATGGCCGCATCCGCCCGTTCCGCCGCGTGGTGCTGGAGACGACTGGCCTCGCCGATCCGGCGCCCATCCTCCACACCATCATGTCCCATCCTTATCTCTTGCTGCGCTATCGGCTGGACGGGGTGGTGACGCTCATCGATGCGGTCAATGGCGAGGCGACGCTGGACGCGCATGAGGAGGCGGTGAAGCAGGCCGCGGTCGCCGACCGTCTCGTCATCGCCAAGACCGACACGCCCGAGGGCGCGGCGCGCCTCGCCGCGCTCGACGAGCGTCTGGCGCGGCTCAATCCGGCCGCGCGCCGGCTCGTCGCCGCGCGCGGGGAGGCGACCGTCGCCGCTTTGCTCGACTGCGGGCTCTATGATCCCTCAGGCAAGATTCCGCAGGTCGCGCGCTGGCTCAACGACGAGGCGGTCGCGGCCGCCCATGCGCACGACCATCATCACCATCACGATCACGGCCATCATCATCACGATCACGCGGCCCATGGCGATGCAAATCGCCACGACGATCACATTCGCGCCTTCTGCGTCGCGAGCGAGACGCCCTTGTCGCCGCAGGCTTTCGATATGTTCGTCGAGATCTTGCGGCAGGCGCATGGGCCCAACCTCCTGCGCGTCAAGGGCGTCGTCGGCCTCACCGACGATCCCGAGCGGCCCGTCGTCATCCATGGCGTGCAGCACATGTTCCATCCGCCGCATCGCCTCGCGTCCTGGCCGGACGGCGACCGCCGCACGCGTCTCGTCTTCATCGTCAAGGATCTCGACGAGAGCTTCGTTTCGGGCCTCTATCACGCCGTGGCCGGCGTTCCGGCGCTCGGCGCCCCCGACGCGGCGGCGCTCGCCGACAATCCGCTCACGCCGAAAAAGGCCGGGCTGCTGGGATAGAGCGCTTTCCGATCGAACGGAATCTTCCGAAAGGACTCTGGAGCCGGCTTCGTCGCCCTTCGCCAACCGAAACCGACCGTTCGGGGCGAGCTCACCCTGCGGCGACCGGGATGACAATCCCTTGCCTTCCATCAGGAGGAAGACAATAATTGCTCCGGCTCGAGCGTCGGAGGCCACATTCACAGCTCGGAGCTGGTTGCAGTGAACATGCGGAAGCGGCTCCCATGCATATTCTGTTGGTCGAGGATCGGAACAGCTTCGCGCATCTGGTGACGCGACATCTGGCGAGATCGGGCTACACCGTGGATCACGTCGGAACAATTCGTGACGCCTTGAAGGCGCTTTCGGATCGCGACTATTCCGCGACCCTCCTCGATCGCAAGCTGCCGGATGGCGACGGCATGTCGATCATCAAGGAGATAAAGCGCCGACGCAACGACACCCGCGTCCTGCTGCTCACCGCCATGGACGCGGTGGGCGACAAGATCGAGGGACTGGATTCGGGCGCCGACGATTATCTCGTCAAGCCGTTCGACCTCGAGGAGATGATGGCGCGCATCCGCGCTTGCCTGCGTCGCTCCGCCAGCGAGCCCCAGCCCATGGTGACGGTCGGGGCGCTCAGCTTCGATTGTGGATCGCGCACCGCGGCGGTGCGTGATCGGCCTGTTCTGCTCCATAAACGCGAGCTGGCTCTGCTGGAGGCGCTGGTGCAGCGCGCGGGAGTCGTCGTGCGCCATGAGGCGCTGATAGCGAGCATCTGGGGCGTCGACGATGATATTCAGCCCCATGCGCTGACACTGCTGGTGGCTCGCCTGCGCGCCCGGCTCGAGCAGCTCGACGCCGGCGTCGGCATTCATACGGCGCGCGGCGTAGGCTATCTGCTCGCGGCGAAATAGCGTTGGCTCGCTCTCCGTCGTTACGACTTCGCCTGGTCGCATTCATGTTGCTGGCGCCGCTCTTCGTCGGCCCCTTCGCCTGGGTCACGCATCTCTGGCTGCATGTCTCGGGCGTCGAAGGCTATCCTCGAGTCGCGGTGGCGGATCTCGGCTATACGAGCGCCAGTCGCCAGGTGATCGACTCGCTCGTGCGAACGCCGGACGGCTGGTTCGCCATCGAGCCGACCCCCGCGCTTCGCGAGCGCATAGAGCGTGAGCCCGACTTGCAGTTCGCCGTGTTCCAGACATGGGCCGGCGGCGCATTGCCGGGCTCGAGCGAAAAGCTCGCCGCAGCCCTCATCACCGAGTTCGGAGGCGAACGGGCGCTCAGATCGCATATCACGCATTTCGCGATCGACTCGCCGGCCGGCGTCGAAACACGCGGTCGCTTCGACATCAGGCGAACGCCGCTCGGACAAATGTATATCGCCGTCAGCGACGCGAAGTTCGAGTGGGCGCATGACCTCTATGTGCTTTTCGTGGAGGATATCACCTGGACCGCCATTTTCTTCGTGACCTCCTTCCTCTCCTCGGCGATCGTCGGCTGGATCGTCGTTCACAGCGGCCTCGCGCCGATACATCGCGCGGTCCTCGAAGCGGAACGCATCGATATCGACTCGCTCGGCGCCGGCATAAGAACCGCCGGCGTCCCGGTCGAGATCAGGCCGCTCATCGACGCGATCAACCGCGCATTGGCCCGTCTCGATGCGAGCGCTGCGCGAATGCGGCGCTACACCGCGAACGCCGCTCATGAATTGCGAACGCCGATAGCCATCTTGCGAGCGCGGCTGCAAAGTCCGGACGAGCCGACCTTCAAGAGCGATCTCGAGCGAGACACATGTCAGCTGCAGGCCATCGTCGAGCAGATGCTCATCGCCGCGAGATTGAACGAAAACCAAGCCCCGTTCCATGAAAAGATCGATCTCGTAGAAGCCGTTCGCAATGTCGTGGCCGCTCATATGCCCGTCGTGATCCGATGTGGGCGACATGTCGAGGTGGAGGTCGTCGGTACGGTCCCGAGCCTGCGCGGAAACGCCTATGCGCTCGAATGCATCATCACGAATCTCATCGACAACGCGATGCGGGCCGAGCCGGAAGGAGGAACCATTCTCGTTCGCGTCGAGGAGGGTCCGGAGATCGCGGTGATCGACCACGGAGAGGGCGTCGCGGAAAGCGATCGCGAAATGATCTTCGAGCCATTTTGGCATAAGAGCGAAACGGGCGCGGGCCTCGGTCTCGCCATCGCGAGGGAGCTCGTGGAGAAGCACGGAGGCCGCATCTGGGTCGAGGAAACTCCAAGCGGCGGCGCCACATTCAAGCTGTCATTCAAGAACGCGAGAAGAGACGATGCGCCGCCAGCCAGCGAGCGTTAGAGCGCTCTCGTTCGATCGAACCAGAATTCGCTGCAATTAAAAATCGCTAGAGCGCGATCGGTGATTGCCGGAGGTCTCGCGCCGGACGAGGCGACAGCGGACGGATGAAGGCTTTCAATTTTTCCTGGCGCGAATTTCGTCGACGGCTCGTCTCACGTTGAACAGAACCAATTTCGCATCAGCCGACACGAAACCTACGAAAGGTCACGCCATGGCGGAAAGAGCGCGCACGCCGCGCGCCGGCGACTCCGCTCATCCGCCGCTCCGGCTTTTTTTATCGACCGAATTCTGATCGATCGAATGCCTCCATTCGATCGGGAAGCGCTTCGGGCCGCGTCCCGAAACGACATCGAGAAAGCTCGCCGACCGCAGCGGACTCTATTCCGATTCACCCGCATATGAGGTCTTGGACCTATGAGACTCTCCGAACTCCTGCGCGAGCTGAAAAGCCGGAACATCCACCTATATGTGGAAGAAGCACAACTCCGCTGCGAGGCTCCACGGGGCGCGTTGAGTGAAGATCTACGCGCTGCGATCGCGCGGCACAGGGAAGAAATATTCAGCATCCTTTCGCCACAGAATCGAATTTCTCGGAATATCGAGCGGGTCGCGCGAGATCGGCGCCACCCTTTATCCTTCGCCCAGCAGCGTTTGTGGTTCGTCCATCAACTCGATCCGGGCGGAAGCGATTACAACATCCCTGCCGCCATCCGCCTGAAAGGCGATCTCGATATTGAAGCGCTCCACCGCAGCCTGATTGAAATTGTCAGACGGCATGAGATATTACGCACCACATATCGGATGGATAAGAATACGCCCGTCCAATATATTTCCGATAACCCCTATATTCCGATGCATATCGAGGATCTACGCTCTCAGCCGACGACGAATTGCTTCGATATCGTTCGTCAACGCGCATTCGCGCAAGCTCGACAGCCATTCGATCTCGCGAACGGCCCTGTCATTCGCGTTCAGCTGCTGATACTCCCGTCTGTGGACGCGACCGCGGATCATGTCCTGATCATTGTTTTCCATCATATCGTGACCGACGACTGGTCGTCGGCCCTATTCTTCAACGAGCTCGCGACCATTTATCCTGCGTTCGCGAGCGGAAGACCGTCTCCCCTGCCAGAACCCGAGCTCCAATATGTCGATTTTGCCGTTGCTCAACGCAAATGGCTCGACGGAGATACGCTCGAGAGACATTTAGCCTATTGGCGTGAAAAGCTCGCTGGCGGCTCTCCCTCGATCGATCTCCCAACGCGACGCGATGGCGACGCCGGATTGCAGAAGACCGGTGGCGAGGTCCATTTCGAGATCGCTGAAAAGGTCAAACGCCAATTAACTCGGTTGAGCGAGCAGAGTAGTTATACGCGTTTTGTCATATTCATGTCTGCGTTCTACGTATTTCTGTTCCGCTACACACACCAGACCGACATCTGCGTCGGGGCGCCGATCGCCAACCGCAACCTGCGAGAAGTGGAAGATATCCAGGGATTCTTCGTCAACACGCTCGTATTGCGCGCAAAATTGAGCGGCGATCAGCGATTCTCCGCATTGCTCGAGCAGGTGCAAACCCTTGCTCTGGAGGCGCAGACACATCAAGATCTACCCTTCGAGCGGCTCGTCGAGGCGCTGGGCCCACAAATTCGCACATTCGGGATCAATCCGCTTTTCCGAGTGGCGTTCGTATTTCACAATATCGGTTTTGAAGACCCCAAAATACCGGGATTCGATGTTGAAATAGTACAGGGCGTCAGACGAAACGCCGTCTTCGATCTCGTCTTGCACATTGCCGAAAACGAAAAGGGGCTGAGAGGCTGGTTCGAATACGATATGGGTTTGTTCGAGGACGCAACTGTCGAACGGATGGCGCGGCACTTTCAGAATCTTCTGGAGAGCGCCTCGAGCAAAAGCGACTCGCGGATATCAGAGCTCTCTCTTTTGGACGAGACGGAGCGCCATCGGCTTCTTGTCGACTGGAACGACACAGCCGCCGCCTATCCGCAGGACCGCTGCATTCATCAGCTGTTCGAGGCGCAGGCGAGCGAGACGCCCGACGCTGTCGCGGTGGCGTTCGAGGAGCAAAGCCTGACCTATGCCCAATTGAACGCCAGAGCCAATCGGCTGGCGCATCATCTGCGTCGTCTCGGAGTGGGCCCCGAGACGCTGGTCGGCCTCTGCGTCGAGCGCTCGCTCGAGATGATCGTCGGGCCGCTCGGCATAATGAAGGCCGGCGGCGCCTATCTGCCGCTCGATCCCGATTATCCGCTCGAGCGCCTCGCCTATATGCTCGCCGACGCGCGGCCGCTGGCGATCCTCACGCAAGAGCGGCTGCGCCAGCGTCTGCCGGACGATGTCGAGACGCTGAGCCTCGACGCCGACTGGCCGTCCATCGCCGAAAGCCGCGCGGACAATCCCGACAATCTCGCGCATCCCCAAAACCTCGCCTATGTCATCTACACCTCGGGATCGACAGGCAAGCCGAAGGGCGTCGGGGTCACGCACCAAAATGTTCGCCGGCTCTTTGCAGCCGCCGAAGAGGCGTTTGATTTTTCCTGCGATGATGTCTGGACGCTGTTCCACTCGTTTGCGTTCGACTTTTCTGTCTGGGAGATATGGGGCGCGCTCCTCTATGGCGGAAGGCTGATCATCCCGTCTTACTGGGTGACACGATCGCCGGAAGCATTTTATGACCTATTGTGCTCACAGTCCGTCACGGTTCTGAATCAGACGCCTTCGAGCTTCTATCAACTATCGATTGTCGATGCGGCCCGCAAAGGAAGCGAATTAGAGCGCTTTCCGATCGAACGGAATCGTTCGATCGATCAGAATTCGCTCAAACGAAAGAATTCTAGAGGGCTATCCGATCCAATCGGATCGGATAGCCCTCTATCCTCGTTGAGGCTCGTTATTTTCGGTGGGGAAGCTCTGGAAACCGGGCGGCTGAAGGAGTGGTTCAGCCGACATGGCGATAAACAGCCTCAACTCGTCAACATGTATGGCATCACGGAAACCACGGTGCATGTCACATTAGGGCCGCTGCAGCGCGACAGCGCAGGCGGAGTCGGGCGTCCTCTCGACGATCTCCAAGCGCTCATACTCGACCGGAGCTCGAGTCTTCTGCCCATCGGGGTTTCCGGAGAGCTCTACATCGGCGGGGCGGGGCTCGCGCGAGGTTATCTGGGCCGAGCGGATCTCACGGCGGAAAGATTCGTCCCCAATCCGTTCGGAGAGCCTGGGGAGCGTCTTTATCGCACCGGCGATCTGGCGCGTTATAGGGCGGACGGAAACATCGAGTATCTCGGCCGCGCCGATCATCAGGTGAAAATCCGGGGCTTCCGGATCGAGCTCGGCGAGATCGAGGCGGCGCTGGGGCGTCTGGAGACAGTGCGCGAAGCGGCAGCGCTGGCGCGGGAAGACGCGCCGGGCGATAAGCGCATCGTCGCTTATGTCGTCTGCGAGGATGGGGCGGAAGCGAATGTCGCGCAGCTGCGCGCCTCGCTCGCGAGCGATCTGCCCGACTATATGATCCCCTCGGCTTTCGTTTTCCTCGATAGCTTGCCGCTGACGCAAAATGGCAAGATCGACCGCAAGGCCTTGCCCGAGCCCGATCTCGACGCGCAGGCCGCGCGCGCCTATGTCGCGCCGCGAACGCCGGTCGAGGAAACGCTCTGTCTGATCTGGGCCGAAGCGCTCGGCGTCGAGCGCGTCGGCGTCGACGATAATTTCTTCGAGCTCGGCGGCCATTCGCTGCTGGCGATGACGCTGATCGAGACGATGCGTCGCAGTGATTTGCAAACCGATGTGCGGTCGCTGTTTTCTCATCCGACTCCGGCGAGTCTGGCCGCTGTCATCGGACATGAGAGCGCGATCGTCGTTCCGCCCAATCTCATTCCCCCGGGCTGCGACGCGATCACGCCCGAGATGCTGCCGCTGGCGCGACTGACGCAGGCGGAGATCGACAGGGTCGTGGCCGCGGTTCCGGGCGGCGCGACGAATGTGCAGGACATTTATCCACTGGCGCCGCTGCAGGAGGGCATTCTCTTCCATCACCTCATGGCGCAAAAAGGCGACCCCTACGTGCTCCTCGTCCTGCTCGCGTTCGACACGAAGACGCGGCTCGAAGGATTCTGCCGGGCGCTGCAATCCGCGATCGCCCGGCACGATATTCTGCGCACGGCGGTGATGTGGGAAGGCTTGGCGGAGCCGGTTCAGGTGGTGCTGCGCGAGGCTTTGCTGATTGCGGAGGAAGTCCCGCTCGATCCGGCGGGCGATAGCGCTCGACAGCTGCTCGAGCGCTTCGATCCGCGGCGGTTCCGGCTCGACGTCCGGCAGGCGCCGATGATCCGGCTGTTCTGGGCCTTCGACCCGCAAAGCGACCGCTGCATTGCGGCGTTTTTTATCCATCACTTGATCGATGACGCAACGTCTCTCCGACTTCTCGGCGAAGAGATTCTCGCACAATTGTCCGGCATCGGCGATCGACCGAGGTCGCCGCCCTATCGCAATTTTGTCGCGCAAGCGCGTCTTGGCGTGAGCCCAGCGGAACATGAGGCGTTTTTCACGGAAATGCTCGGCGACGTGACGGAGCCGACGGCGCCCTTCGGCCTATCGGATGTGCAAGGCGACGGCTCTAACGTCGAGGAAGCGCGGCTCGATGTCGATGCGGCGCTGGCGCGGCGCACGCGCGCGGCGGCGCGTTCGCTCGGGCTGAGCGTCGCGAGCCTGTGGCATCTGGCGTTTGCGCAAGCGCTCGCGCGCGTGTCGGGACGCATCGACGTGGTGTTCGGCACGGTGCTGTTCGGCCGCATGCATGGCGGCGTCGGCGCGGACCGCGCCATCGGCTTGTTCATCAACACGCTGCCGATCCGCGTGCGGGTCGGACGGCAGAGCGTCGCGGATAGCGCGCGCCTCGTGCATGATCGTCTGACGCGGCTGCTGCGGCACGAACATGCTCCCCTGGCGCTGGCGCAACGTTGCAGCGGCATCGCAGCGACGATCCCCTTGTTCTCGGCCTTGCTGAACTATCGCCACAGCGCGCCGGAGACCGAATCGGCGGCGGCCTTCGAAGGCGTGACCGAACTCCACGCGCAGGAACGCACCAACTATCCCTTGACGCTCTCGATCGACGACTTCGGAAATGGTTTCCGTCTGGAAGCGCAGACGCGACATCCGCTCGATCCGAAGATCATCTGCGGTTACTTACAGACCGCGCTCGAAGGCCTCGTCACGGCTCTCGAAACGGCGCCCGGGACGCCGGTTCTGACCATCGATGTGCTGAGCGAAGCGGAGCGCCATCGGCTTCTCGTCGACTGGAACGACACAGCCGCCGCCTATCCGCAGGACCGCTGCATTCATCAGCTGTTCGAGGCGCAGGCGAGCGAGACGCCCGACGCTGTCGCGGTGGCGTTCGAGGAGCAAAGCCTGACCTATGCCCAATTGAACGCCAGAGCCAATCGGCTGGCGCATCATCTGCGTCGTCTCGGAGTAGGCCCCGAGACGCTGGTCGGCCTCTGCGTCGAGCGCTCGCTCGAGATGATCGTCGGGCTGCTCGGCATAATGAAGGCCGGCGGCGCCTATCTGCCGCTCGACCCCGATTATCCGGCAGATCGGCTTGCTTTCATGCTCGCCGACGCGCGGCCGCTCTTGATCCTGACGCAAGAGCGTCTGCGCCAGCGCCTGCCGAAGGACGCCGCGACGCTGAGCCTGGATGTAGAGGCCGACTGGCCGTCCATCGCCGAAAGCCGCGAGGACAATCCCGAGAATCTCGCGCACCCCCAAAACCTCGCCTATGTCATCTACACCTCCGGATCGACAGGCAAGCCAAAAGGCGTCGGGGTCGCGCATGACGGTCTCGTCAATCGCATCGACTGGATGCAGAAGCATTATCGCCTGACCGATGACGACGTCGTGCTACAGAAGACGCCATTCAGCTTCGACGTATCGGTATGGGAGTTTTTCTGGCCTCTTCTGACCGGCGCCCGTCTCGTCCTCGCCGCGCCGGGCGATCATCGTGAGCCGGGCCGCTTGGCGAAGCTCATCGAAAGCCGCGCGGTCACGACCCTGCATTTCGTGCCGACCATGTTGACGGCGTTCTTGAACGCTGTCGAAGGGAAGCGGATGCGCTCGCTTCGCCGAGTGATCTGCAGCGGCGAAGAGCTTTCCGATAGCGCCGTCTCGAAGTTCCATGAGATGGCGTATCGTGAAAATATGGCGTCCTGTGAGCTTCACAACCTCTATGGCCCAACCGAAGCCTCTATCGACGTCACGGCCTATTGCTGCGTCGATGACGGCGGCATCGACAGGGTTCCGATCGGCCGCCCGATCGCGAACACGAAAATCTATCTTCTCGACAAGGCTCTCCAGCCGGTTCCGATAGGGGTTTCGGGCGAGCTCTACATTGGCGGGGTCGGCCTGGCGCGAGGCTATCTGAACCGCCCCGACCTCACGGCGGAAAGATTTGTTCCAAGCCCGTTCGGGGCTCCCGGGGAACGTCTCTATCGGACGGGCGATCTCGCGCGCTATCGTCGGGATGGGAACATCCAATATCTCGGCCGCGCCGATCATCAGGTGAAGATCCGCGGGTTTCGCATCGAGCTCGGCGAGATCGAGGCGGCGCTGGGGCGTCTGGAGACAGTGCGCGAAGCGGCAGCGCTGGCGCGGGAGGACGAGTCGGGCGATAAGCGCATCGTCGCTTATGTCGTCTGCGAGGATGGGGCGGAAGCGAATGTCGCGCAGCTGCGCGCCTCGCTGGCGAAGGATCTGCCCGACTATATGATCCCCTCGGCTTTCGTTTTCCTCGACAGCTTGCCGCTGACGCAAAATGGCAAGATCGACCGCAAGGCCTTGCCCGCCCCCGACGCGGCGGCCAGCGCCGCGCGCGCCTATGTCGCGCCGCGAACGCCGGTCGAGGAAACGCTCTGTCTGATCTGGACCGAAGCGCTCGGCGTCGAGCGCGTCGGCGTCGACGATAATTTCTTCGAGCTCGGCGGCCATTCTCTTCTGGCGATGACGCTGATCGAGACGATGCGTCGCAGTGATTTGCGAACCGATGTGCGGTCGCTGTTTTCTCATCCGACTCCGGCGAGTCTGGCCGCTGTGGTCGGACATGAAAACGCGATCGTCGTTCCGCCCAATCTCATTCCGCCGGGCTGCGACGCGATCACGCCCGAGATGCTGCCGCTGGCGCGACTGACGCAGGCGGAGATCGACAGGGTCGTGGCCGCGGTTCCGGGCGGCGCAACGAATGTGCAGGACATTTATCCATTGGCGCCGCTGCAGGAAGGCATTCTCTTCCATCACCTCATGGCGCAAAAAGGCGATCCTTATATACTCCCGGTCCTTCTCGCGTTCGACACGAAGACGCGGCTCGAAGGGTTCTGTCGGGCGCTGCAATCCGCGATCGCCCGGCACGACATTCTGCGCACGGCGGTGATGTGGGAAGGCTTGGCGGAGCCGGTTCAGGTGGTGCTGCGCGAGGCTTCGCTGATTGCGGAGGAAGTCCCGCTCGATCCGGCGGGCGATAGCGCTCGACAGCTGCTCGAGCGCTTTGATCCGCGTCGGTTCCGGCTCGACGTCCGGCAGGCGCCGATGATCCGGCTGTTCTGGGCCTTCGACCCGCAAAGCGACCGCTGGACGCTGATGCTGTTGGCGCATCACCTCATTTTTGATCATTCGACTCTGGAAGTCTTGCTGGAGGAAGCGGCGGTCCGGCTTTCCGGGCGATGCGACGCCTGGCCTTCGCCAATCCCCTATCGCAATTTTGTCGCGCAAGCGCGTCTCGGCGTGAGCCGGGCGGAGCATGAAGCGTTTTTCACGGAAATGCTCGGCGACGTGACGGAGCCGACGGCGCCCTTCGGCCTATCGGATGTGCAAGGCGACGGCTCTAACGTCGAGGAAGCGCGGCTCGATGTCGATGCGGCGCTGGCGCGGCGCACGCGCGCGGCGGCGCGTTCGCTCGGGCTGAGCGTCGCGAGCCTGTGGCATCTGGCGTTTGCGCAAGCGCTCGCGCGCGTGTCGGGACGCATCGACGTGGTGTTCGGCACGGTGCTGTTCGGCCGCATGCATGGCGGCGTCGGCGCGGACCGCGCTATCGGCTTGTTCATCAACACGCTGCCGATCCGCGTGCGGGTCGGACAGCAGAGCGTCGCGGACAGCGCGCGCCTCGTGCATGATCGTCTGACGCGGCTGCTGCGGCACGAACATGCTCCCCTGGCGCTGGCGCAACGTTGCAGCGGCATCGCAGCGACGATCCCCTTGTTCTCGGCCTTGCTGAACTATCGCCACAGCGCGCCGGAGACCGAATCGGCGGCGGCCTTCGAAGGCGTGACCGAACTCCACGCGCAGGAACGCACCAACTATCCCTTGACGCTCTCGATCGACGACTTCGGAAATGGTTTCCGTCTGGAAGCGCAGACGCGACATCCGCTCGATCCGAAGATCATCTGCGGTTACTTACAGACCGCGCTCGAAGGCCTCGTCACGGCTCTCGAAACGGCGCCCGGGACGCCGGTTCTGACCATCGATGTGCTGAGCGAAGCGGAGCGCCATCGGCTTCTCGTCGACTGGAACGACACAGCCGCCGCCTATCCGCAGGACCGCTGCATTCATCAGCTGTTCGAGGCGCAGGCGAGCGAGACGCCCGACGCTGTCGCGGTGGCGTTCGAGGAGCAAAGCCTGACCTATGCCCAATTGAACGCCAGAGCCAATCGGCTGGCGCATCATCTGCGTCGTCTCGGAGTAGGCCCCGAGACGCTGGTCGGCCTCTGCGTCGAGCGCTCGCTCGAGATGATCGTCGGGCTGCTCGGCATAATGAAGGCCGGCGGCGCCTATCTGCCGCTCGACCCCGATTATCCGCTCGAGCGCCTCGCCTATATGCTCGCCGACGCGCGGCCGCTGGCGATCCTCACGCAAGAGCGGCTGCGCCAGCGTCTGCCGGACGATGTCGAGACGCTGAGCCTCGACGCCGACTGGCCGTCCATCGCCGAAAGCCGCGAGCACAATCCCGAGAATCTCGCGCATCCCCAAAACCTCGCCTATGTCATCTACACCTCGGGATCGACAGGCAAGCCGAAGGGCGTCGGGGTCACGCACCAAAATGTTCGCCGGCTCTTTGCAGCCGCCGAAGAGGCGTTTGATTTTTCCTGCGATGATGTCTGGACGCTGTTCCACTCGTTTGCGTTCGACTTTTCTGTCTGGGAGATATGGGGCGCGCTCCTCTATGGCGGAAGACTTATTATCGTACCCTATTGGGTTTCGCGATCTCCCGAGGCGTTCTACGAGCTTTTACGCGCGCAATCCGTCACGGTTCTCAATCAAACGCCATCCAACTTCTACAATCTCGACTCTGTCGATTCGATTCACCTCGCCGGGTTGTCGTCGCTGAAGCTGGTCATTTTTGGCGGCGAAGCCCTCGAAGTCGAGAGGTTGAAGGGGTGGTTCGAACGGCACGGCCACACGCGGCCTCGACTCTGCAACATGTACGGCATCACCGAAACCACTGTGCATGTGACACGGCAATTGATTCGCCCTGATGAAACAGAGGGCGTCGGGCGTCCTCTCAGGGATCTGCAAGTCTATATTCGGGGCTCAAATCTACATCTTTTGCCGATTGGCATGTCGGGCGAGCTCTACATTGGCGGGGCCGGCCTCGCGCGCGGCTATCTGAACCGCCCCGACCTCACGGCGGAGAGATTTGTTCCAAGCCCGTTCGGGGCTCCCGGAGAGCGCCTCTATCGGACGGGCGATCTGGCGCGCTATCATCGGGACGGGAACATCCAATATCTCGGCCGCGCCGATCATCAGGTGAAGATCCGCGGGTTTCGCATCGAGCTCGGCGAGATCGAGGCGGCGCTGGGGCGTCTGGAGACAGTGCGAGAAGCGGCAGCGCTGGCGCGGGAAGACGAGCCGGGCGACAAGCGCATCATCGCTTATGTCGTCTGCGAGGATGGGGCGGAAGCGAATGTCGCGCAGCTGCGCGCCTCGCTGGCGAAGGATCTGCCCGACTATATGATCCCTTCGGCTTTCGTTTTCCTCGATAGCTTGCCGCTGACGCAAAATGGCAAGATCGACCGCAAGGCCTTGCCCGAGCCCGATCTCGACGCGCAGGCCGCGCGCGCCTATGTCCTGCCGCGCACAGCGACGGAATGGCTGCTCCTGAAGGAGTTCAAGGATATTCTTTGTCGGCGGTCGATCGGAATCGACGACAACTTTTTCGAGCTCGGCGGACATTCGCTGACCGCCATAAAGCTGATCGATAGGATTCGGCGCGAGATCCGTGGAGACTTGCCGACCATGGCGATATTTCAGGCCCCGACGGCGAGGCGGCTCGCTGAAATGATCTCCGGCTCTCGAGAGGACGATCGATCTCTTATCGTTCCGCTGTGCAGGGGCGGAGAAAATCCACCGATCTATTGCATTCACCCTGCAGGAGGATCGCCCATTCGCTATTCTGCATTCGCAGATTCGCTCCAGGGAGCAGCGCCGGTTTATGGCGTTCAATCGCGCCGGATCTTCGATGATCGACACATCGACGCGTCGGTCGAGGAAATGGCGGAATGCTACATCGGTCAGATCCGCGAGCATCAGCCTCATGGTCCCTATTTTCTGTTGGGCTGGAGCAGCGCGGGCGTGACGGCTGCCGCGATGGCGGAAAAGCTGGAGGCGATCGGCGAAGATGTCGCTTTCATAGGGATTATCGATTCGATGCTCGACGTCGAGAGCATCGGCGCCGATGTCGATCCTTCCGACCGCCCATCGATCGCGTTGGAAAGCTTTCGAGAGCTCGCGTTGCTGGAAGGCAAGAATCCGAACGATCTCTTAACAGATGACGATCGTAAGCATTTGCAGGACATTTCGGCTCGACTAACGGCCGAGGAGCAGGTCCGATATGCTGCGATCTGGGGCCAGGACCGTGGCTTTTGGCAGGGCGTGTCGAATGAGCTGATCGATTTCCTACATGCGGACAGCAAGAACGCGATCCGGATGGTTCGCGAGCATCACATAAAAAAAATCCACGCGCCCATTCACTATTGGGCCGCGCGTCAATCGCTCACCGCGAACGCCGCGCCGAGATCCGATTGGTCTCGCGTCACGCGGGGTGGTCTGACGTTCCAGATCGTCGACGGAGATCATGACAGCATTGTCGTCGATCCGATCGTGCATGAGCAGATCAAGGACGTATTGACTGCTGTTTGGCTCGAAGGCGCCGAGCGAAAATCGGCGCGGAGCCGATGACCTCATGCGCGGGGGCCGGCCGGCGTCCACGGGACATCAGCGATCACTGCTGCACAGCCGCCGTGATTCACCAAAAAAGGACGCGAAAGCCTTGTCCGCTCCGATCGGAAACGGCTCTCGCGGCTGCTTGTGGTCGCGCGGAGTCTTGGAGGTCGGTCGATATCGAGAGCATGGTCCAAGGCGTGGAGCCGCGCGCGAGGGCGGCGAAAGAGCGGCCGCCGCGGCCCGCCAGGCCCGTCTTCTGTCTCGTTTTCTTGCACAAGGGCGTCGATTTGCGCTATTGGCGAAGCCACGAGAGCTTCAGGATCAACGCGCCCCCATGTCATCTTTGTTCAAGCGTCCGGGCAAGGCGGCCTTCGCCTTCGTCCTCGTCACAGTCGCGCTCGACATGCTCGCCCTCGGCGTCATGGTGCCGGTGCTTCCAAAGCTCATCGTCGAGTTCGAGGGCGGCGACCTGCAGCGCGCCGCCTCGATCGCCGGCGTCTTCAGCTTCGCCTGGGCGTTCATGCAATTCCTGTTTCAGCCCGTCCTCGGCGCGCTGTCCGATCGTTTCGGCCGGCGGCCGGTGGTGCTGCTCTCCAATCTCGGGATGGGGCTCGACTATATCTTCATGGCGCTCGCCCCGTCGCTGCCTTTCCTGTTCGCCGGCCGGCTGATCTCGGGCGTCACCGCGGCGAGCCTGTCGACGGCGACCGCCTATATCGCCGACGTCACGCCGGCGGAGCAGCGCGCCGGCCGCTTCGGCCTCATCGGCGCCGCCTTCGGCGTCGGCTTCATTCTGGGTCCGGCGATCGGCGGCCTGCTCGGAGCGCATGATCTGCGCTATCCCTTCTGGGTCGCGGCCGGCCTCAGCCTGCTCAACGCCGCCTATGGCTATTTCATCCTGCCGGAATCGCTCGCGCCGGAAAGCCGCACCGCCACCGTGCTGTGGCGCAGCGCCAATGTGATCGGCTCGCTCGATTTCCTGCGCCGGGATCGCGCTCTCGCTCTGCTCGCCGTGGCGATCTTCCTCTCCTTTCTCGCCCATGAATCGCTGCCGAGCCTGTTCGTGCTCTACACGCAATATCGCTATCATTGGGATGCGGCGACGACGGGATGGGCGCTGGCCATTGTCGGCGTGTCTCAGACGATCGTGTCCGGCGGCCTGGTGCGGCCGGCGGTGAAGCGTTTCGGCGAGAGCGCGACTCTGGTCGCCGCGCTCGGCTTCGGCGCGGCCGGCTTCGCGGTCTACGGCCTCGCGCCCACCGGCGGGATCTTCATGGCGGCGCCGCCGCTGATCGCGCTCTGGGCCATGGCCAATCCCTCCTTCCAGGGAATCGCGACACGGGTCGCCGGCGCCTCGGAACAGGGCCGGCTGCAGGGCGCGCTGGCGAGCCTGCGCGGCGTCTCCGGCATGGTCGGCCCGCTGTTCTTCTCCCAGATTCTGGCGGCATCCATCGCAGCGGACGCCTTTTCGGGAGCCGGCTATCTGATCGCGGCGCTCCTGCTCGGCGCGAGCCTCGTCATCGCGCAGCGGGCCCTGCGCGGCCGCTCCCCGGAAGGCGCAAAGGCGTGAGGTGGGAATAGCATTCATTCGACTGCGTCACCACGATGTGAGCAGCTGTCTCTGCGTGAGCCGACGGAAGTCGGGCCGTCATTGCGAGCGGAGCGAAGCAATCCAGAGCCGCAGGGCGGCCCCTTTGTTGTTACGTCGCTTCGCTCCTCATAAGACGCCGCCCAATCGTTGCGGCTACTCGTGACGCATCGGCGCACGAAAAGCGAACGCGAAATAGCCTCAGCGCGCCGACAACGCGACCGGAAACCAAATTTTGAACGTCGCTCCGCCGCCCGGCGTCGTCTCCACGAGGATACGGCCGTGATGCGCCTCCATCAGCTCTCTCGCGATGGACAAGCCGAGCCCGGTGCCGGGCGTCGCCTCGCTCTTGCGCCAGAACGGCTCGAAGATCAGCTCGCGATCGCTCTCGGCGACGCCGGCGCCGTGATCGATCACCTCTATGCCTGCGTCCGCGAGAACGCGTGCGATGACGGTTCCGCCGGCGGGCTCGGCGCGCAACGCATTGTCGATGAGATTGGCGACGATCGATTCGATGGCGCGCCGGTTGCCGCGCACGATGACGGGCGCGCCGCTTTCCTCGAAATCTATGAAGCGGTCGACGTCCATGGCGAGCGGCAGCATATTGGTGACCACCTCGCGCGTCGTCGCGCAAAGATCGACGTCCTCGTCCAGCGAAACCTGGCCTTCGGCGATCCGCGCCGCCATCAGCATCTGCTCGACGATGGAGCGCAATTGGCTGGCGTCGACGAGCAGCTCGTTGTTGAGCGCGGTCTCGCGCGCATTCTCGAGCCGCGCGCGCATGATGGCGAGCGGCGTGCGCAATTCATGCGCGGCGTTGGCGGTGAAGCGCCGCTGCCGCGCGACGCCCGCCGCGAGCCGGCTGAGCGCCTCGTTGACGGCGTCGACGAGCGGCGTGATCTCGATCGGAACATTATTGGTCGCGAGGCGCTGGTCGAGCGAGTTCATGTCGATTCGCGCGGCCTCTTCCATCGTGGCGCGCAGCGGCTGCAAGCCGCGCCTCACGGCGATGAAGGCGGCCAGGACCGATGTCGCCATAGCGGCGCCGACATAACTCCAATACCATTCGAAATTGGCGATCGACTGCAGCAGCGCGTCGATCGGGCGCACCTGCAGGCAATAATGCGCGATATGCATCTTGCCGTAGCGCGTCCAGCTCGTCGCCATGAAGCCGAGCGCCGGCGAGCGCGGATCGCCCGGTAGAACGAAATGCGCATGCTCGGAGCTGATGTCGATGATCTTCGCGAGCGTCGCGACGAGCTCTGGAGACGAGCCCGGAATCGGCGCTCCAGTGACGAAATCGAACACGGCGTATTTGAAGCGAGGGTTTCGGCGCGCCTCCTCGGCGAGCCCCGGCGCCGGGTCGATCCTGACGATGTCGTCGGAACCGCGCACCAGAGATGATTGGATCAGCATTTCCGCGCGCGCGCTGGCCAGCTCGTCGTAGGAGATCGCGTATTGGCCAATGTCGAGCAATCCGAGCAGGATCGGAACGCCCCAGCCGATGAGATAGGCGAGGAGCTGCGAAAGAACCAAATAGCCGACGGTGCGACGAACGAGGGACGGCGCGGTCGTCACACGTCGTCCTCGGCGCTGCGCGCCTCCTTGATGCGATAGCCGAGCGCGCGCGCCGAACGGATTTCCACGCCGGCGTCTAGCTCGGCGAGACGGGCGCGCAGCCGCGAGACCAGCGAGGTCAACGCATGTTCCTGCACCTCCATGCCGCGCCCGTAGAGATGCGCATAGAGCGTCTCGCGCGAGACGATGCGATTGGCGCTGCGCACCAGCGCCTCGAGCAACAGCAGCTCCTGGCGCGCCAGCACCACATCCTCGCCGCGCACCGTGACGACGCGCTGATCGAGATCGAAGGACAACCCCCCGATCCTCACCGGGCGCAAGGCGGTCTGCCCGCGACCGCGCAGCTGCACGCGGATGCGCGCGATCAATTCGTCGAGGTTGAACGGCTTGGTCAGATAATCGTCGGCGCCGGCCTCCAGCGCGTCGATGCGCTCGTCGACGGCGTCGAGCGCCGTCAGCATCATGATGCGAATCTGCGGCTGCTTCTCGCGAATGCGCGGAATGATCGAGATGGCGTCGCCGTCCGGCAGGCGCCGATCGAGCAGGGCGACCGAATAGACGCAGTCGTCGAGCGCCAGCATCGCGCCCTCGATCGCGCCGACCGTGTCGACGCCATAGCCGGCGCGCTCGATCTTCGACGCCACCTCCTTCGCCAGAGGCGCATGATCCTCGACCAGCAAAATGCGCATGGGCGCCGCTCCCTGCTCCGTTCCCCCGGACTCGGCCGGGCGCGCGCTCTTCTCACGAAGCCCGGGCCCTTGGCCAGCCCCGGCTCGACCTGTGGCTATTCTGCAACATACGGAGCTTCTGTGGGCTTTTTTGATTGCTTATGAGGTTTTCACGACTTTCGCCACGTAGCGTCCTCTTTGTCGGCACAGGCCTTCCACATGAGGCGTGCGGGCGTTCGACGATGGCGTTGAGGTCACGGAACACTCATGACGATCGCGCGCAGCTCCCATTTCCGACGCTCCGGCGTGTGGCGGGCCTCGCTCGTCCTCGCCCTCGTCGCGATTCTGGCTCTGCTGCCGTCGCTGCTCTCCACCGCCGCAGCCCGCGTCTTCGCCGACCCCGGCGCGCATGTCGGCGAGGCGCTCGCGGGCTGCCGTGTCGCGAGCCTCGACAAGCTTCCGCTCCACGGGGGCGGGGATCATTCCGACGCCTGCCGCTTCTGCCTCGGCTCGCCCTGCGCCGGGCAGGCTTTGGTCCCGAATGGCGGGGTGTCCGTCACCTTCACCTGCATCGCGCATGGGCGCGCCATCGACCCGGCGCGCGCAGTTCCTGTCGCGATCGAAGCGACCAGCGGCTGGGGCAGTTCCTGGACCGCACAAGCTCCTCCCGCGTTCGACTGACATCGAAACGATCGCCGCCTCGAGCGGCCCGCTTCTCGTCCCGAACGCTGCGGCAGACGCCGCCTCAGGAGATATTCATGCGACCCTTCGACCTGCCGCGAGGCGCCTCCGCCTGCGCGCTGATGATCTCGCTTTGTTCCGCTCATGCCTCGGCGCAGGAGGCTCTGCCCGCCATCGACGTCGCCGGCTCCGGCGCCCCGTCCAGCGGCAAGCAGAGCCTCAGCGGCTCGCCCGCGGACACGGAAACCGGCTATCGCCGCACCACCGCCTTCGGCGCCACCAAGACCAACACGCCGCTCTTGAACACGCCTGTCGCCGTGCAGATTGTCCCGCGCGAGGTGATCGTCGACAAGCAAGTCCTCGACACGATGGAGGCGGTCAAGAACGTCTCCGGCGTGCAGGCGTCGACCGGGACCTTCTACGATCAATATCTGATCCGCGGCTTCACCAGCGGGTATGGCATGACCTGGCGCAATGGGCTGAAGCTCGAAGGACTCATCGGCGGCGAGGAGATCGCCTTCACCGAGCGCGTCGAGATCGTCAAAGGCCCCGGCTCGGTCCTCTATGGGCGCATCGAGCCCGGCGGCTTCGTCAATGTGGTCACGAAGCGTCCACAAGAAGAATTCAAGGCGGAGCTCAACCAGCAAGTCGGCAATTGGGGGCTCGCCCGCACCACCGTCGACATCACCGGCGCCGTGGACAAAGAGAAGACGGCGCTGTTCCGATTGATGGGCGCCTATGACCGTTCCGACTCCTTCACCGATTTCGATCATCGCGACAATGGCGCGGCGGCGCTGTTCCTCACCTTCCGCCCGACGGAGCAATTCGAGTTCAACGCGCAGTTCGAGCATTATCAGAAGAAGCAGACGACGCCGGACGGATCCGGCACGATCCCCGTCAATATCGTCCCCGGGATCGTCAATTATCCGATCAATCTGCCGCGCCACTTCTCGGTCAGCGATCCGGCGCTCTGGGGCAATTTCCCCTATGTCGTCCATCGCACGCTCTATGGCTACGACTGGACATATAAATTCGACGAGGATTGGAAGCTGCGCAATCGCTTCCATTATGTGGACCACGAGGAAAACCAGACCGGCCTCGCCAATTGGGGCGGGTGGGACGGCTCCACCGGCGACATCACGCGGACCTTCGTTCATAATCCGCTGAAGCGCAGCATGCTCTCGACCAATCTCGATCTGACCGGCGAGATCATCACCGGCCCGCTCCGCCACAAGACCCTGGTCGGCCTCGACTGGTATAAATATCAGGACGATTGGGTCGGGGATTACGGCTTCACCCTGCCGACGGCGCCGCTCAACATCTATTCGCCGGTTTATGGCAATCTCACCGGCATCCTGCACCAGCTCGCCGATTCCGCGCGCAGCAATGTTCTGTGGCGCACTCGCCGGCAGGATTTCGGCGTCTATGCGCAGGATCAGATCTCATTGTTCGACGATCGCCTGCAAATCCTGCTCGGCGGCCGCTGGGATAAGGCCTCCGCGGCCGTGGCGAGCGTCTATGGCGGCGACTGGGAAAGCTGCTTTCCGAGCTGCACGGGCTATCCGCTCAACACTTATTCCGACAAGCCGAAACTCTCGCCGCGCGCCGCCGTGCTCTACAGACTGACCGACAATATTTCTGTGTTCGGCGGCTATGTGCGTTCGTTCGGCGCCAACAACGGCGCTTCGGCGAGCGGCCAAGTCTACGCGCCGGAAGAGGCCTATCAATGGGAGGCGGGCGCGAAATCCGTCTGGCTCGACGGCGATGTGACAGCGAGCGTCACTTTGTTCGACCTCACCAAGAAGAACATATTGAAGGCGGATCCGCTCAATCCGGGCCTCAGCCTGCCGGTCGGCGTCGTCAACAGCCGCGGCGTCGAGCTCGACATCGCCGGCAAGGTCACCGAAAATCTGAGCGTCATCGGCAGCTACACCTTCGACGTCGCCAAGATCGTCGACGACAACAACAACGGTTTCGCCGGCCATCGCTTCAACAGCGTCGCGCCGCATGTCGGCAATATCTGGGCGAAATGGGATACAGCGCCGAACCAGCCGGAGGGCTGGGAGCTCGGCTTCGGCGCCTATGCCTCCGACGAGCGCTGGGGCGCCGACGACAATACATGGAAGATGCCCGCCTATGTGAAGTTCGACTCGATGGCGGCTTGGCGCACGCTGATCGAGGACCACAAGGTGACCTTCCGCTTCAATGTGAAGAACCTCTCCGACACCAAATATTTCGAGCGCAGCGACGGCTGGATGTTCGCCTATTACGGCGCGCCGCGCACCTTCATCGGCTCGGTGAACTTCCAGTTCTGACGAGCTGCGCCGACCGAGGCGACAAGCCTCGGTCGGCGCAGCCTTTCAGAGCCGCGTCCAGCTTCTCGCGGTGCCCAGCATCGCCGCATTGAACGTGCTGCCGGTCAGGATGATCGTCACCGCGAGCGTCAGCAGAGCGATCAGATCGAACAGAAGATCGTTCGAATTATTGCCGAGCACCGCGAGCATGCCGAGCACGATGGCGGTCAAGCCGCCGAGCGCCTGAAGATTGGCGGAGCCGCAGGCCAATTCGCCCGCCATCGCCTCTCTGGCGCTGCGGTTGCCCGTCTTCGCGGCCATTCGGCTCAGCGCATGCATGCGCCGGGCGGAGGCGGCGGCGAGCAGCAGAGCGGCGCCGAAGGCGATCACCGCGGCCGGAGCGAGCACGCCCGAATCGACCCCGAGCAGCGCCAGCACGCCGAGCACGGCGCCGGCCGCGCCCGCGAGAAAGATTCCGGTGAAGGCGCCGCCGCCGTCGCCGGCCAAGTTCTCCTTGCCGCCCTCCTCGCTCGGGTCGATCATCTGCTGCGCATAGCGCGCGCGCAGCGACGCGCTGTGGATCAGCAGCGCCGCGCCGAAGACGATCGTCGCGATCACCGCCATCAGCGGCGGATTGACCCCGGCGAGGCCGCAGATGGTGAGCACCAATGTGGCGACGCCGCCGATCGCGTCCGCGGCGCCGCCATAGGCGTAGCCGCTATCTATCGAGGCGGTTTCTCTGATCGTCAGTGACATGGGAATCTCCTCGGGCTTTGAAACCTTCGCTCGGGAACTAGTCGCGCCGCGCGCGGCGACAAGAGTCGAAAGCGTCGAGCGCGCGCCGGCGCGCCGCCGCAAGGTCGATGATCGCAAGCGGATAGGTCTCGCCGAGCCGAACGCCCGCCTCGCGCAGCTTTTGCTCCGGCGCGGTCCAGGGGCGATGAATATAATGCGCGTCGAGCCGCGCCAGCTCCGGGACGAAGCGGCGCACGAAGGCGCCGTCCGCATCATATTTCTCGCCCTGCAGCACGGGATTGAAGATGCGGAAATAGGGCGCAGCGTCGGCGCCGCAGCCCGCCGCCCATTGCCAGTTGAAGGCGTTGCTCGAAAGATCGGCGTCGACCAGAGTGTCGAAGAACCAGCGCTCGCCTTCGCGCCAGTCCAGCAGCAGATGCTTGACCAGAAAGGAGGCGACGATCATGCGCAGGCGATTATGCATCCAGCCGGTCAGCCACAGCTGGCGCATGCCGGCGTCGACGAATGGATAGCCGGTCGCTCCGCGCGCCCAGGCGCGAAAGAGCGTTCCGTCGTCCTGCGCCCAGGGAAAGCGCGCGAAATCCGGATCGAGCGGCGCCTCGGGCAGGCTCGGATGATCGAGAAGAATGTGATGGCAGAATTCGCGCCAGCCGAGCTCGCGCAGAAAGGCGGCGATGTCGGCGCGCGGCGCATCGGCCCCCTCGATCGCGCGCCAGACTTGCCGCGGGCCGATCTCGCCCCAATGGAGATGCGGCGAGAGCCGCGAGACATTGTCCTTCGCCGGAAAATCGCGCGCCGCCGCATAATCACGGACCCCGTCTTCCACGAAGGCGTCGAGCCGCGCTCTCGCGCCGCTCTCGCCCGGCCGCCAGGCGTCGCGCAGGCCGCCGGCCCAATCCGGCTCGCGCGGCGTCAATCCCCAATCCTCGAGCCGCTCGCTCCTCGGCGCCGGCGCCGCGCGCAGCCGTGTCGGCGCCGGCTTCGGCGCGCCCGGCGCGACGATCGCCTGCGCGGCGCGCCAGAATGGCGCGAAGACGCGAAAGGCGCGGCCCTGCGCCGATCGGATCTCTCCGGGCTCGAACAGCAGCGCGCCGGAAAAGCTCTGCGCCTCGACGCCGCTTGCGCGCAGCATCGTCTCGATCTCGCCGTCGCGCCGCAGCGCCGCGGGCTCATAGACGCGGCTCCAGAACACCGCGCGCGCCCCCGTTTCTGGCACGAGGCGCGTGAGGCTCGCGGCCGACGGCCCGCGCCGCAGCGTCAGCGACAGGCCGCGCTCGCGCAGATCATGAGTGAGCGAGACGAGGCTGTGATGCAGCCACCAGCGCGCGGCGCCGCCGAGCGGGGGATCATCGTCCTCGTCCAGAATGAACAGAGCGACGAGCGGCGCGCCCGTCGTGGCCGCCGCCGCGAGCGCGAGATTGTCCGTGAGCCGCAGATCGCGGCGGAACCAGAGAATGAGCGGCGCGGTCATCGCAGCGCCGCCTCGCTCATTCGCCCGTCTGCAGCAGGCTCCCGGCCTCGCGCGCGCTTCTCAGCAGGCGCGTGAACGACCATGCGGCGAGCGTGAACAGAACGGCGTCGAGCGCGAGCCCCGCCGCCATCAGATCGACGCGCAGCGCATGATCGATGAGCACGCCGCGCAGCCCCTCGAACACATAAGTCGGCGGCAGCATCCAGCAGATCGGCTGCAGCCATGAGGGCAGCACGGCGACCGGATAATAGACGCAGCCGAGCGGCTGGATGACGAACATCAGCGACCAGACCAGATTCTCCGCGCCGAGGCCGTAGCGCAGCAGGAGGCCGGCGACGAACAATCCGACGCTCCAGGCGAACAGGATCAATATGGCGAAGAAACCCGCGAAGGCGAGGCCGAGCGCCCACAGATTGAAGCCGAAGAACCAGATCGCCAGCAGCGTCACCGGAACCATGCCGATGAAGAGCCGCATCAGGCTCATCGCCATCATGGCGGCGACGAACTCCGCCGGCCGCAGCGGGCTCATGAACAGATTGGGCAGATTGCGCGCCCACATCTCCTCGAGGAAGGAGAAGGAAAAACCCTGCTGGCCGCGCAGCAGAATGTCCCACAGCAGCACCGCGCCGACGAGCGAGCCCGCGCCGATCGCGGAAGGCTCCGCGCCGGCGAGCCCGCCGGGCCGGCCGACGAGATAGATCTGCAGAAAGCCCCAGGTGAGCATCTGCACCAGCGGCCAATAGATCATCTCCAGCATGCGCGGATAGGACGAGCGCAGGAGATAGGAATAGCGCAGCGTCATCGCGCCGACGCGCTGAAAGGAAAAGGTCGTCATGCGGCGCCCGCCCGTCCGCGCGCGACATCGAGGAACACCTCTTCGAGATTGTTGCGGCCATAGCGGGCGAGCAATTGCGCGGGCGCGGCGTCGTCGACGAGCCGACCGGCTTTCAGCATCAGCACGCGGTCGCAGAGGCGCTCGACCTCGGCCATATTGTGCGAGGCGAGCAGGATCGTGCAGTTGCGCCTGCGTCGATGCTCCTCGAGGCGCGAGCGCACCCAGTCCGCCGTGTCGGGATCGAGCGAGGCGGTCGGCTCGTCGAGCAGCAGCAGCTCGGGATCATTGATCAGCGCCTTGGCGAGCGCGACGCGCGTCTTCTGCCCGGCGGAGAGCCGTCCGCTCGGCCGATCGAGAAATTCAGTGAGCGCCAGGCTCGCCGCCAGCTCGGCGATCTTGGCCTTCGGATCGGCGACGCCATAGAGCCGCGCGAACACGTCGAGATTCTGCCGCACGGTGAGACGATGCGGCATGTCCACATAAGGACTCTCGAAATTCATGCGCCCGAGCGCAGCGTAGCGATCCTGCAAGAAATCGCGCCCGAAGATCTCGATGGAGCCGGCGGTGGGCGCGATGAGGCCCATGATCATGCCGATCGTGGTGCTCTTGCCGGCGCCATTGCCGCCGAGCAGCCCCGTCACCGAGCCCGGGCGAAGCGCGAAGCTCGCCGGATGCACGGCCACGGTCGCGCCATAGGATTTCGAGAGGCCCGTGACGCGCAGGGCGGGAGTGGATGACGCCATGGAAGGACCTCGCCGTGGGGCGCACCCTTATGCGAAAGCGGGTGGAGAAATGCAATCTTCGGCGCCCACTTCATGGGCTCCCACCCGATTGCCCCGCTATTGGGACGCCCGTCCGCTTGACACCGCCCGCCCCCTCGCCACACTCGCGGCCATGGACAGGGAGTACCTCTCAGCGCTGCTCGACTGGTATGTCGCGATCGGCGTCGACATCGCCGTCGACGACGCGCCGCACGACCGTTTCGCCGAGAGCGCCGCGCCGCCGCCCGCGGCCGATCCGCCGCCGCGCCGCGAGCCCGCGGCCGCGCCGGGGCCCGCGCGGCGCGGCGGCGCCCCCATGTTCCCGGACGAGGCGGCGCGCGACGCCCGCGAGGCCGCCGAGAGCGCCGGCGACCTCGAGACGCTGCGCGCGCGGCTCGCGGCCTTCGACGGCTGCGCGCAGCTGAAGGCCGCGGCGGCGCATTTCCTCTACGCCGCCGGCGCCCCCGGCGCGCCGCTGATGGTGCTCGACTTCGCCCCCGGCGAGGAGGACGAGCGCTCCGGCGAGGCTTTCGTCGGCGCGGAGGCGCGGCTCCTCGACAAGATGCTGAAGGCGATCGGGCAGAAGCGCGAGAGCGCCTATCTCGCTTATGCAACGCCCTGGCGCCCGCCCGGCGCGCGCGAGCTCAACGCCGGCGAGGTGACGGCGCTGCAGCCGTTCCTGCGCCGGCACGTGGAGCTCGCCGCCCCGAAAATCCTGCTGATCCTCGGCGATTACGCCGCTCGCGCCGCGCTCGGCGCGACCGATGTGGCGAAGCTGCGCGGGCAGTGGTTCGATTATGACGCGGGCGCCAGCCGCCCGCGCGCGCTGCTCGCCTCATCGCTCGACAATCTCTTGAAGACGCCGGCGCTGAAGCGCCGCGCCTGGCGCGATCTGCGCGCCCTCGCCGCGGCGCTCGGCTGAAACCTACCAGCCCGCCAGCTCGCGGCGCAAAATCGTCTCCAGCGCGCGCACCCCGTCCTCGCTGTCATTGAGACAATCGAGCCGCGCGAAGCTCTCGCCGCCCGCCGAAAGAAACCCATGGCGCAGCTCTATGCCGATCTCCTCCAAGGTCTCGAGGCAATCGGCGACGAAGCCCGGCGTCAGCAGCGCGATGCGCTTCACGCCGCTCGCCGCCAGCTCCTGGACGACGCTCGTCGTATAGGGCCCCGTCCATTGCGCGCGGCCGAAGCGCGATTGAAAGGTGAGGCGCATGCGCTCCGGCGGGACGTCGAGCTTGGCGCGCAACAGATCGAATGTCGTCTCGCAATGGCGCCGATAGGGATCGCCGCGATCGATCTGCGCCTGCGGCAGCCCGTGGAACGAGGCGACCAGAACCTCGGGCTCGAAGTCGAGCGCCGCCAGTCCCGCGCGCGCCGACGCCGCCAGCGCGTCGATATAGGCGGGATCGTCATAGAAGGGCGCGGCGATGCGCAGCGCCGGCTGCGCCCGCATCGTCATCAGGGTGCGAAAGGCTTCGTCGGCGACCGAGGCGTTGGTCGAGGCCGCATATTGCGGATAGGCCGGCAGCACGACGATGCGCTCGCAGCCCTGCGCGCACAAGGACCGCAGCCGCTCGCCGATCGACGGCCCGGCGTAGCGCATGGCGAAATCGACGATGACGCCCTCGCCGGCGAAGCGTGCAGCCAGTTTTTCCGCCTGCGCGCGCGTGATCGTCTTCAGCGGGCCTTCGTCGCGCTCCTCGTTCCACACGGAGCGATAGGCGCGCGCCGAGCGCAGCGGGCGAAAGGTCAGCACCAGCGCTTCCAGCAGCGGCCGCCACAGCAGCGGCGGCAGATCGACGACGCGGCGATCCGACAGAAACTCGCGCAGATAGCGCCGCACCGACCAATAATCGGCGCCGCGCGGCGTGCCGAGATTGACCAGCAGCGCGCCGATCGGAGTATCGCTCATGAGAGCCCCTTCTCGAAGGCGGCGAGCTCGTCGGGCGCCAGCGAGAAGCCGTGCTCCTCGGCCGGAAAGCGCCCCTCGCGCACATCGCGGGCATAAGCGGCGACGGCGCCGCGCAGCGCTGCGCCGATCTCGCCATAGCGGCGATTATGCTTGAAGTCGCGCGTTCCGAGCGCCGCGAGATCATGCACCACCAGCACCTGCCCGTCGCATTGCGCGCCCGCGCCGATGCCGATGGTCGACGCGCGCAGCGCTTGGGTGATGCGGGCGGCAAGCTCGCGCGGGATCAGCTCCAGCACGATGAAATCCTGTCCCGCTTCATCGAGCGCCAGCGCGTCGGCGAGGAGCCGCGCGGCGGCGGCGGCGGTCTGGCCCTGCCGGCGCTTGCCCGCCTGATGCTGCGATTCGAGCCCGATATGGCAGCAGACGTCATGCCCCGCGTCTTTCAGCGCCCGCACGATCTGAGGCCGCGCGCCTTCGAATTTCACGCAATCGGCGCCGGCGGCGGCGAGCCGCGCGGCGCTCTCTCGCGCCTCTCCCGCCGTCTCATAGGTCGCGAAGGGAAGATCGCCGATGATATAGGCGCCGGGCGCGCCGCGGCGCACGGCGGCGATGTGATGCGCCATATCGGCGAGCGTCACCTCGCGCTCGCTGGCGTAGCCGAGCACATTGGTGCCGACGCTGTCGCCGACCATGATGATGTCGACGCCGGCCTCGACCTCGGCGCGCGCGGTCGGCGCGTCATAGGCGGTGAGCACGACGAGCTTTTCGCCGCGCGCTTTCATCAGACGGAATTCATCGGCTCTGGACATGGGCTTCCATGGCGTCTGCGCGCCCGGGCCGCCGTCAGCGCGAGCAGGCGTGCGGCGGCATGGGCAGGCGGATGTCCTGAAGCTCATAGCTGCATTTGTCGCAGCCGGAAAGCAGCGCAAAAGCCGCGGCCAAGACCGCCGGAACAAGGATCTTACGCAAGACGCACCCCCCGCGACGCCGCCGCGGGCATTATAGCGGGAGACCGTCGACGACGCGAGACGGGGAGTCACCCGATCCCCCGCTCGCGCCGAGTGCTCCGACGCCTTCAAAAAAAGCCCCGTCATTGCGAGCGAAGCGAAGCGATCCAGAGCCGCGGGGCAGAGTCTTTGTCGCCTCGCAGCCCTTCGAGGCGCCCCTCACGGCAGCACGAACACCCGCGTCCCGACCTTCACCCGATCATAGAGGTCCACCACATCGGCGTTGGTCATGCGGATGCAGCCGGAGGAGACGGCGGCGCCCATCGTGTCCGGCTCATTGGAGCCGTGAATGCGATATTGGCTCGACCCCAGATACATCGCGCGGGCCCCGAGCGGATTGTCCATGCCGCCCTCCATATGGCGCGGCAAGTCCGGCCGGCGTTTCAGCATGGCCTCGGGCGGGCGCCAGTCGGGCCATTCGCGCTTGGCGGTGATGGTCTTCACCCCCGCCCATTCGAACCCCTCGCGCCCGACGCCGACGCCATATTCGACCGCCCGATTGCGGCTCACCACATAATAGAGCCGCCGCTCCTTTGTGGAGACCACCACCGAGCCCCTGGGATATTGCGGATGCTTCCACACCACCGTCTGCCTCGGGATGGATTGGATGCGGAACTGATTGATGAAATCGGCGACCGGTCCGCGATCGAAAGGGCTCGCGGCGGCGGGGGCGGCGAGGGCGAGGGCGAGGAGAAAGGCGAGGGCGATGCGCGGTGGCAGGAACGAAGTCATGAGGCCCCTCGAGAACGGAAGGAGCGGTTGTCGGAGGGGAATGCGGCCGAAGTGGGATCACCTATTCGAGCTTCGTTTACGGGGCCTCGGCTAAGCATCGGAGCCGACGCCGTAAACCCTGGCGCGCCGCTCCGCGCCCGCTCTGGAAAGCCCGCCGATGACGAACCCGCTCCGCGCCCTGGCGCTCGCCGCTTCCCTGTTCCTCTTGCCGGCGGGGCTCGCCTCGCCGGGCGCAGCCGCGCCGCGCAACGGCCCGGTTCGCCTCTCCTCCGGCGTGAGCTATGAGCTCATCGCACATTGGGACGTGAAGCGGCTCGATCATATTCTCGACGCCGACACGCCGAAATTCGCCGGCGTGAAGGTGAGCTACACGCCGGCGCGCAACGCCGTGTCGCTCTATCGCATCACCTATTCCTCGGTCATTCCGGAGAAGGGCAATCAGCCGACCATCGCCTCCGGCCTGCTCGCCGTGCCCGACACGAAAGCGACGAGCCTGCCGCTTCTGTCCTATCAGCACGGCACCATCTACGGGCGCCACGAGGTCCCCTCCTTCCCCGAGGAGTCGCCCGAGACGCAGCTGATGATCGCGCAATTCGCCGGCCAGGGCTATGCGGTGATCGGCGCCGATTACTTCGGCCTCGGCGTCTCGCAGGAGCCGGAAGGTTATCTGGTGAAGGCGAGCCATCAGCAGGCCTGCTATGATCTGCTCGTCGCCAGCCGCAGCGTGCTCGAGCATCTGAAGCTGAACAGTGAAAAGCTGTTCCTCTCCGGCTGGTCGCAGGGCGGCTTCGTCACCATGGCCTTTCTGGAGAAGCTCGAGAGCGCCGGCGTTCCCGTCGCGGCGGCGGCGACGGCCAGCGCGCCGCTCGATCTCTTCGCCGCCATGGAAGGCTTTCTCGTCTACCCGCGCCCGAACGACGCCGTCTGGCTGAACAGCATCTTCATCCTCTCGGCCTTCTCCTACGAGAACTACTATGGCGTTCCGGGCCTCGCCCGCTCGCTGTTCGCCGAGGACTCTTACGACATTGCGCAAAAGGCCTATGAGCGTCAGCCGATCGATCCCGCGGCGGTTCCGACCGATCTGCGCAAATTGATCCGCCCGGCCTATTTCGACCCGCATTATTTCGCCGCCTCCTCCTTCGGCCGGCTGATCGCCGCGACGCAGGCCTATCGATGGGTGATCAAGTCGCCCGTGCGCAATTATTACGGCGAGGCCGACGAAGCCATTACCCAAGGCGTCGGCCGCATGGCGATGACCTATGCGCAGGCGATGGGGCGCGGAAACCCGCTGGTCGAAGCGGTGTCGACCGGCCCGACCAGCCATCGCGGCACATTCGCGACGGCGACGCCGCGCTGGAAGGAGTGGTTCGACGGGAAGTGAGGGGGAGTGTCGCGCAATCGCGGCGAAGCCCGGTCGGGCGGAAAGCGAGCCCGAAGGCTCGCTCTTTTATTCATTCAATCCGGATGACGCACGCTTATCGCGGCGCTTGTTCTGTACGGATTGAATCCGTATAATAAGCAATGAGGTGAGCCATGCCCCGCGAACATGCCGAAACTGGCCGGGTCGAGCTGCGGCTGAAGCCGGAGGACAAGGCTGTGCTGGCGCGCGCGGCCGCGCTCGAGCGGCTCGATCTGACCAGCTTCATCCTGCGCGCCGCGCTGCCGCGCGCGCAGGATGTCATCGCGCAGTCCGAGAGGCTGAAGCTGTCCGAGCGCGATTCCCTGCGCGTGCTCGACCTCTTGGAAAACCCCCCGGCCCCCACGGAGCGACTGACGCGCGCGGCGAAGGGCGGCTTCGTGCTCGAATGACGGCGCTGGAGTGGGAAGAAGTTTCGCTCGGCAAGATCCACGACCGCAACGCATTCCACTGCGGCGAGGATCATCTCGATACCTATTTGAAACGCTACGCGCGCCAAAACCATGAAAGCGGCGGCGCGAAATGCTTCGTTGCGGCGGCGCGCGACGCCCCCACGCGCGTTCTCGGCTTCTATACACTGAGCCCCGCGTCGATCGAATTTGCGCGCGCCCCTGCCGTTGCGACGCGCGGCCTCGGTCGCTACGAGGTCCCGGTGTATCGGCTCGGCCGCTTGGCCGTCGATCGCAGCGTGCAAGGCCGGGGGCTCGGCGGCCGCCTGCTGCTGCGCGCCGCGGAACGCTGCATGGCCGTCGCGCAGCAAGTCGGCGGCGTGGCTCTGCTGATCGACGCCAAGACCGAAATGGTCGCGGAATGGTACGAAAACTACGGGGCACTACGTCTCCTCGATGCGCCGCGCTCGCTCATCCTGCCCTTCGCCGTGGTGGCCGAAGCGGTGAGGCAAGGGGAGCGATGATGCTTTCGAACGTAACTTATGCACGGCGTATGCGCCCGTTTTTTCTGATACAGGTGGAGGTGGACTATTCAGAAGTCTTAATTTAAGCACCGGCTCGATTCCGAAGTTACAACAGCTGCGATGCGCGCCAAAGTATAAAGGGAGGCTCACATGGGAATCTACCGCGTGATCCGTTCGGTTTTTTCGTGTCGCATAACCGCCCAATCTGGGACCACGCCACGTCGGTTTACGCCCCCTTGACAATCACGGACTAAATTCCTATTCTCCTCCCCGCTTCCGCCGCATGGGGCGCCATCCGAAGGGTCGGGCGGCGTCGGCGGGGCGCGGTTCGCGGGGACGGGAGGCGACCCTCTCTCGAAACCTCGCGACGTCACGTCGCCGGCGCTGGTCTTCCTTCGTGCGGAAGCCTCGCGAAAGCGAGGCGCGGACCGGGCCGAATATCCGAGGGTGGCGCGGGGATAGACTACCCGAAAGGGGAAAACAACCCTGGCCCCGGAGGCGGCGAACAGGTGAAAAGGCAACCGTGGTCCGGAACGCTCCGGCTCCGACGCTCTCTTCTATTTCCGCGGCCGAATGCGGCGCCGCGGCGTTCCGGACCTCCCATCTCCCGCGCCGGGGCAACGGCGGCGGGGCGCCGGCGCGCGCGTGGAGGACCTTTGCGCGAATGCGGCGGAGGCGGCGAGGGACGACGGCCGATTTCGCTCATCCGCCCAACGCCATCGCGCTTTTTTCTTCCGATTTGCGCGTGGCCGCCCCGAGCCTCGCAAACAACGCCTTGTCGTAGAAACGAAATTCTTCGACCGTCCGGGTGGCGTTTATCCCGAATTGTCTAATGGACCCCCGCCTTCCATTTTCAACATATTCTTTACGTATAGACTCGCAGATCCGCGCGAGCCTCCCCGTGTCGACACAGTGGTTTTTGGCAAAAAACCGTATAACATCGGAAATAAGATATACGCCTCGCTCCGATGTGAGGTCTTCGTAGCGCAATATGAGCCGCTCGCGCGGCCGCTTCGTTCCAAACACCCATTTCGCCAGGAATTTATTATAAATACGAGCCTCTTTTGTCGCAAACTTCTCGAAACTTGTGAATGTATCCGGCTGTCCCTGTTCGATGAACAATTCGAATGCCGAGACGACGGACGGCAGGAACGAGCGATATTGGATGAAGTGAGGATAATCGACCACGATCGGCATCTTCAATAAAAAATCATGATTTTTGCTCAGTTTGATATATTCTCGCCTCGCACATGGCGCCGATTTACAACAATCGCTCGGCGTGTAGAACTCACAATAAGCAAATTCGTTCTCGAAATATTCGTGTAGAACATTCACAACAAGGTGATGCCCGCTTCGCGGCCAGCTGACTCCAACAACATATCTGCATATCGAGTCGCGTCTTGCATCTCCCATTTAAGCCTGCATTGGTCGTGCGCCCGCCGAAGATGTCGAAGGCGTGACGCGATTGGTTTTTTTTCGAGCTAGCAGATTGTCATGAGAGGATCATCGCCAAATTGTTTCTGTCGTTTCTACACAGAATAACATCGTCCGCTCCCTCGTCCGGGCGCTGAAGCGCCGGCGCGAGGACGCGCGATCTCACCCTTCCCGCGCTTTCGCCGGGCCCGAAACCTTAGTAATGTCGCCGCCGACAAGCATGGCCGGCGCGGCGGCGGCCCCAGGCAACGCAACAGAGGAACGGGAAACGTGACGGGAACTCTCGATAAGACCGGCCGGGCGACGGCCAGCGTCAATCTGCTGGCGGGCGAGATCGTCGATCGGCTCGCCGCCGGCGCCGAGCGCTATCGGGTCGCCGTCTCGCGCGGCAGCCTCGGCGAACTGCTCATCGACGCCGGCGCCAAGGTCGCAGGCGGCGTCGACGCCGGCCTTCTGCTCACGGAGATCTGCCTCGGCGGCCTCGGCAAGGTCACGCTCGCTCCCGCTCCGGGCCAAACCAACTGGCCGTTCTGGCTCACCGTCACCAGCAACGATCCGGTCGTGGCGTGTCTCGCCAGCCAATATGCCGGCTGGAGCCTCTCCCACGAAAAATTCTTCGCGCTCGGCTCCGGCCCCGGCCGCTCGCTCGCCCGCAAGGAGCCGCTGTTCCAGGAGCTGCCTTACGAAGATTCCGCGAGCCGCGCGACCATCGTGCTCGAGGCCGGCGCCCCGCCGCCGGAGCCCGTCGTCGCCAAGGTCGCCGAGAGCTGCGGCGTGTCGCCGGACAAGCTCGCTTTTATCTATGCGCCGACGCAGAGCCTCGCCGGCAGCGTGCAGGTGGTCGGCCGCGTGCTCGAGGTGGCGCTGCACAAGGCGCATGAGCTGAAGTTTCCGCTCGAGCATATCGTCGACGGCATCGCCACGGCGCCTTTGTCGCCGCCGCATCCCGATTTCGTTACGGCCATGGGCCGCACCAATGACGCGATCATCTATTCCGGCCGCGCTCATCTCTTCGTGCGCGGCTCGGCCGAGGCGGCGAAGGCGCTCGCGGAAAAGCTGCCGAGCTCCAACTCGCGGGATTATGGTCGGCCTTTCGCGGAGATTTTCAAAGCGTATAAGGGCGACTTCTACAAGATCGACCCGAGCCTGTTCTCGCCCGCCGAGGCGATCGTGACGGCGGTCGAGACAGGCGAGACGTTCCGTGCCGGCGCCATTGACGAAAAACTGCTCGACGCCTCTTTCGGCTGACCCCGCGCGCCCCACTGCGGGCGCGCCGCATATCGCGATCTTCACCGACGAGCTCGACTGGCATGTCGAGCGCTTGCGCAAGGGTTTCGCGCGCCATGGCGCGCGCGCGACGCCGGTGCGTCTCTCGTCCTGCAAGATCGACACGACGCGCGCGCACGGCCTCGCCATTCCGGGCTTCCACGGGAGGCTGCCGGACGCCGCCGTCGTGCGCGCGATCGGCGACGGCTCGCTGGAGGCGATCACGTTGCGGCTCGGCGTGCTGCATGCGCTCGGCGCGCTCGGCGTTCCGCTCGTCAACAGCGCGCGCGCCATCGAGCGCTGCACCGATAAATCCACCGCGAGCTTCCTGCTCGCGCAGGCGCGCATTCCGACGCCCGCGACCTTCGTCGCCGGCTCGCGCGCGGAAGCGCTGCGCATCATGCGCAATGAGGCGCCGCGTGGGCCGCTGGTGGTCAAGCCGCTGTTCGGCGCGCAGGGCTGGGGCCTGAAGCTGCTGCATCGCGAGGAGGATCTGCCGACGGAGGAGGAAGCGCGCGGCGTGTTCTATCTGCAGCGCTTCGTGCCGCCGCGCGATGTCTGGTACGAGGACATGCGCATTCTCGTCTCGCATGGCGAGGCGATCGGCGCGATGCGGCGACGTTCGCGGCGCTGGATCACCAATGTGCGCCAGGGCGCGAAGCCGATGGCCTGCGAGCCGACGCCGCGCGAGCGCGAGCTCGCTCTGCGCGCCTCCGCCGCGCTCGGCGCCGATTTTTCCGGCGTCGACATCATCAGCGGCGCCGATGGTCTGCCGATGGTGCTCGAGGTCAACAGCATGGCGGGCTGGAGCGGTTTGCAGAGCGTCACGCCCTTCCCCATCGCCGAGCGCGTCGCCGGCGATATTTTGAGGGCGATCACGGCGCGCCGTGCGCATGGTTGACGCTGCGCAGGTCGGCCGGGCCTTCGTCGCAGCCTGCGAGGCCGAGCTCGCGGCGCCCAAGCCTGGCAATGTCCATATATATGCGGACGGCCATGGCATGGAGGCGCGGCATTTCATCGACAGCGCCCAGGCGGCCGCGCCGCATCTTTGCGCGGAGGGGGCGAGCGTCGGCCGCCGCATCTTCGCCGCCATCGAAGCGACATGGGCGCGCGTCCACTGCAACACCAATCTCGGCATTATACTCTTATGCGCGCCGCTCGCTCATGCGGCGCAGCGCTCAGGACCCGGCGGCTTGCGCGAGAAGCTCGGCGCGACGCTGGCCGCGCTCGATCGAGACGACGCCGATCTCGCCTTTCGCGCCATTGCGCTGGCGTCTCCCGCCGGGCTCGGCGCGAGCGCGGAGCATGATGTGCGGGCGCCGGCGATGGTCGGACTCGGCGAGGCGATGGCGCTCGCCGCGCCGCGCGACCGTGTCGCGCATCAATATGTCACCGGCTACGCCGACATTTTCGAGCTCGGGCAGGAGACGATCGCACGCGCGCGCGCGCGCGGCGATGACGGTCCGATGACGACTCTGCGATTGTTCATGGCCTTCGCGAGTCGATTTCCCGACAGCCATATCGCGCGCAAATTCGGCGTCGACGCTGCGCGCTTCGTCATGGAGCGGATGGCGGAGACAGCCTCGCGTCTCGAGACGATCGATGAAAGAGACGCGGCGTTCGCGCTGGCGCTGGAATTCGATCGTGTTTTAAAAAAAATCGAGTATAATCCAGGAACCAGCGCCGATCTCACAGTCGCGGCGCTTTTTGCCGATTCTCTTCTCTCCATCTTGCCGAACGTTCACAAAAATGGTTGAGTTCGCGCCGCGCGAGATGGTCTCGCGACCGGCTCGACCGGCTCGGCCTCGTTTTGGCCTGACGCTCGTCGAGAATTGGGGAGGCGCCCGCGCCGGCAGCCGCGTGGGCGAATATCGAGTTTATCGAAAGGAAGAACCATGGCCCTGATCAACAAGCTCCTGGTCGGCGAGTCGCTCGTCGGCGAAGGCAACGAAGTCGCCCACATCGACCTGCTGATGGGACCGCGCGGCAGCGCCGCCGAGACGGCTTTCGCCAACGCCCTCGTCAACAACAAGGACGGCTTCACGACCCTGCTCGCGGTCGTGGCCCCGAACCTGCCCTGCAAGCCGAACACGATCCTGTTCAACAAGGTGACGATCAAGAACGCCAAGCAGGCCGTTCAGATGTTCGGCCCGGCGCAGGCCGGCGTCGCCAAGGCCGTCGCCGATTCGGTCGCCGAGGGCGTGATCCCGCTCGCCGAGGCCGACGACATCTTCATCTGCGTCGGCGTGTTCATCCACTGGGAAGCCAACGACGACAAGAAGATCCAGGAATTCAACTATACGGCGACGAAGGAGTCGATCGCGCGCGCCATCAAGGGCGAGCCGAAGGCCGCCGAGGTCGTCGAGAAGCGCAACGAAGTGAAGCATCCTTTCGGCGCCTGAGCCGGCTTTCCGTCGCGGCGAAACGTCGGCGCAATAGCGCCGGCGCGTCGCCGTGCGAGAGCGCGACGCGTCGCGTTGTTTCGGGAAGCCGCTCGCCGGCTTCCCGTCGTCGACCAGACTGCGGACGGTTCGAAACCGGGTCGGCGTCATTCCAGTCGGCTTCCTGACGGGAAGTTGCAGCGAGACAGGGGAGGCCTCGCGCAGGCCGCGAGAAGCGCCGCGAAGGCGTCAACAAGAGAACCGAAAGGAAATCGAATATGGCCTCGATACTGGACAAGATTCTCGGCGCCTTGTTTCCCAAGGCCGCGGGCGCGGCCACGCCGAAGGTGATGGTCGGCGAGTCGCTGGTCGGCGAGGGCAATGAGGTCGCGCATATCGATCTGCTGATGGGTCCGCGCGGCAGCTCGGCCGAGACCGCATTCGCCAACGCCCTCGTCAACAACAAGGACGGCTTCACCACCCTGCTCGCCGTCGTCGCGCCGAACCTGCTCGTGAAGCCCTACACGATCCTGTTCAACAAGGTGACGATCAAGAACGCCAAGCAGGCGGTGCAGATGTTCGGCCCGGCGCAGTACGGCGTCGCCAAGGCCGTCGCCGACAGCGTCGCGGAAGGCGTGATCCCGATGGCGCAGGCCGACGACCTCTTCATCTCGGTCGGCGTGTTCATTCATTGGGAAGCCAATGACGACCAGAAGATTCAGGACTTCAACTATCGCGCGACGAAGGAAGCGATCGCCCGCGCGATGGCCGGCGATCCGACCGCCTCTCGCGTGCTCTCCGAGCGCGTCACGGCCAAGCATCCCTTCGCCGCCGCCGACTGAGCGAATCGTTTCATCGCTTCGACCAAAGAGGAGCCGCCCGCTGTGCGGCTCCTTTTCTATTGATCAAAGCCCGGCAAAACGGCGCAAATCCGCAACCGACAAACGCCCGTCGTGCAGCGCCGAAGCGACGAGAGCGCCCGCGGCGCCGGCCTCGGCGAGCCGGTCGAGATCATACGCATCGCGCACGCCGCCCGCCGCGAAGAGACGGCGCCCCTCCGCCACGCGCGACAAGCGCGAGATCAGCTCGACATCGGGGCCTTCGAAAGAGCCGACGCGCGCCAGAGTCATGGCGATGACATCACGCGGCCACAGGCGCACATCGTCCAATAGCGCGGGCGGCCCGAGAAAGCGGCCGCCGCGGAAATCGAGCGAGAGAACGGCCTCCGCATCGATGCGCGGCGCGTCGCCCGCGGGAAGACTCTCGCTGCCGATCACCGGCCGGACGCCCGCCGCGCACAGCGCCGCGATTCGATTCGCATCTGCGGAGCCGTCGTCGACCCACAAGGCGATCTGCGGAAAAGCGTGCGCGAGCGCTGCGAGCGTCTCGCCATGGCCGGGGCGGCCCTCGATCGCGTCGAGATCGGCGACATAGAGAATCGGAAAATCGAACAGGCGGAAAAATCCTGCGACGACATCCCGCGCCGCGCTCGAGGCGGCGAGTGGCGAGACGATGGGCGCATAGTCGGCGCGCTCGCCGCGAACAGCGCGCACCACGCGTCCGCCCTTCAGATCGATGACCGGAATGATCTGCATGAGGCGCCATATAGCGGCGCCCGCGTGCGGAAGGAAAGGCGCGTCGAACCGCCCACGACGCGCATTCCATTCGCGCCCATGCATTCCCGGCCTTCCGCCGGCGCGTGCTGAGCCGCACATTTTTCACGAGCGACTCCAACTAGATCTCCGCCATCGACGACGCGGCGCCGGCCGCTCCAAAAGACAACAGGAGACAAAAATGCTCGCTTCCTTCGCTTCCAAGAACCTCCGCTCCGCTCTGCTCGCGATCCTGCCCTGCGCCATCGCGGCTCCCGCTCTCGCGGCTTCGCCCGTCACCTATGTCTCGGCGAGTGGCTCCGACTCCGGCGGCTGCGCGACCGCCGCCTCCGCTTGCCGCACCTTCGCTTATGCGATCGGCCAGACCTCCGCGGGTGGCGACATGAAGGCGATCGACGCCGGCGACTTCGGCCCCTTCACCATCAACAAGGCGATCTCCGTCACCGGCGCGCCCGGCGCCAGCGCCGGCCAGAGCGGCCCCTTCGACGTGATCACCGTCGCCGCCGCCGTGACCGACTCCGTCAACATCAGCGGCCTCGTCATCCAGGGCCTGAACAACACCGGCTACATCGGCGTGAAGGTCAACTCCGCTGGCCTCGTGACGATCAAGAACTGCCATCTGCGCAATCTCAAGGGCAATGGCGTCTTCATCCAGGCGTCCGGCGCCGTCGGCGGCAAGGTGCGCTATCTGATCGAGGACACGACGATCGCCAAGGTGGCCGGCCACGGCATCTCGCTCAGCGCCATCAACAATGTGGCCGACGGCGTCATCAATCGCGTGTCGATCTCGGGCGCCGGATCCGCCGGCATCGCCTCGGAGAAGTTCAGCTATGGCGACGTGACCGACACGACCGTCGTTAACAGCGGCGTCGGCTTCAAGGCCGGATCCGACGGCTGGATCCAGCTCGCCCGCTCCACCGCCACGGCGAACAACACCGGCCTCCTCATCGATCCGAACGCCTATGGGGTGTTCAGCTTCGGCAATAATCTCATCTACCACAACGGCTCGAACATCTCCGGCGGCGTCCCCACCGTGCTGCAACTCAAGTGAACCGAGGCATTCGGACGAGGCTCGGCGTCACGCCGGATCGCGCTGCAATCCCTTCCCCGGCGACGCGCCCCTTGGCGCGTCGCCCATTCGCTCCAGATAGACGGCACGCCACAATGAGGCGGCCGCCGCGATGATCCGATTGGACGAGGTCAGCAAATCCTATGGCGGCGCCCTCGCTGTCGATCGGGTCACGCTGACCTTCGAAGCCGGCCGCACGACGGCGCTGATAGGCTCCTCGGGATCGGGCAAATCCACGCTGCTGTCGCTCATCGTCGGGCTCGAGCCGCCGGACGCCGGAACCATCGAGATCGAGAGCCATCTGCTCTCGCAGAAATCGGCGCCGCATCTGCGCCGGCTGATGGGCTATGTGATCCAGGACGGCGGTCTGTTCCCGCATCTCACCGCGCGGCGCAATATCGAGCTGATGGCGCGCGAGGACGGCTGGTCGGCCGAGCGCCGCGCGGCGCGGCTCGACGAGCTCTGCCGGCTCACGCGTCTTTGCGGCGTCGCGCTCGATCGCTACCCGGCCGAGCTCTCCGGCGGCCAGCGCCAGCGCGTCTCCCTGATGCGCGCGCTGATGCTCGATCCCGACATTCTGCTGATGGACGAGCCTCTGGGCGCGCTCGATCCGCTGATTCGCGCCGATCTGCAGGACGATCTCGCCGCCATCTTCGAGCGGCTGCGCAAGACCGTCGTCATCGTCACGCATGACCTGTCCGAAGCCGCCTTCTTCGCCGAGCGAATCGTGCTGATGAATCACGGCCGCATCGTGCAGACGGGCCGCTTCGCCGATCTCGTCGAGCGGCCGGCGGATGCGTTTGTGACGCGCTTCGTGCGCGCGAGCACGCGGCGGCTCACCGCTACGCCGAGCGATGCGGGGCCGTCGTGAGGAGCGCCTTCGCTGTTGTCGCGGCCCTTGCCCTGCTCTGCGCCTGCGCGCGCGAATCGTTCGATGTGCGAATCGGCTCCAAGACCTTCGTCGAATCGGCGATCGTCGCCGAGATCGCCGCCGATCTCGCCGTGGCCTCCGGCGCCGATGTCGAGCGACGCCTCGGGCTCGGCGGCACGCGCCTGTTGTGGAA
This sequence comes from Methylosinus trichosporium OB3b, assembly GCF_002752655.1. NCBI lineage: Bacteria > Pseudomonadati > Pseudomonadota > Alphaproteobacteria > Hyphomicrobiales > Methylocystaceae > Methylosinus > Methylosinus trichosporium. The sequence goes on along the minus strand of NZ_CP023737.1, from coordinate 2,814,124 downwards.
CGCGCTCATCGCCGGCGAGATCGACGTCTATCCCGAATATACGGGCACGCTGAAGCAGGAGATTCTCGCCGATCAGAACGTCTCGACCGCCGCCGAGATCGAGAACGCTCTCGCCACGCATGGAATCAGGGCGAGCCTGCCGCTCGGCTTCGGCAACAGCTATGCGCTCGGCATGCGCCGCGATCGCGCCGAAGCCTTGCGCATCGCGTCTATTTCGGATCTCGCGCGCCGCACGGAATTGAGCTTCGGCCTCAGTCAGGAGTTTCTGGCCCGCGCCGACGGCTGGCCCGCATTGGCCCTGGCCTATGGGCTCGATCCCGACACGGTGCGCGGGCTCGATCATCACCTCGCCTATAAGGGTCTGATCGACGGCTCCATCGATGTGATGGACCTCTATACGACCGATCCCGAATTCGCCGATCGGCGCATTCTCGTGCTCGACGACGACCGGCGCTTCTTCATCGAGAATCGCGCCGTTCTGCTCTATCGCGCCGATCTCGCGCAGCGCGCGCCGAAAGCGCTCGCGGCCATGCTGCGGCTCGAAGGGCGCATCGAGACTTCGGCCATGATCGCGATGAATGTCGCCGTGAAGACGGGGCTGCGCAGCGAGCGCGAGGCGGCGGCGAATTTCGTCGCGAAACAGTTCGGCGTCATTGCGTCCCTGCCCTCGCGCGGCCTCGCCGAGCGCGTGTGGCGGCGCACGCTGGAGCATATCTTTCTCGTCGGCGTCTCGCTCGCCGCAGCCGCCGCCGTCGCTCTGCCGCTCGGCGTGATGGCGGCGCGGCGCCCGCGGCTCGGACGCATCACGCTCGCCGCGGCGGGGCTGCTGCAGACGATTCCGTCATTGGCGCTGCTCGTCTTCATGATCCCGCTGCTCGGCCTCGGCGCGGCGCCGGCGATCGTCGCGCTGTTCCTCTACAGCCTGCTGCCGATCCTGCGGAACGTCGCGACAGGCGTTTCCGGCATTCCCGCCTCGATCCGCAATTCGGCGATCGTCCTCGGACTCTCGCCCTGGCGCCGACTGCTGCTGGTCGAGCTGCCCATGGCCTCGCGCGCCATTCTCGCCGGCCTCGAGACCGCGGCGATCATCAATATCGGCACGGCGACGCTCGGCGCGCTGATCGGCGCCGGCGGCTATGGCGAGCCGATCTTCACCGGCGTGCGGCTCGACAATATGGGGCTCATTCTGGAGGGCGCCGTTCCGGCGGCGCTGATGGCGCTCGCGGCGCAGGGAGTTTTCGCGCTGGCGGAGGCGTGGCTCGTGCCGCGGGGGCTGCGATTAAGGACAGGCGGTTGAAGCGCCGTCATCATGAGGAGCGCAGCGACGAAGCAATCCAGGATTACGCTTGAAAGATTGCTCCGCCTTCGGTTCGCAGCGTCGTAGGCGTCACTCCTTCGGAAAATCCAGCCGCATCTCCCGGTATCGCTCTGGATCGTCCGCCCAGTTCTCGCGCACTTTCACGAACAGGAAGAGATGCACCTTCTGCTCGGCGGCCTCCTGGATCTCGTGGCGCGCCGCTTGGCCGATCGCCTTGATCGTGCGGCCGCCCTCGCCGATCACGATCTTCTTCTGCCCGTCGCGCGTGACATAGATCGTCTGCTCGATGCGCGCCGAGCCGTCCTTCTGATTTTGCCAGGACTCGGTCTCGACCGTCGATTGATAGGGCAATTCGTCGTGCAGCCGCTCGAAGATTTTTTCGCGCGTGATCTCGGCGGCGAGGAGACGAAGCGGCGCGTCGGAGAGCTGATCTTCCGGATAGAGCCAGGGCGACGGCTTCATCATCGACGCGAGCTTGGCGAGGAGATCCGGCACGCCGTCGCCATTGAGCGCGGAGATCATATAGGTCTCGGCGAAATCCGCCTGTCGCGTCACCGCCGCCGTCAAGCCCAGCAGCGATTCTCGCGGCACGACGTCGACCTTGTTGAGCACGAGAATCTTCGGCGCCGAGAGCTCGTTCAGCTTGGCGATGATTTCTTCCACTTCCGCGTCGAGGCCGCGACGCGCGTCGATCAGCAGCACCACCGCATCGGCGTCGCCGGCGCCCGAGAGCGCGCTCGCCACCATCGCCCGCTCCAGCCGGCGCTTGGGCGCGAAAATGCCCGGCGTGTCGACGAGGATGATCTGCGATTCGCCGGAGATGGCGATGCCGCGCACGAGGGCGCGCGTCGTCTGCGCCTTGCGTGAGACGATCGACACTTTGGCGCCGACGAGCTGATTGAGCAGCGTCGATTTTCCGGCGTTGGGCGCGCCGACCAGCGCGACGAAGCCGCAGCGGGTGTCGCTCGCTCCAGAGGGCGAGTCGTGAGGGAGTTGTTCCGATGTCATCACGTCCCTTCCCGTTCTATGCCTTCGCGATCGAGAAAGGCCTGCGCCGCCGATTGCTCGGCGACGCGCTTGGAGGCGCCGCCGCCTTCGGCCGGAACGAAGCCTTCGACCACCACCTCGACCTTGAAGAAGGGCGCGTGGTCGGGTCCGCTGCGCGATGTCATCCTGTAGCACGGCGTCGGCAGGCGCCGCGCCTGCGCCCATTCCTGCAGCGAGGTCTTGGCGTCGCGCAAGCGCCGGCCCTGCGTCTGCATGCGGGCGCCGAAGGCCTCGCGCACCACGGCCTCGGCCGCCGCCGCGCCGCCGTCGAGATAGACCGCGCCGATGATCGCCTCACACATATCGCCCAATATGGCGCGCTTCTTCCGTCCGCCGGTCTGCGCCTCGCCGTCGCCGAGCCGCATGAACGGGCCGACGCCCCAGCGCTCCGCCACCTCGGCGCAGGACTCCTTGCGCACGAGATCGGCGAGGCGCCGCGACAATTCGCCTTCGCTCTCCGCTGGAAAGGTCTCGTAGAGCAAATGGGCGACAACGACGCCGAGCACGCGGTCGCCCAGAAATTCGAGACGTTCGTAAGACTCCGTCCGCGCCGTCGAGCCGCTGACATGGGTGAGCGCATGCTCGAGCAGGCCGCGGTTCACGAAACCGTGACCGACGCTCGCCTCCAGCGCTTCGAGATCCTTGCGGCCGGACGACCCCATCTTTCCGGCGCGTCAATGCGCCGGCTGGAACAGCCGGCTCCACCGCACCGACCAGGGCCAGCGCCAGAAGGCGAGCGCATATTCGTCCTTGTGCACCGAGAAGAAGATGATCTCGGCGCGGCCGACCAGATTCTCGAACGGCACATAGCCGACGCCGCCTTCATCGGCCGCGAAGCGCGAGTCGGTGGAGTTGTCGCGATTGTCGCCCATCATGAAATAATGATTCGGCGGCACGACGAAGAGCTCGGTGTTGTCCTTGTAGCCGTGGTCGCCCTCGATCTCGATGATCGTATGGACGACGCCGCCCGGCAGCGTCTCGGTATAGGTCGGCACCTCGACCTCGCGCCCGTCGCGACCCTCCTGGCGCTCCTTGGCCTTGGGCTCGCGCGGCACGATCTCGCCATTGATGTAGAGGCGGCCGTCGATCATCTGGATGCGGTCGCCGGGCAGGCCGATGACGCGCTTGATGTAATCGGTCTCGTTGTCGCGTGGCAGCTTGAACACGACGACGTCGCCGCGCTTGGGCTCCGAGCCCATCACGCGGCCGGAGACGAGATCGAGCCGCCAGTCGACGACCGGAACCGAGGGCAGCGAGAAATTGGAATAGCCATAGGCGTATTTGGAGACGAACACATAATCGCCGATCAAGAGCGTCGGGATCATCGAGCCCGAGGGAATGTTGAAGGGCTGGAAGAGCAGAGTGCGAATGACCAGCGCGATGATCAGCGCCTGGACGATCACCTTGATCGTCTCGAGCAAACCCCCTTCGTCGCGCCGTTCCGCGACCGAGACGTTCCTGGTCAAGCTGCGTCACTCCCTCTTGGCCGAAGGCCGCTCGTTCGGTCGTGTTGATTGAAGGGCGAACCTGAAGGGCCCGCCGTCTCCCGCTCTATCACGTCACCGCCTCGATGAGAACCTGGGCCTGCGCGAGCGGATATTCGTCGGTCAGAGTCAAATGAATGACGATTTTCGCGCCCTGCGGCGCGAGCTCGGCGAGGCGCTCGGCGGCGCCGCCGGTCAGCTCCACGGTCGGCTTGCCGGAGGGCAGATTGACGACGCCCATCGTCTTCCAGCCGACGCCGTCCTTTATGCCGGTGCCGAGCGCCTTGGCGCAAGCCTCCTTGGCGGCGAAGCGCTTGGCGTAGGAGGCCGCGCGCGACGCCCGCCCATCGGATTTGGCGCGCTCGACATCGGTGAAGCAGCGGCGCGTGAAGCGCTCGCCATAGCGCTCCAGCGCCTCCTCGATGCGGCGGATGTCGCAGAGATCGCTGCCGAAGCCGATGATCATGAAGCGGCCGTGCCTTCGTCGATCGCCCGGCGCATCTGCCGGATCGAATCGGAAAGGCCGACGAACACCGCCTCGCCGATGAGGAAATGGCCGATGTTGAGCTCCACGATCTGCGGCAGGCCGGCGATGCGCCGCGCCGTCGCATAATCGAGCCCATGGCCGGCGTGGCATTCTATGCCGCGTTCCGCCGTATGCGCCGCGGCGGCGACGATGCGCGCATATTCGCGCTCGGCCAGCGCCGCGTCGCCGATCTCGACCGCATGGCACCAGGCGCCCGTGTGCAGCTCGACCACGGGGGCGCGGATCGAGGCGGCGGCGTCGATGGCGGCGGGATTGGGCTCGATGAACAGAGAGACGCGAATATGGGCGCGGTTCAGCTCGTCGACGAAGGGAACGAGATGGTCGTGGCCGCCGAAGACGTCGAGCCCGCCCTCGGTGGTGCGCTCGGTGCGCCGCTCGGGCACGAGGCAGACCGCGTGCGGCTGCGTCTTCAACGCGATGTCGAGCATCTGCTCGGTCGCCGCCATCTCGAAATTGAGCGGCTTGGAGATGCTCGCCTTCAGCCGCGCCATGTCCTCGTCGCGAATATGACGGCGATCCTCACGCAGATGCGCGGTGATGCCGTCGGCGCCGGCCTCGATGGCGAGCAGCGCCGCGCGAATGGGATCGGGCGCAAGACCGCCGCGCGCATTGCGGATGGTGGCGACATGGTCGACGTTCACGCCGAGGCGAATGTGACGTGTCATCTCGAGGGCTCACCCATTGACGCGCTCGACCTTGCTGACCAGAGCGCTGGCGCGAAGGCGGGCGATGATGTCGTTCAAATGCTTGAGGTCGGCGACCTCGAGGTCGAATCGCATCTCGCGGAAGTCGGGAGAATGGACGCTGAACGAGACATTGTCGATATTGGCGCCCGCCTCGCCGATCACCGTGGCGAGCGCTCCGAGCGTGCCGGGCTCGTTGATCGCAGTGACGAGAAGCGTGGCGGGGAACAGCTCGCGGCTCTCGGGATCGATGTCCCAGCGCACATCGAGCCAGCGGTCGGGCTGATCGTCGAAGGCGGTGAGCGCCGGCGATTGAATGGGATAGATGGTGATGCCCTCGCCGGGCGTCAGAATGCCGACGATGCGGTCGCCCGGCACGGCGCCGCCCTCGGGCGCGAAGCGCACCGGCACGTCGCCGCGCAGGCCGCGAATCGGTATGGCGCTCGTCTCGTCGGCGCCGCCCGGCGCCTTGAACACGACATTGACATTCGACTTCATGCCGAACCAGCCCGGCTCGCCGGGCTCGAGCCGCGTCAACGGCGCCGGCTGCTTGCGCTCCTCGGTGAAATCCGGATGCACGGCCTTCACCACATCGCCCGAATAGATCTCGCCGCGGCCCACAGCGGCGAAGGCGTCGTCGAGCGAGGGGCGCGCGAGCCGCGGCAGCGCCGCCTTCAGCTTGTCGTCGGAATAGGGCCGCCCGGCGCGCTCGAAAGCGCGCGCGACGATCTGCCGGCCGAGCCCCGCATATTGCCGGCGCACAGCCTCGCGCGTCGCGCGGCGGATCGCCGCCCGCGCCTTGCCGGTGACGACGAGCGATTCCCAGGCGGCCGGCGGCACATGGCCTTCGGCGCGGATGATCTCGACCTCGTCGCCGTTCTGCAGTTGCGACAGCACCGGCGAGATGCGTCCGTTGAGCTTGCAGCCGACCGCCGAATTGCCGACGAGCGTATGCACGGCATAGGCGAAATCGATCGGCGTCGCGCCGCGCGGCAGAGCGATGAGCCCGCCCTTGGGCGTGAAGCAGAACACCTGATCCTGGAACAATTCGAGCCGCGTATGCTCGAGGAACTCGTCCGGACTATCGCCATGGGCGAGCAGGTCGAGCGTGTCCTGCAGCCATTTGAAGGCGCGGCTCTCCTTGGCCAGCTCCTCCTTGCCCTCGACGCTGGCGCTGTCCTTGTAGAGCGCATGGGCGGCGATGCCGAAACGGGCGATCTCGTGCATTTCGGCGGTGCGGATCTGCAATTCGACGCGCTGATGCCCAGGACCGATCACCGTCGTGTGGATCGAACGATAGTCGTTCTGCTTGGGCGTCGAGATATAATCCTTGAACCGTCCCGGCACGCTCGGCCATTTCGTATGGACGATGCCGAGCGCGCGATAGCAGTCCTCGACCTCGTCGACGATGATGCGAAAGCCGAAAATGTCGGAGAGCTGCTCGAAGGCGATGGATTTGCGCTCCATCTTGCGCCAGATCGAGAATGGCGCCTTCTGCCGCCCGGTGACCGCGGCGTGAATGCCGCGCTTGGAAAACTCCTCGGTCAGCTCCTTCTCGATGCGCTTGATGATGCGGCCGTTCTTGGCGCGCAATTCATGCAGGCGCGTCTCGATGGCGAGATAGGCCTCGGGCGTCAGATGGCGGAAGGCGAGGCCCTCCAATTCCTCACGCAGGCGCTGCATGCCCATGCGGCCGGCGAGCGGCGCATAGATGTCGAGCGTCTCCTGCGCGATGCGGGCGCGCTTCTCCAGCGGCACGAAATGCAGCGTGCGCATATTGTGCAGCCGATCGGCGAGCTTCACCAGCAGCACGCGCACATCCTCGGAGACGGCGAGCAGCAGCTTGCGGAAATTCTCGCCCTGCGCCGCCTTCTTCGAGACGAGGTCGAGCTTCTCGATCTTGGTGAGGCCGTCGACCAGCTTGCGAATCTGCGGGCCGAACAGGCGCTCGATCTCGTCGAGCGTCGAGCTCGTGTCCTCGACGGTGTCGTGCAGCACGGCGGCGACGATGGTCGCGTCGTCGAGCTTCAGATCGGTGAGGATCGCCGCGACCTCGAGCGGATGCGAGAAATAGGGATCGCCCGAGGCGCGGGTCTGCTGTCCATGCGCCTTCATGGCGTAGACATAGGCTCGGTTGAGCAGGTCCTCGTCGACCTTGGGATTATATTTGCGAACCCGTTCGACGAGCTCGTACTGGCGCATCATCGGCGTCGACCAACGATCATATCTGTCGGACCGTCGGCGGCCTGTCGGAACTCTCGAGAATGGAGGGGAAGCGAGCAAGGCGCCGAGCCGGCCCGGGGCCGCGTTCGCCTTCAATCTAGACCAGCTCGCTCGCCGTCTCCAGCGCCATATGCGCCGGAACGCCAGAAATCAGGGACGAGCGCGGATAGGACCCGGCGTTACTCGCCTTCGTCCTCGACCTCGGCCGGCGGCACCAGGCCTTCGAGGCCGCGCAGCAGATCTTCTTCCGTCATGCGGTCGAATTGCGCGTCGCCCTCCGGCAGATCGGCGCCGCTCGCCGACAGCGGCGGCGCCGCCTCGGTCTCGGGCTCGTCCACCTCGACATGACGCTGCAGCGAGTGGATGAAATCTTCCTTGAGATCGTCCGGCGCGAGCGCGGTCTCGGCGATCTCGCGCAGAGCCACCACCGGGTTCTTGTCCTTGTCGCGCTCGACGAGAATCGATTGGCCCGAGGAGATCAGCCGGGCGCGATGCGCCGCCAGCAGCACGAGATCGAATCGGTTCTCGATCTTGTCGATGCAGTCCTCGACGGTTACGCGCGCCATTTCGACGACTCCCGATTGATCCCAGCTCGGCGGCTGCTACACCAAATTCCGCGTCGATGCAACGCGGCAACGCCCCGAGCACGCGGAAAACGCGCAAGTCTCAATGTCGCCACAACTGTGGCTGATATTGCTCAATCTTTTCTCGATGAAATTTGTATTGCCCTCTTGACGCGTGACGTTTCATGACCGATTTACAGCCGACAGGGACGTGTAAGTCCGTAGGCGCGAGCGTCTGCGAGTCGCGATGAAGAACTACGCCGGGACGGAGCGCAGGCAAATCATCGGGGCCCAGCGTAACATTCATCGCGCGAGGGGCGAAGGACGAAAAACCGTGCGAAGCGCTGCCGTTCGGAGGGTTTCACAGCGCATTCGTCGAGCCGCGATCCTCCCGATGGCCGGAACCCGATGAGCGAGAACGAGACAGATGGCAGACCCGGAACGCATTGCTCTATTCATTGATGGCGCCAACCTCTACGCGACAGCCAAATCGCTCGGCTTCGACATCGACTACAAGCGCCTCCTGCGTGAGTTCCAGTCCAGGGGACGCCTGATCCGCGCCTTCTATTACACCGCTCTGATCGAGGATCAGGAATATTCCTCGATCCGTCCGCTGATCGATTGGCTGGACTACAACGGCTACGCCGTCGTCACCAAGCCGACGAAGGAGTTCGTCGATTCGCTCGGCCGCCGCAAGGTCAAGGGCAATATGGACATCGAGCTCGCCGTCGACGCTATGGAGATGGCCGAGCATATCGATCATCTGGTACTGTTCTCCGGAGACGGCGATTTCCGCTCGCTGGTCGAAGCCGTGCAGCGCAAGGGCGTGCGCGTTTCGGTGATCTCGACGATCACCACTCAGCCGCCGATGATCGCCGACGAGCTGCGCCGCCAGTCGGACGAGTTCGTCGATCTCATTCATCTCGTCGGCAAGATCGGCCGCGATCCGGGCGAGCGCGCCGAGCGCATGCAGCGCTTCCAAGAGCGTCGTCCGCAGCCGGTGACCCAGGGCGCGCCCGAAGACGATCACGAGTGACGAGGCGTCTCGCTCCTCTGCGGGCGAGCCGCCTTCGGACTGTCCGCTCTGTCCGCGACTCGTCGCCCTCCGGCGCGAGCTGCGCGGACGTGAGCCCGTATGGCATAATGCGCCCGTTCTCGATCTCGGGCCGCGCTCGGCGAGGCTGCTGATCGTCGGGCTGGCTCCGGGAATGCGCGGAGCCAATCGCACCGGCCGAGCCTTCACCGGAGACGACGCCGGTCGGCTTCTGTTCGCCACTCTCGCGCAATATGGCTTCTCGCGCGGCCTCTATGACGCGCGAGCGGACGATGGCGTCGAATTGATCGACTGCCTCATCGCCAATGTCGTGCGTTGCGTTCCGCCGGGCAACCGGCCGCTGCCGGCCGAGCTCGCCGCCTGCCGACCCTTCTTCGTCGCGACTATCGAGAAAATGTCAGAGCTTCGCGTGATCGTCGCGCTCGGCCGCGTCGCCCATGAGGGCGTGCTGCGCGCGCTGTCGGCGAAGCTGCGCGATCATCCTTTCGCTCATGGGCGCGAGCATATTCTCACGTCGAATATGCTGAAGCATGACGTATTGCTTATCGACAGCTATCATTGCTCGCGGCTGAACACGAATACCGGCGCGCTCACCCCCGAAATGTTTCGCGCGATTTTTGCGCGCGCACACGCGTTGCTGGAGGGCGGAACGATGCGAGCCTGAAAGGCTCGCGGTCCATCCGTCACCCGACACGCCCCGCCTCAGCCGCGGTCGCGCAGCAGCCGGCTCTTCTCGCGGCCCCAGTCGCGCTTCTTCTCGACCTCGCGCTTGTCGTGCAGCTTCTTGCCGCGTCCGAGCGCGATCTGCAATTTGGCGCGGCCGCGCTCGTTGAAATAGAGCTTGAGCGGCACGATGGTCATGCCCTCGCGCTCGACGCCCTGCGCCAGCTTGGCGAGCTCGCGCTGCTTCAGCAGCAGCTTACGTAATCGCTTGGGCTCGTGGTTGAAGCGATTGCCGGAGAGATATTCCGGAATCGTCGCGTTGACGAGCCAGGCTTCGCCATGCCGATCGACATGAGCGTAGCTCTCGGCGATCGTCGCCTTGCCGGTGCGCAGCGACTTCACCTCCGTGCCGGTCAGAGCGAGGCCGGCCTCGAAGCTCTCGCCGATCTCATAATCGAAGCGCGCGCGTCGATTATCGGAGACGACCTTGAAATTGGGCGTTTGCTTCTCGGCCACGACTTCGTCCCGGGCCCTTCTAGCCGATCAAGCCGGCATGGACCATCGCTGCGCGGATCGCGGCCTTGGTCGCCTCGCTCGAGGGCACGAGCGGCAGCCGCACATCTTCGCTCGAGCGGCCGAGCAGCGACAGCCCATATTTGGCTCCCGTCACGCCCGCCTCGAGGAAAACCGCCTGCTGCAGCGCCGTCAGCCGATCCTGAATGGCGAGCGCCGCGGAAAAGTCACCCGATAGCGCGGCGTTCTGCATGTCCGCGCAAAGACGCGGCGCGATGTTGGAGACCACCGAGATCACGCCGATCGCGCCGACCGCGACGCTCGCGAGAGCGAGAATGTCATCGCCACAGAATTGGACGAACTGCGGCCCGATGGCGGCGCGCTGCTGCAGGATGCGCCCGACATTGCCGGTCGCGTCCTTGACGCCGACGATGTTCTGAAGCTGCGCGAGGCGCGCCAGAGTGTCGACGCTCATGTCGACGACCGAGCGCGGCGGAATGTTGTAGACGATGATCGGCAGCGAGATCGCCTCGCTCACCGCCTTGAAATGCTCGTAGAGGCCGAGCTGATTGGGCTTGTTATAATAGGGCGTGACCACGAGAACGCCGTCGGCGCCCGCCTCCTCGGCGTGGCGGCACAGTTCCACCGCCTCGCGCGTGTTGTTGGAGCCGGCGCCGGCGATGACGGGAACGCGGCCGGCCGCCTGCCGGATCACCGTCTCGACGACTTTTTTGTGTTCCTCATGGCTCAAAGTGGGGCTCTCGCCCGTCGTGCCGACGGGGACGAGTCCATGCGTGCCGCTGTCGATCTGCCAGTCGACCAGCGCGCGCAGAGCGGCGTAATCCACCGCGCCATCGGCGAAGGGGGTGATGAGAGCGGTATAGGATCCGCGAAAGACTGCCTTGTCCTGCATATGCCGTCGCCTTCACTGCGCCTTGCCGGCGCCGCAATCGCCGGCTCAGATTATTTTGGACTGTCTCGGAGAAGGAAGGGCCGCATCCTCGCCGGGCGAGCCCGCGCGCCTACGGAGGGAGCGGCCGCTCCGCCGGCTCCGAGCCGTCGCTCCGCCTCGAAAGGCGCGCTCACTCGTTCTCATAGCCTCTGGGCGATGAGGAGGAAAGGGCCGGAACCGACGCGGCGGCGCCGAATTGATCAAAAATATCATCGGACCGTGGCGGCCGCGGACGCGGCAATACGCGCCCAGAGCAGGACAGTGAACAAAAACTCTCTTCGCATTCGAGACTTTCACTCGTGGTTGAGGTTTCGGAAACGAAATGGTCGCAGGCTGACGGTTCGTAAAGGTTCGGAGCGTAACGCCCATGTCGAAGCGCTTTGGAGGCGCCGCGCGTCTCTTTTTCTGCCTGTCCGCGCTGGGCGCGGCGGCGTCCGTCTATAGCTTCTCGACTCGCCGGGCGCCGGAGCGCCCCGGCGACGCGGCCGAGCCCACGACGCCGCGAGCCGCAGGCTCCGCGCGCGAGGCGCTCGGCGGGTTCGCTGCGCCGCGCGCAGACTCCCGCGAGAGCCCCGCGACGCTGGCCTATGCGCCGCCGGACGGCGGACTGGCTGCAGAGCCGCCGGCGCCCGACCCGGCCGCCCTGCTCGGAGCCGATCTCGACGCGTTCAACAGCGCGCTCGCGGCCTATAAGGCGGGAGATTTTGCCGGCGGCGACGCGGCGCTCGCCGCAGTCGAGGCGCCGCTCGCCCGCATGACGGCGCAATGGGCGGGCCTGCGGCTGCATCCGCGCGAGGCCGGCTTCGCGCGGCTGTCGCGCTTCCTCGCCGAGCATCCCTCCTGGCCGGCGGCCGACTGGCTGCGCCAGCGCGTCGAGGAGGCGCTCTATGGCGACCGCCATCCGGACAGCCTGATCGACGATTATTTCGCCGCCCGCCCGCCGCGCACGCCGGCCGGCAAGCTGGCGCTGGCCCGCCTGCGGGCGCGCCAGAACCAGCCGCTCGAGGTCGCCGCGCTGATCAAGCCGCTGTGGCGCGACGATGACTTCAACGAGGCGCTGGAGACGACCGCGCGCAAGGAGTTCTCGCAATATCTCGACGCCGCCGACCACAAATATCGCGCCGACCGGCTGCTCTACGCGGGCAAGACCTCGGCGGCGCTGCGCATCGCCGCCCATGCCGGCGCCGATGTGCTCGACCTCGCCCGCGCCCGCGCGCTGGCGGCGAACGGAGCCGCGACGGAGAAGAGCTTCGCCGCCGTGCCCGCGGCGCTGCAGCGCGATCCCGGCCTCGTGTTCGCGCGCGTCTACACGCTGCGCCATCAAAAGAAGTTCGTCGAGGCGGCGACGCTGCTGCGCGCCGCGCCGCGCGATCCGGCCGCCGTCGTCGACGGCGACGCCTGGTGGGTGGAGCGCCGGCTGCTCGCCCGCAAGATGCTCGATCTCGGCCGCCCCGCCGAGGCCTATGAGCTCTGCGCCGGCCATGCGGCGCGCGCGCTCACCAATCGCGTCGAGGCCGAGTTCCACGCCGGCTGGATCGCGCTGCGGTTCCTCGACAATCCGGGCGAGGCGGAGCAGCGATTCGAGACGATTGTGCGCGTCGCCGAGACGCCGCTGCAGAAATCCCGCGGCGCCTATTGGCTCGGCCGCGCGCGCGAGGCCAAGGGAACGCCAGAGGCGGTGGCGGCGGCGCGCGCCGCCTTCGAGATCGCCGCGCTGCAATCCACCACCTTCTATGGCCAGCTGGCGCGCGAACGCCTCGGCCTCGCCGATTCGCCGCTGCGCCCCGCTCCGGCGCCGGCGGTCGGCGAAGCGCGCGACGAAGCGGTGCGCGCCGTCGAATTGCTGTTCGCGCTCGACGAGCGCGCGCTCGCGGCCCCTCTCGCCTCAGACGCGGCGAAAACGCTGACGAGCGACGCGCAAGTGGCGGCGCTGGCGGCGGTCGCCGAGCGCCGGCGCGACGCCAAAGTGTCGCTGACGCTGGGCAAGCTCGCCTCCTATCGCGGCTTCACCATCGACGACGCCGCCTTTCCGGCCTTCGGCATTCCGGCCTTCACGGCGCTGCCGGGCTCGGCCTCGCGCTCGATCGTCTACGCCATCGCGCGGCAGGAGAGCGCCTTCGATCCGAAGGCGGTGTCGAGCGCCGGCGCCATGGGGCTGATGCAGATGATCGAGTCGACCGCGCGGCAGACGGCGCGGCAGACCGGCGTCGGCTTCGATGTGAAGCGCATGATCGCCGAGCCGGCCTTCAACGCCCGCCTCGGCGCCGCGCATCTCGGCCTGCTGCTCGGCGAGCACAAGGGCTCCTATATCCTGACCTTCGCCGCCTATAACGCCGGCGGCAAACGTGTGAAGGAATGGATCGACGCCTATGGCGATCCGCGTCGCAAGGATGTCGATCCGGTCGATTGGGTGGAGCGCATTCCGATCACCGAGACCCGCAATTATGTGCAGCGCGTGATGGAGAATCTGGTCGTCTATCGCGCGAAGTTCGACGACCGCGACCTGCGCTCGCCGCAGAGCGAATTGGCGCGCATGTAGGAGGCGCCCGCGCGCTGGACCGCGCGCCTCGCAATGACGCCGTCCGGAGCGCGGCCCTGAACGCGCCACCTATCGAGCTCACCGTTCCGACATGTAGATTTGCACATCGGTCTCCGGAAAATCATTGCCTTTGAACAGAAGCGGAGCGTTCAGAGAAACGGCGAGCGCATAGGCTGCGCAACCGGCGAGATTCAGTCGCGCCTTTGAATGAACGCCTTTGCCGAATCGGTCGAAAGCGTCGATCGCCACACGCATTTGCGCTTCATCGAAAGATGCGATCTCGATCTCGCAGACGGCCAAGAGCCGCCAAAGGCGAGAAAGGGCCGCCGCGCCGTGCCGAGCGCGCAGAACACATGCGGTCTCATGCACATTGACGGCCGACATGACACAGCGCTCTTCGCTGGTCAGAATAGTCGTGAAAGCCCGTCCTTCCGGCTCGTCGAATAGAATGGCGATCAAAGCCGAGCTGTCGACGACGATCATAGGGCGTCGAGATCATCCGCGATGACATGCGGATCGCGCCGGTCGAGGAGCGGCATTACGGAGAGCTCCGCGACGATCCGCTCCACTTCCGCGACACTCGCGGCGACCACGGCGGGGGAGCGATCCCGGGACCGCTCGCGCGAGACGCCCGGCTCGCTCGCCATCGCCTGCAGCGCCTGACGTATGGCGTCGTCCACGGAAACGCTGCGCGCGGCGGCGATCCGCTTCGCCAGAGCTTCGGTTTCTCGGGAGAGATCGATCATGGCGGCAATATAGCATGACGAGAGGGCGTCGGCGAGGTCACGCGGAGAGCCTCCGCCGCCCCCTCACCCATGCACCCCCGGCGCCTCCCGCCCGGTGCGCTCGACATATTCCACATAGCCGCCGCCATATTGATGCACGCCCTCCGGCGTCAGCTCCAGCACGCGGTTGGACAGCGCCGCCAGAAAGCGGCGGTCGTGGGAGACGAACAGCATCGCGCCCTCGTAGGACGCCAGCGCCGCCACCAGCATTTCCTTGGTGCCGAGGTCGAGATGGTTGGTGGGCTCGTCCAGCACCAGAAAATTCGGCGGGTCGTAGAGCATTTTCGCCATGACGAGACGCGCCTTCTCGCCGCCCGAGAGCACGCGGCATTTCTTCTCCACATCGTCGCCGGAAAAGCCGAAGCAGCCGGCGAGGCTGCGCAGCGAGCCCTGGCCCGCCTGCGGAAAGGAATCCTCGAGGCTCTCGAACACGCTGCGGTCGCCCTCGAGAACCTCCATGGCGTGCTGGGCGAAATAGCCCATCTTCACATTGGCGCCGAGGCTCGCCTGACCTTCGTCCGGCGCCACCGCGCCGGCGATCAGCTTCAGCAGCGTCGATTTGCCGGCGCCGTTGACGCCCATCACGCACCAGCGCTCCTTGCGCCGCACCTGGAAATCCAGCCCCTCATAGATGCTGCGCGAGCCATAGCGCTTATGCACGCGCGCCAGCGTCGCCACCTCCTCGCCCGAACGCGGCGCCGGCGCGAATTCGAAGGTCACCTGCTTGCGCCGGCGCGGCGGCTCGACGCGGTCGATCTTGTCGAGCTTCTTCACCCGGCTCTGCACCTGCGCGGCGTGCGAGGCGCGCGCCTTGAAGCGCTCGATGAATTTGATCTCCTTGGCGAGCATCGCCTGCTGGCGCTCGAACTGCGCCTGCTGCTGCTCCTCGTTCTGCGCGCGCTGGCGCTCGTAGAATTCGTAATCGCCGGAGAAGGTGGTGAGCGAGCCGCCGTCGATCTCGATGATCTTGCCGACGATGCGGTTCATGAACTCGCGGTCGTGCGAGGTCATCAGCAGCGCGCCGCCATAGCCCTTCAAAAAGCTCTCGAGCCAGATGAGGCTCTCGATGTCGAGATGGTTGCTCGGCTCGTCGAGCAGCATTACATCGGGCCGCATCAGCAGAATGCGCGCCAGCGCGACGCGCATCTTCCAGCCGCCGGAGAGGCCGCCGACGTCGCCGTCCATCATCTCTTCCGAGAAGCCGAGGCCCGCCAGCGCCTCGCGCGCGCGGCCCTCGAGCGCATAGCCGTCCAGCTCCTCGAAGCGCGCCTGCGCCTCGCCATAGCGCTCGAGGATGTCGTCGAAATTCTCCGCCTGATCGGGATCGCCCATGGCGGCCTCGAGCCGCGCCAGCTCGGCGGCGACCGCGCTCGCGGGGCCGGCTCCGTCCATCGTCGCGGCGACGGCGCTGAGCCCGGCCATCTCGCCGACATTCTGGTCGAAATAGCCGATGGTGATCCCGCGATCGACCGACACCTGCCCTTCGTCGGGCCGCTCCTCGCCGGCGATCATGCGGAACAGAGTGGTCTTGCCGGCGCCATTGGGGCCGACGAGCCCGACCTTCTCGCCGGGAAGGAGCGCCGCCGAGGCTTCGACGAAGAGGAGCTGCTGGCCGTTCTGCTTGCTGATGTTCTCGAGGCGTATCATCGCTTGGGCTTTCAGGGTCGTTTGGCGCGGCCCTTATGCCATGCGGCGCGGTATTTCAGAAATCGCAGGCTCGACGCCCGACCCCGAAAGCCCGAGCATCGATTGGGCCGACGAGCTTCCCGACCTCAGCGACCCCAGCCCTCGAAGCTCGACGTATGCTTGGCCCGCTCCAGCTCGTCGGCTTGGCCGTTGAGCTGAATATGGCGGCGCTCGGCGACGTCGCGCTCGAGCCCGTCCTTCATAATCGCGATCTTCAGCTGCTCCGTCGCCTGACGGCTGAGCGCATTGATCCAGCGGTTGATGTTCATGACGACGACGTCCTTGCGGGCGAGGTCCGCCTCCTTGCCGGCCTCCGGGCTCTCGAGCACGGCGAGCTCCTTGACCGCCGCCGCCTTCTGCTTGTCGAGATCGGCGATCTTGGCGGTCAGCGCCGCGTCCTCGGGCGTCTTGTCGAGCTGCGCCTGCGTCTCGGCATGCGCCTTGTCGATCGCCTTCACGCCGTCCTTCAGCCAAGAGGTCTGCTGCTCGAGCAGATCGGCTTTGCTCTTCTCGAAATAATTGGGCAAAGGAAAAAACGGACTGATCTCCACGGCCGGGGAAGGCGTGGCCATGAGGAGCGGCGCGCAGACGGCGGCGAGGCCGAGCGCGGCGGATTTGAACGTCATGTCTCTCTCCCATGCTGCGGGTCGTTCGCGCCTTGCGAAGGCCGCCGGCCGTTTCGGCCGGGTTCCGCCCGCTTCGAGCGGCTCAACATGGGCCATGCCTCGGACGCTGGCAAGACGCTTCGCGCCCGTGAGCAAGACGTTCGCGCCCGTGAGAGAGAGCCGCGCCGCCGGCCGTCAGCTCTGATGCGGACCGAGCGTCTCCTTGATGATCTCCTCGATCCGCCGCCAAGTCAGCGCGTCCTCGCGCCGGCCCTGCTCCTCGAGAGCGCGCGCCTTCTGCGCGGCTTCGGCCACGGCCTTGTCGCCGTGAGCGTCGTAGAGCCGCCGCGCGTAGTCCTGAAGATCGACATTGCTCGTGCTCATGATTCCCCTCCTCGGGTGATGCGCCTCGCGACATGGCGCGGCGCTCCGCCTTTTCAACGATGCGCCCGCGGCGCGACAATATGCGCGCGAAATCCGTGGCGGCGCGTCTTGACGCTCGATGGCTTCGCTCTCACATTCCTCGGCAGTCGATCTTCGCGGGAGAGACCGGCACAGCCGGAGCCGAAGGCGCAACCGCCCCGGAAACGCTCAGGCAAAAGGACCGCGAAGGCGAGTAAGCTCTGGAAAGCGGCGCGCATCCTCGTGAGGCGCGCCCACCGACGGGGGTAACCTGCGGCGACGCGGGGAAATCTCTCAGGTCCTCGAGACAGAGGGGGCGACAGGCGGGACGGCTGCGTCCCGCGCATGGAGCGCCCCGTGGACGAGCACGCCCTTCCTTCCCCCGCCGACGCTCGCGCCGTGACGCCGCTCGATGCGCTGCATCACAGGCTCGGCGCGCGCATGGCGCCTTTCGCCGGCTATTCGCTGCCTCTGAGCTATCCGAGCGGCGCCATCGCCGAGCATCTGCACACGCGCGCAAAGGCGAGCCTGTTCGACGTCTCGCATATGGGCCAGGCGATCCTCACCGGCCGCGGCGCCGCGCGTCTGCTCGAGACTCTGGTTCCCGCCGATCTCGACGGGCTGGAGCCGCAGCGCACGCGCTACACGCAATTGCTGGCCGAGGATGGCGGCATTCTCGACGATCTGATGGCGACGCGCCTTCCCGGCCGCGAGGAGCGGCTGCTGCTCGTCGTCAACGCCGCCGGCAAGGAGCAGGACTTCACGCTGCTGCGCCAGGAGCTGCCGCAGCTCCAGCTCTCCGTGCTCTCCGGCCGCGCGCTGCTGGCGCTGCAGGGCCCGCGCGCGGCGGCGACGTTATCGACGATCCTGCCGGGCGTCGAGGACGCGCCCTTCATGGGCTGGCTCCCGGCGGAATATGAGGGCGCCTCGGTTTTCGTCTCGCGCTCCGGCTACACCGGCGAGGATGGCTTCGAGATTTCCGCTCCCGCATATCTCGCGACGCGGCTCGCCGAGCGCCTGCTCGCGAATGAGGATGTCGCGCCGGCGGGCCTCGCCGCGCGTGATTCGCTGCGGCTCGAGGCGGGGCTCTGCCTCTATGGCCATGACATAGACGCGACGACCGATCCGGTCGAGGCGGGCCTCATCTGGTCGATCGGCAAGCGCCGCCGCGAGCAGGGCGGCTTTCCCGGTTTCGCGCGCATTCGCGCCGCGATCGACAATGGCCCGGCGCGCCGTCGCGTCGGCCTGCTGCCGCAGAGCAAGGCGCCGCTGCGCGATGGCGCGACGCTGACGGCGCCGGATGGACGCATCGTCGGCCGCATCACCTCGGGCGGCTATTCGCCGAGCCTCGCGCGCCCCATCGCAATGGGCATGGTCGAAAGCGCTTTCGCCACGCCGGGCATCCGGCTCGCGAGCGAGCTGCGCGGCAAGCCGATCGAGGTCGAGGTCGCGACATTGCCCTTTGTCCCGCATCGATATGCGTCTCGAGGAAAGGACCGAGCATGAGCGGCGAACGATACACCAAGGATCACGAATATGTGCGCCTAGAAGGCGAGATCGCCGTGGTCGGCGTCACCGACTATGCGCAAACGCAGCTCGGCGACATCGTCTTCATCGAATTGCCCGAGCCGGGCGCGCGCCTCGACAAGGGCGGCCAATTGGCGACGATCGAGAGCGTGAAAGCGGCGAGCGAGGTCTATTCGCCGATCTCGGGCGAGGTCGTCGCAGCCAATGACGCGCTCGACGACGAACCGGCGAGCGTCAATGAGGATCCGCTCGGCAAAGGCTGGCTGGCGAAGCTGCGCATCGCCGACGCGGCCGAGCTCGAAGGCCTGATGGACGAGGACGCCTATCGCGCTTTCGTCGAAAGTCTGTAGCTCCAAGAGCGAGCCTCTAAGGCTCGCGGTCCATAGAGCGCCACCTGGACCGCGAGCCTTCAGGCTCGCATTCGAGACGCTCGCGACACGTGAGGGCGACATGCGCTACCTGCCTTTGACCGAGGACGATCGCGCGCAGATGCGCGAGGCGATCGGCGTTCCGACTGCCGAAGCTCTCTATGCAGATGTGCCGAAAGATGTGCTGCTGACGCGGCCGCTCGATCTGCCGCGCGGCCGCGGCGAGATGGAGGTCGAACGTCATCTCGCCGCGCTCGCGCGAAACAATGTCGCCGCCTCGCGCTCTTTCCTCGGCGCCGGAGCCTACCGGCATCATATTCCCGCGAGCGTCGATCATCTGATCCAGCGCTCGGAATTCCTCACCAGCTACACGCCCTATCAGCCGGAGATTTCGCAGGGCACGCTGCAAGTCCTGTTCGAGTTCCAGACGCAGGTCGCCGCCTTGACAGGCATGGAGATCGCCAACGCCTCGATGTATGACGGCTCGACCGCCTGCGCCGAAGCGGCGCTGATGGCGCATCGCGTCACCAAGCGACGCAAGGCCGTGCTCTCGGGCGGGCTGCATCCGCATTACGCCGAGGTCGTGCGCACCCTCTCGCGCTTCGCCGGCGACGAGGTCGACACATTGGCTCCGGATGTCTTCGCGCGCGAGGACATCACCGCGCAGATCGACGACGATGTGTCCTGCGTCATCGTGCAGACGCCGGACGTGTTCGGCAATCTGCGCGATCTTTCACCGATCGCGCGCGCCTGCCATGCGAAAGGCGCGCTGCTCGTCGCCGTCGTCACCGAGGCCGTCTCGCTCGGCCTGGTGACGCCGCCCGGGGATTTTGGGGCCGATATCGTCGTCGGCGAGGGGCAGTCGCTCGGCAATCCGCTCTCTTTCGGCGGACCCTATGTCGGCCTCTTCGCAACGAAGCAGGAGCATCTGCGGCAAATGCCCGGGCGGCTCTGCGGCGAGACCGTCGACGCCGATGGGCGACGCTCCTTCGTGCTGACGCTGTCCGCGCGCGAGCAGCATATTCGCCGCGACAAGGCGACATCGAACATCTGCACCAATTCGGGCCTCTGCGCGCTGGCCTTCAGCATTCATCTCACTCTGCTCGGCGAGGCGGGACTGCGCCGTCTTGCGCGCGCCAATCATGCGAGCGCCGTGCGTCTCGCGGAGAGGCTCGCGCGCGTCCACGGCGTCGAGGTGCTGAACGAGACCTTCTTCAACGAATTCACCTTGCGCGTCTCGAGCGATGCGGCGCGCCTCGTCGAGCGATTGGCGGAACGAGGCGTGCTCGCCGGCGTGCCGGTGTCTCGCCTTCTGCCCGGCGCCGGGCTCGACGATCTTCTGCTCGTCACCAGCACGGAGGTGGCGACGAACGAGGATCATGAGGCCTTCATCGCCGCACTCGAAGGAGCGCTGTAATGCTCGATCATCCCAATCATCCGTCCGAGACATTCAGCGGCGATCGCGGGCTCGATCAGGAAGAGCCGCTGCTGTTCGAGATCGGTCGCGCCGATGTGACCGGCGTCGACATCGACGAGCCGGAACCGTTCACGCCGCGACTCGGCGCGCTCGAGCGCACAGCGCCGATCGGCCTGCCGGGCCTCTCCGAGCCGGAGACGATGCGTCATTATGTGCGGCTGTCCCGCAAGAATTATTCGATCGACGCCGGGCTCTATCCGCTCGGCTCCTGCACGATGAAGCATAATTCGCGGCTGGCTGAGAAAATGGCGCGGCTCGAAGGCTTCGCGAATATTCATCCGCTGCAGCCGCAAGCGACCGCGCGAGGAGCGCTCGCGCTGATGGAGGAGCTGTCGCGCTTCCTGCTCGAGCTCACCAATATGAGCGCGGTGGCGCTCTCGCCCAAGGCCGGCGCCCATGGCGAATTGTGCGGGCTGATGACCATAGAGGCGGCGCTGCGCGCGCGTGGGCAAGCGCAAACGCGCCGCACCGTGCTGATTCCGCAATCCGCGCATGGCACCAATCCGGCGAGCGCCGCTCTGCTCGGCTTCACCGTGCGCGCCATTCCGGCGGGCGAGGATGGAATCGTCCATGCCGACGCGGTTGCGGCCGCGCTCGGGCCGGATGTCGCCGCGATCATGCTGACCAATCCCAACACTTGCGGATTATTCGAGCGCGAGGTCGTGGAGATCGCGCGGCTCGTGCATGAGTCGGGCGGCTATTTTTATTGCGACGGCGCTAATTTCAACGCCATCGCCGGCGTCGCGCGGCCGGGAGACATGGGCGTCGACGCCATGCATCTCAATCTGCACAAGACCTTCTCGACGCCGCATGGCGGCGGCGGTCCGGGCGCCGGGCCCGTCGTGCTGTCGGCGCGGCTCGCGCCTTTCGCCCCGGTTCCTTTCCTCCTGCGCGACGGCGACTCTCTGCGGCTCGTCGAGCATGCGGAGGGGACGCAGAGCTTCGGCCGGCTGACCGCCTTTCATGGCCAGATGGGCATGTTCGTGCGCGCGCTCTCCTATCTGCTCTCGCATGGCGGCGACGGCGTCGCGCAGGCGTCGCGCGACGCCGTGCTCGCCGCCAATTATCTGCGCGCGCGCTTGCGCGACGTGATGACGCAGCCCTTCGGCGATCGCCTGTGCATGCACGAGGTTCTGTTCGACGACGCCTTTCTGAAAGGGACGGGCGTGACGACGCTCGATTTCGCCAAGGCGATGATCGATGAAGGCTATCATCCGATGACGGTCTATTTCCCGCTCGTCGTCCACGGCGCCATGCTGATCGAGCCGACGGAATCGGAATCGAAGCGCTCGCTCGATCGCTTCGTCGCGACATTGCGCGCGCTCGCCGAGAGCGCGCAGCGCGGCGAGACCGAGCGGTTCGCCGAGGCGCCGCGCCATGCGCCGCGCCGACGGCCGGACGAGACTGCGGCGGCGCGGAGGCCGGTGTTGAGGTGGGGCAGCAGGCAGTAAACAGTCGCTAGGACGTCATTGCGAGGAGCGTAGCGACGAAGCGATCCAGAGTCACAGGCGGCGGCTCTGGATTGCTTCGCTGCGCTCGCAATGACGGCCCAAAGAGACTGTAGAATGCCCGCCTACTGCCTACTCCCTACCGCCCCCCATACGAAATCCGGTACACCGCCTCGTTCTGATCATCGGTCACGAGCAGCGAGCCGTCGGGCAGTTGCGCGACATCGACAGGGCGGCCGAGATAATGCGGATCGGTGGTGTTCCACCCTTCGGCGAAGGGCTCGCTCGCGGACGCCTTGCGATCGGCGCCGACGGGTGTAAACATCACCCTCGCGCCGACCGGCATGGCGCGGTCCCAGGAGCCGTGCTGCGCCGAGAAAATCCCGCCGCGATAACGCTCGGGAAACATCGCGCCTGTGTAGAAGATCATGCCGAGATCGGCGGCGTGCGGCGCCTCCTCCACCTCGGGAAAGACGACGTCCGCGGGCGGCGTCTCATGCGCATATTCTTGTGTGCGCACATGGCCGCCGCCATACCAGGGAAAGCCGAAGTGAAGGCCGGCGCGCGGCGCGCGATCGATCTCGCCCGGCGGCGTGTCGTCGCCCATGCGGTCGACCTGATTGTCGGTGAACCACAGGACGCCGTCGCTCGGATCGAAGTCCATGCCGACCGAGTTCCGTATGCCGCGAGCAAAAACCTCGCGGCTGGAGCCGTCGCGATTCATGCGGATGATTCCGCCCATGCCGATGCGGTCGTAGAGCGCGAGCTTGTCGCGCGGCGCGACATTGTGCGGCTGGCCGAGCGAGATGTAGAGCTTCTCGTCGGGACCGATGCGGCACATGCGCGTCGAGTGAATGGCGCTCTGCTCTGACACTGGTATCAGCGCGCCTTTGGCGACGAGAACGCGCGCATCGGCGGCGCGCAGCCGGCCGCGATCCACTGCCGCCTGCGCGAAGCTCGACACGCGATTCTGCTCGACGACATACAGGGTCCCGTCCTTGTCGAAGCAGAGGCCGTGCGGCATGACGAAATCGGCGCCCGGCGCGAAAGACTCGACCGCCGCCGCGCGCGCTCCGCCCGGCGTCAGCGCGAAGATGCGGCGCTCATCCGTGCCGACGAAGATCGCCTCGCCGCCCGGAGCGACAGCGAGGCTGCGCGCATGCGGAACGAGCGCATAGAGCGAGATGGAGAAGCCGTCCGGCAGGCGAATGCGGCGCAGCGTCGCCTCGATCTCCGCCGCGCGGCGCAAAGGTTCGGCGCGCCCCTGCGCCGAGAGCGCGAGCAGCGCGAGAGCGAGAATTGCGACGAGCTTGCAAAAGGCTTGGTTCATGGAATGCTCCCGGCTTGACGCCATAGGCGCAAATAGGCGCGCGCCGCGCCTCGATCAGGGGCCGCCGCCGACGCGGTCTTCCCTTCGTGACGAGACTATGCGACGGCTCGGGCTCCTGTCTCGCCCGCCACCCAGCTCGCGCCCGAAGTCCTCGCGCCCGAAGTCCTCGCGCCCGAAGTCCTCGCGTCCAAAGTCCTCGCGCCCATGTCGATGAAGCGAAAATATCACCACGGCGCCCTCAAGGAAGCGCTGATCGAGGCGGCGTTGGAGCTGCTGGCCGAAGGCGGGCCGGCGGCGCTCAGCCTCAGCGAGGCGGCCAAGCGCGTCGGCGTCACCGCCGCCGCGCCCTATCGCCATTTCGCCAGCCGCGACGAGCTGCTGAACGAAGTCGCGCGGCGCGGCTTCCTGTCCTTCGCCGCAGCGCTGGAAAAGGGCTGGGACGAGGGCCGGCCGGATGCGGCGACCGCCATGTGGCGGATGTCGGCCGCCTATCTCGCCTTCGCCCGCGCCGAGCCCGGCCTCTATGCGGCGATGTTCGGCTCGGCGGCGTCGCTCGCGGCCGAGGCCTCGGCCGACGCCGCCGATCACGCGCTCGAAATCCTGTGGCGCTCGGTCGTCGCTTTTCTGCAGCTGCGCGGCGTCTCCGCGCAGGGCGCGCGCAAGCTGGCGTTGCAGGTGTGGGCGCTCGCCCATGGCGTCGCCATGCTGGCGGTCTCCGGCCATCTCGACGCGGCCAAGGGACTCGATCCGGACCCGGTGCTCGACACGGCGATCCGCAATCTGATGGAGGCCGCGGTCCGCCGCGCCGAGTCGGCGGCGGGCCCCCGGTAAATTCGACGTTTCTCCGCCGGCGCTTTTCCGCTAGACCGGCATCCGTTTGGAGCGAATTCTGATCGCTCGAACGATTCCGTTCGAGCGGAAAGCGCTTCTCGGAGCGCCTCATCTTCTCGCGGCGGAGGTCGCCATGGGTCAGTTCTGGCGGGACAGGCTGCGGCGCATTCGCGATCGCTTGGCGTCGAGCCCGCGCTTTCAGCGGCTCGCGGCGAAGCATCCGCTCACCCGCAAGGCGGCGCGGCGCCGAGCGCGGGCCGCGCTCGATCTCTGCGCGGGCTTCGTCTATTCGCAGGTTCTGCTCGCCTGCGTGCGGCTGAAGCTGCTCGATCTCCTGCTCGAATCGCCCAAGAGCCTCGCGCAGATCGCCGAGAAGACCGAGCTGTCGCCCGATGCGGCCTCGCGTCTCCTCGACGCCGCCGCCTCGCTCGGCCTCGTCGACCGCCGCGGCAAGGACCGCTACGGATTGGGCGACATCGGCGCGGCGCTCGTCGGCAACAAGGCGGCGCTGGCGCTGGTCGAGCATCAGCCCATGCTCTACGCCGATCTCGCCGATCCGGTCGCCCTGCTGCGCGGCGCCGAGGAGGCCGAACCGAAGCTAGCCGATTACTGGCCCTATTCGGCGGCGGAGCGTCCGACCGAGCTGACGCCCGAGGAGGTCGCGCCCTATAGCGCGCTGATGGCGCAATCGCAGCCGCTGGTCGCGCAGGAGGTCGTCGGCGCCTATAATTTCCGCCGCCATCGCCGGATCATGGACGTTGGCGGCGGCGAAGGCGCCTTCCTCGAGGCCGTCGCCGCCAGCGCGCCGCGGCTCGAGCTGATGCTGTTCGATCTACCCGCCGTGGTCGAGCGCGCGCGCACACGGCTGGAGGCGGCGGGGCTCGCCAAGCGCGCGCGCTTCTTCTCCGGCAGCTTCCTCACCGATCCGCTGCCGGTCGGCGCCGATGTGATCACTCTGGTGCGCATCGTCCACGATCACGACGACGCCACGGCGCTGGAACTGCTGCGCAACGTCCGCCGCGCTCTGCCGCGCGACGGCGTGCTGCTCATCGTCGAGGCCATGTCGGGGATCGAGGGCGCCGAGCCGCTCGACGCCTATTACGGCTTCTACACTCTGGCCATGGGCCGCGGCGAGCCGCGCACGGTCGCCGAGCTGCAGCGCATCGCCAAGAAGGCCGGCTTCGGCCGTTTCCGTCTGCTGCGCAATGCGATGCCGATCGTCGCCGGCATTCTTGTGGCGCGGCCGGACCCGGATTATCACGGTCCGTGAGGTGACGCGCTCATCCCCTCGAAGAGGCTGGGGAAGCGTCGGGTTCGAGAGCAGACTCTGACCCGAACAGATCGGGAAACTGCTCCAGCTCCTCCTTCTGAGCGAACTCAGACCGCTCGAACGATTCCGTTCGAGCGGCAAGCGTTCTCGGTCGTCACGAGAGGCGCCTGATCGCGCGATTCCACACTTCGTCGCCACGCGTCGAACCGATCGAGCAGAGGAACTTTGCGATTTCCAGCTCAACCCTCGGCGGCAGCACGCCGAGAAAGCCGAACGCGCCATGCGCGCCCTTCGATTTCTTGAGCCATAGCGCCGCTTCAGCGTGACCGAGCGCCCCGACGATCTCATCGAAATGCCCACTGAGCAGATCGCTCAACGTGGGCCTGTCCTTCTCTCCATTCGCGGCGGATTGATCGACGAGCTCGCAGAGCCCGCGCAAATGCTCGGCGTTGTCCAGGATGGCGTGGAAATATCTGAAATTTTCAATGAGATGGTCGAGCAGAATTTGATCGGCGCGATAATCGAAGACGAGGCCGGCGTGTCCCGGCCGCATATGATTGAGCGAGGCGCGCGCAGCGAAGCTGTTGGAGCCGTGGATGCGATAGATCATCATCGGCAGCTCCATGATGACGCTGCCAGTCAGCCGATTCACCGCCCAAGCCAGAAAACAGTCGGTGCCGACGCGCAATTGCACGAAACCTTTCGCGCCCGTCACCAGATCGAGCGCGTCACGGCGAAACATCATCGCGGACATCGATGACCACGGCCACCGATTCTCGTTCCATGGGATCAGACGCAGAGCCTCGAAATCGATCTCCGGCGGCTCGAAGCCCGCTTCCCGCAGCAGATCGAAGCCCCCGCGATGGACGAGCGTGGGATCCGCAGGTCGGCTCGCGAAATGGCCCGCGAGATAGCGTGAGGTCGAACAGATGAGCCGCTCGTCCCGCAGGGTGAAACAATCACAACAGGTCATTCCTACTGGCGTGCGCAAGCAGAAATGCGCCGCGAGATGAGCGGCGACGAACTCCTCGGTGATCAGGTCGTCTGCGTCGAGAAAGACGATGTATTGGCCACTGGCGCGCGCGAGGCCCGCTAGACAAGACGCAGATTGGCCGCCATTCGTCTGCTGGCGGATGACGATCAGCTCGGGCCACTCGCGAACCGCTGTATCGAGAGCCTCGTGGCTGCAGTCGGTGGAGCAATCGTCGACAACGATGCATTCCAAATGCGGATAGGTCTGTTGCCGGACGGCGTTCAATGCCTGAGGGAGAAACCGCCCGTAATTGTAATTGGTCACGATGATGGAAACGATCGGCAGACGGTAGGCTGCAGTCATCGGCCTCTTCCGGAGCTTGATGTGATAAGGCGGCGCTCGGCCGAGATTTCGACGGGACCCGACACGGCTACTGCCGAAATCTTCTGAGACGACGAGCCGGCCTCTCGCGTCGGCGCGCCGCCGCAAGAGTCCGGCTCGAAGAAACGGTTATTTTCGGGACTTGGCCGTGTTCCACAATCGTGTGCCTGCTCGGGTGAGGCCGATCGTACAGAGAAATTTGGCGAACTCGAGCTCGACATTGGGCCGCGCGAAAAGGGGTCGGCTCGGCTTCCGCGGCGCTGCTTCAGGAGTCTCGACCGGCGCCGACCGCTTCACGACGCCCGTGGCGGAGCCATTCCCCTCGGCGCGAAGCATGGGAGAATATTCGGTCACCCTTTGTCGGCCGAGGAAATGTGCGTCGTCCTGGTCCAGTGCGATGATCGAGCGTTTCTTGCGCAGCGAACTCTCCGCTATGTCGGCGTTGCTCACAGTAAAAGTGTCGATCTCCTCGCAATCCATATGGCCGACGACCTTGGCCGGCACGCCGCAGCCCGGGCAGAAGCGCGCAACCTGATCGGCGAAAGTGGAAATGTCGCGACGCCACCAGCCGGGCGTCACTTCGACACCAAAATCGGTTCCCCGCGCGAGATCGAAAGAGGCGGCGACCTCACAGAAATAAGCCTTGAGCCGCCCTCTGTTCTCGACGATCGACGCCGACCACTCATGGTTGATGTCGCAGCGCCCGATTCGTCGCCACATCTCCTCGTCGTCGAAGAGATCTTTCAGCGCCGTCAGCAGTGGCGCGTGGGACGAATGGCCGCCATGATACCAAGCGCCATCGCGCAAAGGCTCGAGCGATTTGATCCCACGCTCGACGCCATGCGGATTGAGATTGAAGACGCCGAAAGTCTTTTTCGCGAGATCGGCGAAGCTGAAGATATTGTTGGTCCAGAGTCCGCGTCGCTCCTTCTGCGGAATCTCCTCGACGAAAATGGCGCAGATCTCTTCGAAGCTCCGGTGCATCGCCGGATTGCCGCCGATGACCGCGATGATTCCAGGATAATCGGCGAGACTGCGCACGGCGAGGCGAAAGTTCTCGAGCGACATGTCCCAGAACCGGTCCTGATTGACGAGCAGCCGCGTGCAGTTCGAGCAGGCGAGATCGCATTTGTTGGTGATATCGATGCAGATTATCCCCATTTCATGGGGACTTCGCATATTCGCCATTGCATTCTGGCGGAGAACTTCGGTAGATGCTCTCATACGCCGCACGCTCCGTTCGTTATCCGCCGAGATTATCGCGTTCGAACGTTGTCGAAGAAGATCATTTGATGAAAATGATCGAGCGCAGAGGCGCCGCAACATCGAACAGTTAACATTGATCCGTCGTTCGACCCGAGCCGGGACGCGCCTATTTATAGATGGCGCCGGCTCTCTACCGCAGACCGTAACGCAAATCAAGGCGTAGCTCGCGGTCTGTCGCAGCGAGCGGCCTGCCGAGCCGCGCGCGAGCGGCAAGTTCTTCGGGGAGAGAGGAAACCGCCGATGATCGAACCGCTGCTGCTCACCACCGCCCGGCTCTGCACCTTCGACGGACAGGCGCCGCTGACCAATGCGAGCAGCTTCTTCTTCGAGCGCGACGAGCGTCTGTTCCTGGTGACGAGCCGCCATGTGCTGAAGGATGCGGCGAGCGGGCACCAGCCCGACCGAATCGAGATCGAGCTGCATGTCGACGCCGAGAATATGGCCAAGTCGACGGGCTTCTCCATTCCGCTCTATGAGGACGGCAAGAGCGTCTGGCGTCAGGCCGTCGACGCCGCCGGCGAGGTCGATGTCGCGGCGATCGAGATCGAGCGGGGAAAGCTGCCGGAGCCGACCGTCTATCGCGCCTTCACGCCCGCGCATCTGCCGGGCGGCTTCGATCAGGTCGAGATCGGCTCCTCGCTGCTGATCGTCGGCTTTCCGCTCGGCTTTCACGACACGCTGCATCACATGCCGGTGGCGCGCCAGGGCGTCGTCGCCTCCTCCTTCGGCCTGCGCTTCCAGGGCCAGGGCTATTTCCTCAGCGATGCGCGCACCCATCGCGGCGCCAGCGGCGCGCCGGTGGTGGCGCGCATTCCGGCTCTGGAGAGCTGCCAGGGCGATCTGCCGTGGACGCTGCTCGGCGTCCATTCGGCGCGGCTCGACGTCGGCCGCGACCTGCAGCAGGACGAGGCGCTCGGCCTCAACTGCGCGTGGTATGCGGATATTCTGCTGACATTGACGGAAGGCTGAGCCGCGCCGCGGCCTCCGTGAGCGCGTGAAAGGGCAGCAGGATCGAGCCGTGGCGGGACGGGAAGCCGCGCGCCGCGACGAACATGTCGAGCGCGCGCCATCGCTCTTCGAAACGCGCGTCCTCGCCGGCGAGCAGCGCGGCGAGCGCGCGCCCGGCCGCGAGCGCGTCCTCGAAGCGCTCGCCGACGGCCTGCGCCGCCACCACGGCTGTCGACGCCATGCCCAGAGTGCAGGCGCGCGCCCGATAGCCGAGCGCAGCGATGCGATCTCGCTCTCGCCTCACGTCGAGTGTCAGCGTGCTGCCACAGGCCGGGCTCGTTCGGCTGACGGTGAGATCGGCGGGCGCGAGCCGAACATCGTCGCGCACCCGCCTCGCCCAGCCGCGCACGCGCTCCTCATAGAGCGCCTGCAGCGCGCGATCGTCGGTCATGCCTCGGCGTCGTCGCGCTGTCCGCGCCCCAGCGCGGCGAGGAAGAGCAGCGCGAAATGCAGGCCGCGGCGCACATCCTCGTCGCCGGCCGTCCGCAGCAGGCCGATCAGCGAAGGCGTCGGCTTCGTCGCCGCTTCATTGGCGGCGAAACGCGCGGCGTTGCCGAGCGTCCAGGCGGCGCCGATCGCCTCCTCATAGGCCTTCATCAGCTTTTCGATCATGGCGT
Source organism: Methylosinus trichosporium OB3b (assembly GCF_002752655.1). Classification (NCBI taxonomy): domain Bacteria; kingdom Pseudomonadati; phylum Pseudomonadota; class Alphaproteobacteria; order Hyphomicrobiales; family Methylocystaceae; genus Methylosinus; species Methylosinus trichosporium. The sequence goes on along the minus strand of NZ_CP023737.1, from coordinate 2,784,564 downwards.
CGTCGGCCATATCGACCCCGTCCGAGACGAGGGAGAGAAGATCGACGATATTGTGGAAGCGCCGTCCCTGCAGAAGCGGCGACGCCTTTTCGAGAAGCTCGGACACGCCGCGCGCGGTTTCGTCCGACATGCGGGTTGCGCGCTCGACCGGCGCAGCTTGAAGATTGGTCGCGTTCATTGCTCATCCCTCCGATCGATTGCTTCAGATCACGCCGCGGGCGACGGACCAGTAGATTCCGCGGTTGAACGCCTTGCGCAGCAGGCCGCCGAGCTTCGTCGGCGGGGTCGGATGAACGTCCTCGTCATAGTCGTACCAGAGCGGCATCCCCATCTCGAGGCCCATTTGCGCGACCGCCTGAACCTTGCCGTGATAGGCGTCGACGGTGCGGCCGAGGCGAATGTCGCCGGCGATGTTGTTGGCGATGACCGGGCATTGGTTGTGGCAGGAGCCGCCGGCCTTGCTGATCGGCAGATCGACCGTGTCGCCCATCACATAGACGTTGGGATGGCCTTCGAGCTGCAGCGTGCGGCGGTTCGTCGGCAGCCAGCCTTCGCCATTGACCGCCTGCGACGCGCCGCTGGCGATCACCGCATCGACCGCGCGGATCGGCGGCGTGCACATCAGCAGGTCGAAACCTTCCTCGCGTCCTTCCTCGGAGCGTGCGACCTTGCGGTCCGCGTCCACGGATTCGAGCGTGAAGCCGCGCTGGAACTTGATTCCCTTGCTCTCGAACACCGAAGGCAGGACCTCGCAGACCTCCTGTTGCAGGAAGAGGCAATTGCGCAAGAGCTGCGAGACGGTCGGATAGGTGTAGACGATCTCCACCGCGTCGCGCACGCCCTTGCGGCGCAGATATTCGTCGAGCATCAGCGTCGTCTCGATCGGCGCGATGCCGCACTGATGCGGGACATTCGGAGTCTTGGGGAAGTTGACCGTGATGAAGATGCGGCCCTTCTCGAAGCCGCGCAATTTGTCGGCGAGGCGGCGCGCCGGCTCGTATTGGTAGAAATAATCGCCCGTCTCCTTCAGCCCGGGAATGCGCTCGGGCGCCGGCAGGCAGCCGGTGGAGACGACGATATAATCATAGCCGATCTTGCGGCCGCTGCGCGTCGTCACGCTCGATCCGGCGAAATCGAAACGCTCGACCTTGTCGACGAGGAACTCGATCTCGGGACGCAGCAGCGAGCGCTGCTTGCGGCGCAGCTCGCCCTCGAAGAACATGTCGAAGGCGACATACATGAAAGCCGGCTTGTAATAATGCCAGGGCGAGTCCGACAGCATCGTCACCCGGACCGCGCCGCGCGCGATCTCCGGATAGAGCTTGGCGACGATGCTGTTGACGGTCATGGTTCCGCCGACGCCGCCGCCGACGACGAGTATGTGCTTCGTCATTGCTTCCTCCCTTGTCCGCGCAGCTTCGCGCGCGCGGTTTTGCGTTCGCCGAGCCATTGGTCGGCGTTGGTCGTCTCGTGCTCGGCCTCGCGTTAAATGACCGGTCGTCTCGTTTGGGGGTAAAAAATCACGCGCGGAAATAGCCGTCGAGCAGCATGTCGCGGAACTGGACGAGCGGGCGAACCGACCGCTCGATCTTCATGCGCAGAAGCGCCCCCTGCCAGGAGTCGACGAGCACATCGGCCATCTCCTTGGCGTCGAGATCCTTGCGGAAGCGCCCTTCCTCCTGGCCCCGCGCCAGGCCCTCGCGCAGCTTGTCGCGATAGCGGCGCACCGCCTCGCGCAAGGAGGTCTGGCAGAGGTCGCTGGTCTCGCCGATCTCGCCCATGAGATTGCCGAGAAGGCAGCCGCCTTTGAAGTCGCGCCGCTCCGTCTCGGCAATGAGATCGTCGAAATAGGCGCGGAGCGCGGCGTCGGCGGAACGACCCGCCTGCCCGAGATGCGCGTCGAGCCGCTGGATGAACGGCTCGATATAATGCGCGACGACCTCGGCGCTGAAGGCTTCCTTGCTCGGGAAGTAATTGTAGAACGAGCCTTTCGGCACGCCGACGGCCTGCACCAGCTCGGTGAGGCCGGTGCCGTGATAGCCCTGCTCCATCAGCAGGGCGACCCCCTGATCGAGCAGCTTGCGCCTGATGTCGTTGACGTCTCTTCGGCTCATGCTCTTTTTATACGACCGATCGTCTTAAACCGCAAGCAGGCGTCATTCGGCTCCGCTCATTTGAGCCGCATCGGCAGCGGAGTGGATTGCGAAGGCGCATGAGCCGCGTCGCCGAGATAGTTCGCGCGCAGAGCATGGAGCCCGTTTCCGAGCGTCGATGTGGTGAGCCGGGCGCGGGTGCGCAGCAGGGCGGAGAGGCCCTTCGCCGGGACGGGGAGAGGCTGGTTCGTCACGCCGCCGTCGCCAATCTCGCCGACCTCGTTATAACCCCAGCATTTCACCGCCCGCGTCGACAGCAGCGCGCAGGAAAAGTCGAAGCCGGCGGCGATCGCGACCGCGGCGGCGCCGAGGTTCAGGACGGGCGTCGGGATCGTGCGATCTGTGGTCGTTCCGTCGCCGAGCTGGCCATATTGGTTATAGCCCCAGCAGCGCACGCCGCCGTCGCGCAGCAGCGCGCAATCATGCCCGCTTCCAGACGAGATTGCGACGACGCCGCTCGACAGGCCAGCGACCGGCGTCGGGGCGCCGGCGTTCCATGCCGGCCCCCAGCATTGGACGGCGCCGGCCTTGGTGAGAGCGCAGTCATGATAGGAGCCCGCCGTCAATGCGACGACCCCGCTGCCGAGCTTGGCGACCGGCGTGGGAACCTTGCCGAACCCCTGGCCCCAGCACAGCACCGCGCCCGCATTCGTCAGGCCGCAGCTGTGAGAAGCGCCGCCCGCCACATCCGTATAGATTTCGGCAGGGCCGCCAACCCGCGTCGGCGGAGCGAATGTTTCCAAGTCGACGCCGTTGCCGATCTGGCCCTCGACGTTGCGGCCCCAGCAGAAAATCGCGCCGGCCTCGGTCACAGCGCAGCTGTGATATGATCCGGATGCGATCGCGATGACGCCGCTCGAAAGGCCGGGAACCGGAGTGGGAGCAGGCTGCGCCCGGTCCGGCGTAGGGCCTCCGAGCTGACCGAGCGAGTTTTCGCCCCAGCAGATCACGGCTCCCTCGACCGTCAGCGCGCAGCTATGGACCCCGCCGACCGCCAGCGCGACCACTCTTTTGGTGAGGCCTGTGACAGGGGCCGGAAGATGGTCGGTCGTCGCGCCGTCGCCGAGCTGACCGTATTTGTTCCAGCCCCAGCATTCGACTCCCGAGGGACTGGCGAGCGCGCAGGCGTGGGCGAGCCCGAGCGACAGACTCGTCTGCGCGCCGCCGAGCGCGTTCACGAGAGCCGATCCCACGATCCTCTCGCCGTCGGTGAAGGAGACGCGTCCAGTAGCGCCGCCGACGCCGGCCGGCGCGTCCACCTCCGCCGTCAACGTCACAGGGCTTCCGGCAGGAGAAGGGCTGACGGCGATGAGCCTCGTGCGGGTCGAATTCGCGGCGACGGCCGGGGCGGCCGGCAGAGCGATCGATACGCAAAGAAGCAAACGAGAAATATTTTGGAAATACAAGACAAGCCTCCTAAAGTGATGCGCGATAGAGGCGATCGTAAGCGTGGCCTTGTCAGCAATCAAACTCGGAAAGAAGTTAAGATTAATAGCGCTGGCCGCTGGTTTTGCGGCTGGTGTAGTCGATGAGGCGCCGGTCCCGAGCTCCTCGACCGCCCGAGCGGCCGCGCAGCCCCTCGCTTTGCGAAACGGCCGCGATCTGTTAGAGGCGGATCGAGACACGCAACCTTGCGCGAGGCCTTCCGAGCATGGAAAAATTCGTCAGACTGACCGGCGTCGCCGCGCCCTTGCCGATCATGAACATCGACACCGACATGATCATCCCCAAGCAATATCTGAAGACGATCGCCCGCACCGGTCTCGGCAAGGGCCTGTTCTCGGAGTTGCGCTATCGTGAGGACGGCTCGGAGAATCCCGATTTCGTGCTGAACAAGCCCGCCTATCGGGAGGCGCAGATCCTCGTCGCCGGGGATAATTTCGGCTGCGGCTCCTCGCGCGAACATGCGCCCTGGGCGCTGCTCGACTTCGGCGTCCGCGCGGTGATCTCGACCAGCTTCGCCGACATCTTCTACAATAATTGCTTCAAGAACGGCATTCTTCCGATCAAGGTCGGGCAGGCGGAACTCGAGAAACTGATGGACGACGCCGAGCGCGGCGCCAACGCCACGCTGACGATCGATCTCGAGCCGCAGGAAATCCGCGGACCGGACGGCGGCGTTATCCGCTTCGACATCGATCCTTTCCGCAAGCAGTGCCTGCTCGAGGGCCTCGACGAGATCGGCCTCACTCTGCAGAAAGCGGCGACGATCGACAGCTTCGAGGCGAAATCCGCCGCCGCGCGCCCTTGGGCCTGAGCTGCTGGGCCTGAACCGCTCGGCCCGAGCTTCGGCGACGCGCCTCGCGGCGAATACGGGATTGCAAAATCGTAACGTGGGTTTTGCCTTCCGAAGCTGTACACTTTGCGGCGGCGCAGCCCCGGGCCGCGCCGCTTCCGCTCATCCGGGGACGTCTCAGACTTGCGCTCGAATGCCTATCCATCGGTGAGCGAGACCGGGCGCGGCGGGTTCTTCAACCGCCTCGTGGAGCGGTTGCTCGCCCCGAAGACGGCGGGTCCGCAGGTCGCGGCGCGGGAAATCGACGAGCCGCGCGAGGAGGGCGCCCAAAATTCAGGCGCCGAATTCGGCGCCCACGCCGGCGATGCGGACGACGCCGAGCGCGAGGCCCCCGGCGCGGACCAGCAGGGCGTCCTCTCCATCCGCCATCTGGCCAAATCCTATAAGCAGCGCCGGGTGGTCGAGGATGTGAGCCTGCATGTGGCGCGGGGCGAGGCGGTCGGCCTGCTCGGCCCCAACGGCGCCGGCAAGACCACGGTTTTCTATATGATCACCGGGCTGGTGAAGCCCGACAAGGGCGTCATCGCGCTCGACGGCTATGACGTCACCGGCCTGCCCATGTATCGGCGGGCGCGGCTCGGCATCGGCTATCTGCCGCAGGAGGCCTCGATCTTCCGCGGCCTCAGCGTCGAGGACAATATCCGCGCCGTGCTGGAGATCACCCAGCCCGACCGGCGCGAACGCGAGCGCGAGCTCGACGCTCTGCTCGAGGAGTTCAAGCTCGAGCGGCTGCGGCAGTCTCCGGCCATCGCGCTCTCGGGCGGCGAGCGCCGGCGCTGCGAGATCGCCCGCGCCCTCGCCGGGCGGCCCTCCTTCATGCTGCTCGACGAACCCTTCGCCGGCATCGATCCGATCGCCGTCGGCGGCATTCAGGACCTCGTGCGGCACCTGAAGAAGCGCGGCATCGGCGTGCTCATCACGGACCATAGCGTGCGGGAAACGCTGGGCCTCACCGACCGCGCCTATATCATCTACAATGGCCATGTGCTGACCGAGGGCGCGCCGGAGGAGATCGTCGCCGATCCGGACGTTCGCCGCATCTATCTCGGAGAGGATTTCCGCATGTGAGGCGAGGCGGCAAAAGTCTCGCGATTAACTGCTAGGCGCTTTTTCGGGGAGGCGCCGAATAATTGACCCTGCGAAGGACGCCACACCGTGCTATAAGCAAGAAACAGGCCGAGAACGCCGTCGCCCATGCGGACGATGCGCGGCAGAGGTTTCGAGTAGCGGATCATGGCGATTTCCACCAAACTGATGATGCGTCAGGGCCAGGCCCTGGTGATGACGCCTCAGCTGCTGCAGGCGATCAAGCTCCTCCAATTCTCCAATCTCGAGCTGTCCGCCTTTCTCCATGAAGAGCTCGAGCGCAATCCGCTGCTCGAGGCGGTGGACGCCAATGATTTCTCCGATGCGCAGCAGGAGTCGCATGGCGGCGACGCAGTCGCGGCGAGCGAGGCGGGAAGCGCCGAAAGTCACGGCGAGCCGGCCGAGGGCGATTGGGCGCGCGACAGCCTCGCCGTCGACGCGACGCAGCTCGCGGCCGAGCTCGGCACCGAGATCGGCAACGCCTTCGAGCTGGACAATGCGCGCAGCCCGGCCGATTCGATGGGCGCGCTCGAGGGCGCCGGCCTTTCGGCCAGCTCCTGGAACGGCGCCGGCGGCGCGCCCGCCGACGGCGAGGCTCCCAATCTCGAAGCCTATGTCGCCTCTCAGGCGAGCCTTCACGATTATCTCGGCGAGCAGCTGGCGCTCGCCTGCGCCGATCCGATCGATCGCATCATCGGCCAGGCGATCATCGACGCCATCGACGAGGTCGGCTATCTGCGCGAGGACGTCGCCGAGATCGCGGCGCGGCTCGACGCCGATCCGGCTCGCGTCGCAGCCGTGCTGGCGATCATTCAGCGCTTCGACCCCTCCGGCGTCGGGGCCCGCGATCTCTCAGAATGCCTCGCTCTGCAGCTGCGCGAGCGCGACCGGCTCGATCCGGCGATGCAGATCTTCATCGCCAATCTGCCGCTCCTCGCCAAGCGCGACTTCGCCCAGCTCGCGCGCCTCTGCGGCGTCGACGACGAGGACATCGCCGATATGGCGGCCGAGGTGCGTCGGCTCGATCCCAAGCCGGGCCGCGCCTTCGGCGGCGCGCCGCTCCAGCCGCTCGTCGCCGATGTGATCGTGCGGCCGGCCGCCGACGGCTCCTGGATCGTCGAATTGAACTCGGATGCGCTGCCGCGCGTGCTGGTCAATCACTCCTATGCAGCGCAGGTGAGCGCCGGCGCCAAGCGCGACGGCGACAAGACCTTCATCTCGAGCTGCCTGCAGAACGCCAACTGGCTGACCAAGAGCCTCGAGCAGCGCTCGCGCACCATTCTCAAGGTCGCCTCCGAGATCGTGCGCCTGCAGGACGCTTTTCTCGCCAGGGGCGTCGAGCATCTGCGGCCGCTCAATCTGCGCACCATCGCCGACGCCATAGGCATGCACGAATCCACAGTCTCGCGCGTCACCTCGAACAAATATATGATGACCCCGCGGGGAATTTTCGAGCTGAAATATTTCTTCTCCGCCTCCATCGCCACCACCAGTGGCGGCGAGGCCCATTCGGCCGAGGCGGTGCGCTACAAGATCAAGCAGATGATCGACAAGGAGAGCCCCTTCGACGTGCTGTCGGACGACGCCATCGTCGCGAGGCTCAAGCAGATCGATATCGACATCGCCCGGCGCACTGTCGCCAAATATCGCGACAGCCTGCGCATTCCGTCATCGGTGGACCGCCGCAGGGCCAAGCAGAGCCAGCTGCGCGAGACCGTTCAACCGGCTCTCTAGAGCGCTTTCCGATCGAACGGAATCGTTCGATCGATCAGAATTCGCTCAAACGAAAGAATTCTAGAGCGCTTTCCGTTCGACGCGTCGTTCGGTCGATCGGAACTCGCTCAAAAGAAGGAATGCTGGAGCAGGCCTCGGCGCTCGATCGGCCATTGACTTCGAGCGCCCAGCAACTTAACGCTTCCGATCAATGGTTGGGCAGGCGCCCGAATTTCCGCCATGTTCGCGCGGCAGAAGGACGAGTTGAGGGGCGAGCGTCATTCGGGCGGAGCGGGCTGCCCGGGCGCGAATGGCGAAGAGCCCGCATTCAGGACATTTCCGTCAGCGGCGCGCGCCCTCGCGGCGCGAGCGCGCGGCTCGATGAGGTGGAGCAAGCATGTCTTTGCGGGTGTCCGGAAAGAATATCGATATCGGCGAGTCCCTGCGGGCCCATGTCGCCGAACGGCTCGGCGCCGCGGCCTCCAAATATTTCGACGGCGAGATCAGCGGCCATGTGACGATCGCGCCGGAAGGATCGGGCTATCGCGCCGATTGCAGCCTGCATTTGACCTCCGGCATCGTGCTGCAGGCCGATGGCCGCGCTCAAGAGCCCTACGCCTGTTTCGACCTCGCGGCCGACCGCATCGAGAAACGGCTGCGCCGCTACAAGAGCCGGCTGAAGGAGCATCGCGCCGAGCACGCCGCGGCCGGCCCCGACCTCGGCGAGGTCGCCGCCAGCTATGTGCTCGAGGCGCCCGATCAGGAGGTCGAGGCGCCCAAGGAATTCGCGCCGACGATCGTCGCCGAGTCGACCGCGCGCCTGCGCCGGCTCACCGTGTCGGCGGCGGTGCTCGATCTCGACCTGACCGGCGCGCCCGTGGTCGTGTTCCGGCACGCGGATACCGGCCGCCTCAATGTTGTCTACCGGCGCAGCGACGACCATATCGGATGGATCGACGCGCCCGGCGGAGAATAGGCGGCATATATTTTGCCATAGAACGGGGCGGCCCATGGAATGGGAAGCGGCGGCGATGAGAATGCGGAAGCTCCAGTGGCGCCATATCATGCGGCGCAGAGTCGTTCAGCGCGACGGCCACGGAGTTTCCGCGACGCAAACCTCGTCGCCTCGCGCCGGCGTTCAGGCGAATAGCTTCGAATGAGCCTTCACCGGACCCCGGCGACGGCGCGTTCTCATGCCGAAATCAGATCGTGAATGGGATTGACGCCTCATGCGGCTCGCTGATCTGCTCACATCGGAAGCGATTATTCCGACGCTCAAGTCCAACACCAAGAAGCAGGCGCTTCAGGAGCTGAGCGAGAAGGCTGCGGAAATTTGCGGCCTGCCGGCCCGCGAAATCTTCGACGCACTGTTGCAGCGCGAGCGTCTCGGCTCGACCGGCATCGGCAATGGCATCGCCATTCCGCACGGCAAGCTGGCGCGCGTCAAATCGATCTTCGGGATTTTCGCGCGGCTCGAGCGCCCGATCGATTTCGACGCGCTGGACGGCGCGCCGGTCGATCTGGTTTTTCTGCTGATCGCCCCCGAATCATCGGGGGCCGATCATTTGAAAGCGCTCGCTTGCGCCGCCCGCATGCTGCGCGATCCGGCCGTGGTCGCGACCATTCGCACGACCCGCGATCCGTCGGCTCTCTATTCCATCATCGCGCAAACCACCAAGCCACACGCCGCCTGAGGCGCTCGGCGCTCTCGCGCCGAATCGCTTCCGAAGGCGCGCGCGGGCGGCCGCGGATTACTCCGCGGCTGTTCTCGGCTTGGAATGGGACGCGTGACCGCCCTTCCGCCCGGCTTCGGACGCGAGGGTATGGTCGCGGGAGAAGCTGCGCTTGGTCGGATCGACGCTCTGCCCCCCTTTGCGCCCGGCTTTCGCCGCCAGTTCCGGATTCTGAGAGAAGCTGCGCTTCTCGTCGGGGACGTTCTGGCCGCCCTTGCGGGCGATGGCGCGCTGCTTCTCGGGGTCCATCGACGCAAAGCCCCGGTTCGACTTCTTGGGTTCCTGCATAGCGGTCATTTGATCTGCCTTCTCCTGTCCCCCGGGAGTCAACGCCCGAGTGAAGACAAGGTTGCGCTCTCTTGGCGCAGGATAGAAGTTTTTTTTGGCCAAACTTGACCTGTGGTCTATACGTACGAAAACAAACGACTACTTAAGCTATCGCTTTATACGATCAGTTGTGCTTATCATTGCCTTTGACATGGGAGCGTCTGTCGAAAAATAAAGCTTGGCTGATGATCGCCTTGAGGCTGTCTACGCTGAATGGCTTGGCGATCAGAAAAGCGGGCTCCGGCGGCTCGCCTTTGAGGAAGCGTTCCGGATAGGCGGTGACGAAGATCACCGGCGTCGACACCGAGCCGAGGATTTCGTTAACCGCTTCCAGACCTGAGCTGTTGTCGGCCAGCTGGATGTCGGCCAGGATCAAACCGGGCGGCGTCTTGGCGATCGCGGCCACGGCTTCTTTATGTGTGCGGGCCACGGCGACGACGCGATGGCCGAGCTCCTCGACGAGCGCGCGCAGATCGAGCGCGATCAGCGGCTCGTCCTCGATGATGAGCACATCGGTCGCCAATTGGCCGGCGATCTCGGCGCTGGCCGCGTCGATCAGCGCAGCGGCGCGCGCTTCCGGCAGGCCGAGAGCGCTGGCGATCTCGGGGAGCGAGAAGCCCTCGAGCGCATGGAGGAGAAAAGCGATGCGCGGCTGCAGCGATATGGCTTCGAGATTGCGCTTGGCTCCCTCCTCCTCGGCCGGAGCGAGGCCCGAATGGTCGGTATGCGCGTTGATCGGGCTCGACGTCCAGATGTCGAGGAACAGCCGATACAGCGCGACGCGCAGATCCTCGTCCGCCTCGACGCGGTCCGGATCGGCCACCAGTGTTTCGAGAGTGGCGAGGACATAGGCGTCGCCGCCCTCGCGGCTGCCGGAGAGGGCGCGGGCGAAACGCCTGAGATAAGGGAGGTGCCTTAGAATAGCCTGAGATAGGGACATCATGTGTCCTCGCTTTGCCGCAGTGCGAAATTCACACCGGCGGTCACGCTCATCGCTGCGTCAAATCGTCGCCGCGCCCCAGGGAACCTTTTGGTAAAATTAGCGTTGTCGTTGCGTCGGCGCAATGCAGTATAGCGCGGTCGCGTCAACTCGCCAGGGCATGGATTTTTGCAATTCTCGAGGAGCCGATGGGAAAGAGCAGCCGCAGAACCAATGCCGCCGCCGCGCTCAGCAAAACCGACAGCCGAGGAGACCGGGAGGAGACGCCGTTTGATCCAGTGGTCACGCAAGAGGATGTGCATTCCGCGGCCGATCACGAAGGATTGGTGGTCTTGAACTCGCGTCGCCCGCAGGAGCGGAGCCCGCGCTCGTCATCTAGGCGCGATGCCGACAGGAACAAGATCGGCGAGCAAATCGGCGACCAGCTGCGCGATCTGTATAATGACGTGCTCGAGCAGCCCGTGCCCGAGCGTTTCCTGGAGCTCTTGAACCAGCTCGAGGCGGACACGATATCCTCGGCGAGCACGAAAGCGCCCGGGGAGGGATAGTGCCGGAGAACGAGTCGGCGAAAGCCGGGGGCAAAGGATCGAAAGCCGATCTCGTATCGGCCATACCGAACCTGCGCGCCTTTGCGGTCTCGCTCTGCGGCAACGCCGACCGCGCCGACGACCTCGTCCAGGAGACGCTGGTCAAGGCCTGGAGCAGCCTCGCCTCCTTCACCGAAGGCACGAACCTCACCGCTTGGCTGTTCACTATTCTCCGCAACATCCACTACAGCGATTATCGCAAGCGTCGCCGAGAGACGCCCGATCCGGACGGGCTCATCGCCGCGCGTCTCGTGTCGCTGCCGGCGCAGAACGCGCATATGGATTTTCTCGATTTCCGCGCGGCGCTGCAGAAGCTGCCGCTCGATCAGCGCGAGGCGCTGATCCTCGTCGCCGCCTCGGGCCTCTCCTATGAAGAAGCCGCAGCGATCTGCAATTGCGCGCCCGGCACGATGAAGAGCCGCGTCAATCGCGCCCGCAACCGCCTCGCCGACGTGCTGTCGCTGTCGAGCGGCGCCGATATCGGCGACGCTTTCTTCATCGGCGAGGCCACGGCCCTGCCGCGCGCCGGCAATGATTGATAGACGGGCCGAAATGCCGCATAGGGAAGCTTCAGCCTTTCCTTCGTCTGCGAGCGTCCACCGATGACCGACCAATTCCGTATCGAGCGTGATTCCTTCGGCGACATAGAGGTTCCGGCCTCCGCCTATTGGGGCGCGCAGACGGAGCGCTCGCGCCGCAATTTCCCCATCGGGGTCGGCCGCATGCCGATCGAGGTCGTTCATGCGCTGGCGCGGGTGAAGCTCGCAGCGGCCGAGGCCAATGTCGAGAAGGGCCTGCTGCCGCCGGAGGTCGCCGCCGCCATCGCCGCGGCGGCGCGCGAAGTGATCGCGGGCAAGCTCGACGAGCATTTCCCGCTGGTCGTCTGGCAGACCGGCTCGGGCACGCAGTCCAACATGAATGTCAACGAGGTGATCGCCAATCGCGCCAATGAGGCGCTCGGCGCCGGCCGCGGGGCCAAGTCCCCGGTTCACCCGAACGATCACGTCAATCTCGGCCAGTCCTCCAACGACAGCTTTCCGACCGCTATTCATGTCGCCGGCGCCATCGCCATCTCGCAGCGCCTGCTGCCGGCGGTGGAGCGGCTGCACGCGGCGTTCGCAGCGAAGGCGAAGGCGTTCGACCATATTGTGAAGATCGGCCGCACGCATTTGCAGGATGCGACGCCGGTCACGCTCGGCCAGGAATTTTCCGGCTACGCCGCCCAGGCCGAGTTCGGCGCGCGGCGCATTCGCGAAGGGCTCGCCGATCTCTTCCTGCTCGCCCAGGGCGGCACCGCCGTCGGCACCGGCGTCAACACCTATAAGGGCTTCGCCGAGACCGTCGCGGCGAAGATCGCGGCGCAGACCGGCCTGCCCTTCGTCACGGCGCCGAATAAATTCGAGGCGCTCGCCGCCCATGACGCCGCGGTCTTCGCCCATGGCGCGCTGAACGCGCTCGCCGCCGGCCTCTATAAGATCGCCTGCGACATTCGCCTCATGGGCTGCGGTCCGCGCGCCGGCCTCGCCGAGCTGAAGCTGCCGGAGAACGAGCCGGGCTCGTCGATCATGCCGGGCAAGGTCAATCCGACGCAAGTCGAATCGATGACCATGGTGTGCACGCGCGTCTTCGGCAATCATGCGACGATCACCTTCGCCGCGTCACAGGGCCATCTCGAGCTCAATGTGATGAAGCCGGTGATCGCGCTCGCTCTGCTCGAATCGACGATCCTGCTCGCCGACGGCATCGACAGCTTCGTCACCCGCTGCATCGACGGCGTCGAGCCGGACGAAACCAACATCAAGAACTTCCTCGAGCGTTCGCTGATGCTGGTGACGGCGCTCGCGCCCAAGATCGGCTATGACGCCGCCTCCAAGATCGCCCGCGCCGCGCATCACAATGGAAAGACGCTGCGCGAGGAGGCGCTGAAGTCCGGCAAGGTGACAGAGGCCGAGTTCGACGAATTGGTGCGGCCGGAGAAGATGCTCGCGCCGAATGATTGAGCGGACAAAGATGCGAGCCTGAAGGCTCGCGGTCCAGGTGGCGCGGATTGGACCGCGAGCCTTCAGGCTCGCTCTTTCATTCCACCGTGATCTCGACCACGCGCGACCCTTCCTGCCGCATCGGCAGACGCGCCTGAATGCGATGCGTCCCCGGGCGCATCGGCCAATAGACCGTCGCGTCGGCCTCGGCGAGCGCGAAGGGTTCGCCATCGACATACCAGAGGATCTGCTGCGCAGACGGCGTCGCCGTCGCTTTCAGCGCGAGGCGGTTCAGCGTCTCCGGCTGCTCGGGATTGCGCCAGATATGCGTGCGATGCTCGGGCGTCGTGATCGCCAGCGCCACGGGCCCGACCGCAGCCGCGAACGGAGCGGGCGCCGCGAGCGCGGCCGCCGGGCGCTCGTTCGGCTTCACCCACTCCATCAAGGTCTCGCTGCAGGCGCCGCCATTGGCGCCGCCCGAGAGGCACATCTCCACCGGGACGCGCCCGTCCGGCGCCGGAAACGAATCTTCGGCGAGATCGCCGGGCTTCGCGCCATGCACATGAGCGAGCACGGCATGGGCCAACCGCGCGGCGGAGGCGGCGCCGCTCAGCCGGTTCATCGCGCCGGCGTCGCCGCGCCCGAGCCACACGCCGACGATCGCCTTGCGTGAAAAAGCGATGGTCCAGGCGTCGCGATAGCCCTGCGACGTCCCCGTCTTCACCGCTACCGCGAAGGGATATTCCAGCGGCCCATAGCGCGGAAAGCTCGGCAGGCGCGCCAGCGGATCGGCGAGCATGGAGGTGACGAGCCGCGCCGTGTCGCTCGACATCACGCGGATGGAACGCCGCCGCCTCTGCTCGCGCGCGAAGACGAGATCGGACAGAACGCCGTCCTCGGCGAGCGCGCCATAGGCGGCGACGAGCCGCTCGAGCCGCGTCGGCAGCGCGCCGATGGCCATGGCGACGCCGAAGGATTCGGCCGGCGCCTCGACATCATGCAGGCGAAGATCGTGCAGAAAGCGGAAATTGGCCTCGAGCCCGACGCGGCGCAGCAGATTGGTCGCCGGCACATTGCGCGAATTGGCGAGCGCCTGGCGCGGCGGCATGGGACCGAGGAACAGGCCGTCGGCGTTGTCGACGCCGGAGGCGCCCTCGGGAATATCGGAGAGGATGTCGGTCGCCCGCAGCGCGCCGCGCTCGAAGGCGAGCGCATAGACGAAAGGCTTCAGCGTCGAGCCGGGCGAGCGCTGCACGCGAGTGAAGTCGAAAGCGCCGTCGCGCGAATCGCGATAGTCGGATGAGCCGACATCGGCGAGCACCGCGCCGGTTCCGCGCTCGACCGCCAAGACCGCCGCCTGCCGCGCGCCGGCGCCGCGCCACAGCGAGAGATAACGCCGCGTGAGGCTCGCGACTTGTTCTTGCAGCGCGAGGTCGACGCTCGCATGAATGCGCGGGTCCTGCGGCGACGCCGGCGCGATCGCGCCCTCGCGGATCAGCGCGTCATAGCGCAAGGCGAGATGCAGCGCGTCCAGACGCCGCGCGGCGCCGACTGGACGCAGCGTCGCCAGCTGGCGCTCGGCGAGCGCGACCTGCGTCGTGTCGACGAGACCATGTTCCCGCAAATAGGCGAGCGCCTGTTTCGCCCGTGTCCGCGCCGAAGCGAGCCCACGCTCGCGGAACAGATTCATTCGCCCCGGCGCTTGCGGCACCGCGGCGAGCAGCGCAATCTCCGCGAGCGAGAGATCTTCGGCCGGCTTGTCGAAGTAAAAGCGCGCCGCATGGGCGACGCCATGGCTGCCATTGCCATAGGGCGCGAGGCGCAGATAATGCGCGAGCACGGCCTCATGGCCGTGGCGCGCGATCAGCGCCAGCGCGGTCGCGGCTTCGAGGATCTTGGCGGCGAAGCTGCGCGGCGCCCGCGTTTGCATGTGCGCGACTTGCATGGCGATGGTGGAGGCGCCTTCACGTCGTCCTCGGCCGAAGAGATTGCGCCAGGCGGCGCGCAGCACGGCGCGCGGATCGACGCCGGGATGGGAGAAGAAGCGCCGATCCTCGAGCGCCAGCGTCGCGAGGGCGACGCGCTCGGGAACAGCGCGCAGCGGCCAATAGCCATAATCCGCGTGAGCGCCGATCTGGGTGACGAAGGCGCCGTTGCGATCATAAACGATCGGCGTCGGCTCCGGCGCGACGAGCGCGGCGGGGATGCAGCGAATAGAAACGCCGAGCCCGAGAACGACGAAGAAAAAGCAGAACAGGCGACGCGCAGTCCTTCTCCCGCTCGCGGGAGAAGGTGGCCCGGCGCAGCCGGGTCGGATGAGGGCCCAGGCCGCATTCGTCGACATCGGGCCGCGAACCATCTTCATCTCGCACGACCGGATGTGCGAAGCTCGCATCGGGGCGAGCACAGGAGATCTTCCGCACGATGACCGAGGATGACATTCCGCCCTGGCTCGAGGCGCGGCTCGGGCCACAGCGCGCTCGCGAGCGTCTCGCCGTCGAGCGTGAGCATGAGGCGCAAGCGTTCGGGCAGGGCCTCAATTTCTTCCATATCGAGAATGTCGCCTATTCTCCGCGCGTCATCCGCGCCGCGCTGACCGTCGTCGGACTCTATCGGCGCGGCCTCGCCAACGCCGAGAAAATCGCGCTGAGAGAGAATCTCGTCGTCTCGTCCCGGCTGCCGGCCGCCTTCGACGGTTTCACAATTCTACATCTCAGCGATCTGCATGTCGACATGTGCCCCGGCGCGATGGCGCGCGTCGGCGCGCTGCTGCAGGGACTGCGCTACGACCTCTGCGTACTGACCGGCGATTATCGCGGCGCCACCACGGGCCCCTTCGCGCCCGCGCTCGCCGGCCTCGCGCGGCTGCGCGCGGCGATCGACGCGCCCATCCTCGCCGTGCTGGGCAATCACGACACGATCCGCATGGCGCCGGGGCTCGAGGCGATGGCGATGACCGTGCTGCTCAACGAACGCGAGGCGATCGAGCGCGGCGGCGCGCGCATCCATGTCGCCGGCGTCGACGAGCCGCATTATTTCCGCGCCGACGACCTCGGCCGCGCGCTCGCCGGCGCGCCGCGCGAGGACTTCTCGATCCTGCTGTCGCATACGCCGGAGATTTACGCCCGCGCGGCGGGGGCGGGCGTCGATCTGCTGCTCGCCGGCCACACCCATGGCGGCCAGATTTGCCTGCCCGGCGGAACGCCGGTCACTCTCGACTCGGTGCTGCCGCGCGCGCTCGGCGCGGGCGCCTGGCGCCATGGCGAGATGCAGGGCTACACCTCGGTCGGGGCCGGCTCCTCGGTCCTGCCGGTCCGCTTCAATTGCCCGCCCGAGATCACGCTGCATCGGCTGCGCAAAGCGAGCTGACGACCGAGACGAAATTTTTCCGCTCGAAGCTGGACACGGCCACATCGATTTGATATCCCCGCCCAACGTTCGCAAGAGCGGACGGGCGCATAGCTCAGTTGGTAGAGCAGCTGACTCTTAATCAGCGGGTCCAAGGTTCGAGCCCTTGTGCGCCCACCAATAAAATCAAGACGTTGCGAAACGTTTCGGGCGAGAAAGCCGCCGGGCTGAAAGCCGTGTCGCCACCATGTCGCCACGGCGCGGAAAGTCGCCGGAACGTCGAGTAAGCGCGCGAGCCATTGGTTGCTGCGCCATGATCCGAACCGCGAAGGCACTGGCCTTCGCGAAGCGCCCGAGGCCATGGCTTGCGCCTTCACCGCCTCGCTGGCACCTTCGCGGGCATTCGCGTTCCGCGCCATGCCGGAGACGTGGATCGGCAAAGGGGAGCCCCGAACAGGCTCCCCTCATTCCGTCGTCAGGGCTTCAGCCATGGCGCGATTTCTCGCGCCATGTTGACCAGCAGACTCGCCGCGCGAAGAAGCAGCATCGCGAGGGCGTCGCGCTGGCGGTAGAAGGCGGGAAGGCCGCGAGGAGAACGGCGCCAGGGCAGGCGAGAGGCGGGAATAGTCGGGTATCGGTTCATGAGAGACCTCGTTTTTTCACGGCCTCAAAAGAGCACGGGAGCCGAGGGAAAAATCCATTTTTTCAAGGGAAAACTCCGCTTTTTCGAGGACGCGCCCGAGTGGTTGGCGCTCCGGAACTCCACGGACTTTGCCGTAGCCGTGTTGCGTGTTCCGCTCGCATTCGGTCAAGCGCCGGGGGAGTCGATGAAAATCAAGCATGCAGCCGCGCTCTTGGCTATCGTCGCCGTGAGCGCGTGCAAGTCCGCCGCTGAGCGAGCGCAAGAAGCGGCAGAAGAACGCGCGAAAGTCATCGCCGGCGCAAAAGACGTTTGCGCCAATTTCGGGCATGTGCCGGGAACGCCAGCTTTCTCGACGTGCGTCGAACGCACGTTTTTCGAAGTCGTCCAAGCCGAACAACAAGAGATGAACCGCGCTGTCGCCATCGCCAACGCAAACCGGTCCGTCATGTGCAATCGGATCGGCTCGACGACAATTTGCAATTGAGGCTTCGCACCCTGTCATTGATGACGAGCCATTCGCAGGAATTTTCAGATGTTCATCGCAATCCAAGCCGGTCTTGCGGCGGTCACAATCGCAGGAATTGGCGTAGCAATCTGGGGAGCCGGAGGTTTCGGGCCTGCATTCCGGCAAATCGCTTGGTTTTCTGTCCAAATTTCACTCGCCGGCGTATCCGGCTATGCGCTCATGGAATTGTGCAAGGCGCTCGGCTTCGGCCCTGACTACATGAATGCGCCGGCTTTCGGGAAGGTCTGCTTCGCGCTCGGCGTCTTCTTCGTCTCGCTGCCGTTCACCCTCGCGGTGAACCATTACGCGCCGATCCTGAAGGAAAAGCAGCGCGCGGCGCGGCGGCGGCGAGTTGAGCAAGACTTCGCGGACCATGTGCGAGAGCGTGGTCTTATTCTCGCGGCCCGCCATCAGTTGCCGCGAGGAAGGGATTGAACGCCGCGCCCTCGCGGCTCTCAATCGTCGGCGCGTATCGATCCGGGAGCCTTCCTTTTATTTTGTTGCTAGTCGGGCGGTTTTGATTTTTTTTGATTAAAATCAAGAATTCAAGTGAATGCTCAGCTCCGCCCGCTCATTTCCACTCATTCGCGCAGCGCCGTGAAATGTCGTCATTTCCTGTCATCCGCCGGCCGAGCGCTTCATTTCCGTTCATTCCCTCTCTTGCCGGCGATCAATTCAAGTTCGTCGTCGCTCATGGCCTCGACTTCCTCGGGCGAAATCCCCAATTCATCGGCAATGCCCTCATTCAATTGCGCGTCGCTCAATTGCCGTAGGTCGCGAAGGCGCGAGCGATGCGTTTCGAGCTTGCGCAGTCTCGCTGAATTGATCCGCGTCATTGTCGATCCTCCCCGCAATGCCGCGCCTGCCACTCGTCGATCGTCAGCTCGCGCTCTGGCGTGGCCTCTTCGCCCGGCAGCGTCGGCAGGATAACGTAGGGGTTTTCCGCTTCTCTCTCGCGCTCCAAGCGGGCGAGGCGCTTTTCGATCGCTGTCGTCATAGTCCGGTCCTTTCCTCGAGGCGCTTCAGCCGCTCTTCAAGCTCCGTCGTCTCGACGATCTTGACGTGTTCGGCGAGCAGCCGAAGCACGCGCTCAGCTTCGTCGGGCGTGAGATCGCCTTGCGCGACGGCCGCGAGGATGGCGGCGCTTGCTGCGACCGCATCGGCCGGGCGCTCGATGTTCGGCAGCGGAAATCCTACCGGGCGATCTTTGCGAGGCGGAGCGATGCGTTCCAAGCACAAGCGCAACGCCACGCCGTCGCCGTCGAGTGCCAGCTCGATCGCCTTCCGCGTCAGCTTCTCGGCTTCGCCGTCGAGCAACGCCTCGGCGAGGATCGTCGCGCGATGGCGCGCGCCCTTGGGCTTGCCGCGAGGGTTGCCGGACTGGCCTTTCTGAAATCGGCCGCCGCCCTGCTTTTTGTCTGAATTATCAGTGCTCATCGGCCCGCGCTCCCTCGAGGAAGATGAATGGTGACGCTCTCGCCCGTCGCGACGGAACGGATGGTGATCCTGCCCGATCCATGCTCCGGCTCCGGCTTCGTCCACCAATCGCGTCGAGCGGCGTTCTCCGCCGCCATGGCGTCGAGCAGCTTGGCGACGGCGATATCGGGCGGCTCGGCCGGCGACGGATCGGGAGTGCGCGCAGCGAAATTTTTCGCACAAGCGTCGGGACCCGAGCCTTCAAAACCTTCAGAACCTACGGCGCGCGAGGTTTCGAGGGTTTTGAGGGTGCCGCCCAAGGGCGCTTTCAGAATTTTTTCGCTCGCGTCGGCGCGGGCGAGCGCAAGCCATCGCCCCATGGTCAATCCTCCGTCCCGAGAGCGGGATTCCACGCATATGCGATGGTCGGACGGCCGCCGGCTGTGGAAGTCGAAACGGGAACTTCACGGCAATATCCGCTCTCGATCAACAGGTCGATCGCAGTTCCCACTGCGTCGCGATCGGCAAGACCCGCCCATGCTTTTTGATGGACGTGACGCGCTGTGAACGGCTGCGGCAACTGCGCCCGCCGCTCGACGATCAGCTTTGCGCCGTTCTCCGCCGCAGCGGCTCCGGCGGAATAGAGCCGGTTCGCATGGCTGCGCAGATAGTCGGCGAAGTCGAGCGCTCGGGCCGTCGCCTCGGCGCTGATCGCGCCCCGCCCGTTGTCCGCGAGGTGGAAGATCAGCGCCAGGGACGCGACCGTCTTCGGCATTTTGAGCAGATGGCTCTCCATAACCGAAGGCAGCTTCCCGGCGCGGGCCTCGAGTTGAATTTCCGTCACCCATTGACGGAACATATTCTGCGCCTCGGGCGAGAAGTTGAAGACGGCCGGCTCGGTCAACTCCTTCGCCATCTCGTGAAGATCGCGGAACGCATCATCGAAGCGCTTGCGCGCCAAAGCGTCCGGGCTGCGATCCGACCAAGCCCAAGAGCCGATATCGTCGGGCCAAACCGCAAGCTGAAGCCTTTGGATCAAGCCGTCATCGCGCTCGCCCGTCATAGCGCCTTTGACGAGCGGGGAAATGCGCGACGGTTGAATGCCGCCGATAATGGACAGCGTGCAATTTTCTATGTGGATTGTCCCTCGGCCAATTCGATCGTAGGTGAATTGGCTGTCGCCGTTGAACGCTTCGAGATAGAAAGCGCGCTCGGACTGGTATTCCTCGGCCTCCATTCGCGCGAGGAAGCCGTGCAATTCGTCGCGGATCAGCAATAGGCCGCGCGGATTTTCGTTCATTAGCTCGCCGAGCTTTTCGACCGTCGCATCATTGACGATCAAGCGGGGGCAAGGTGCTTCATCTTCGCCGTCTCTGGCATGTTCGGCGAGAACGCGTCTCGCTTCTTCGCGGTCGCCGCCCTTCAGCGCCTTCGCCGCACGCTTGCCGGCTTCCTTCGCGTCGAGGCTCGACAATGCGCCTTCGATATCGGCAGCGCGCTGCGCTGTCTCCCATTCCTTGCGTAGCGCATCCTGCAACGCATATGCCGGCGCGAGCGCCGCGCGCATCATAGGAGACTTCATCGCGCTCGGCCTCCCGACGATCGCGCCCCATAGGGTCGGAACAACCTCCCAATCGTCATATTGCTTCGGTCGGATGCGCGCGATGTTGCCGACGATCGAAGCGAGGCCGCACAGCGCCGCGATGGCGCCGAAGTCGGGCGGCGCTTGCTGGCGATCAGCGACATCGAACACGTAGTCTCGGATCGCCTCCGGCAACAGCTCCGGCGCGAGCGGCGAGACGGGCGGGAGTGACGATCCGAGAGGCTTCATCTCAGGCCAGGCGCTCGCCCGCGCTTCTTCCGGTTTCGTGTCGGCGCTCGCCTTCGCCTCGCCCCTCTCCGGCGGCGTGTAGAGCGTCGCGTCGGCGATGAACTCCGCCGCAGCATCCGGCGCGCCGCCAAGCTCCTCGAAATCGGCGGCGTCCGCGCCTTTCGGCGAGGCCTCGGGGAGATCGACAATTGCGACGCTTGTCGCGCCGGCCGCGAGGGAGAGAGCGGCGACCGCATCGGCGTATCGCGCGCCCTTCTCGTCTGCGTCCGGCCATATGACCACGCGCCGGCCGCGTAGCGCGCTCCAATCGGCCTTGCCGGCGTTATCCGCGCCGTTCATGCTCGTCACCGCCACATAGTCCGGCAGCAGACGGCCGGCCGCGTCGGCGCTCTTCTCGCCCTCACACACGATGACGGGCGCATCTGGACGCGCGGCGAGCCTGTCCCCCCCATAGAGGGGGCGCGGTTCCGGCACGCCCTTCCAGCGCCATTCGAGCGCTCCGCGCGGCGTGCGCCAGAGCGTCAAGGGCTGAAAGACCTTGCCCTTGCCGGCCGGATCGAAACGCAACTGTTCGAATAGCAGATCGCCGTTTGCGTCGCGATAGCCCCAACGTCCGCTCGGCCTCCCAAGGCTCGAATGCGTCGCTGGCGCCGGCGGAGCGTCGGACGGGACAGGCATGACGATTTCGGAACCGTCGCCCTGGGGTTTCGCCTCTCGCGGCCTTTCCGCACGCGGCTCGCGCGCGCCGTTCGCCGCGAGGGGAGTGAGGCCGAGCGCCGCGCTCACGTGGTCGCGGCACAGTGCGAAGTCGTCGCCAGCGTGCGAATTCACGATGAAAGAGCCGTCCGGGCTGAATCGAACCGCGAGACTGCGATCGGACATCGAATGGTTCGGGCCCGGACATAGAACTTGCCCGCCCGAAACCTCGCCGCCGAGAAGGCGCGCCGCTTGTTGAAGGTCAAACATGGCGCGCCTCCCGCTTTTTCCTGTCTCTCGCAATCCAATTGTCAGAACGTGCGCACTGAATTGCTCTGTCTCGTGAAATCGGTTTGATATCGATCGCCAAGAGACAATTGTGCGGATGAACTTCAGCGTTAATTTCGAACGGCTGATTTTTGCGCGCCCAAAGCAGGACCTCGCCGAGCGCGCCGATGGCAACGAGATGTTGTGATTTGTTCTCGCCGTCTGAAAAGACCTTGAAGCCGCGGCTGACTTGCCGCTTGCCGTCGCGCTCGTCGGCGCGCGCATAGCCGTCGACAACGCCGCGAACTCGGCGGCGCAACTGGCGCAGCGACGCGACTTCGTATCGCCGCGTCGAGAGGACCAGCTCGCCGTGGCCCGAGGCGAACGCCTCGTCTGCGATCTGGTCGAGCGCGAGCATGGCCTCCTCTTCAGGCGTTCGTCCGAGGATGACGAGTGGCCTGTCCTCGTAACGCCGCAGCGCGCGAACAACGCCACCTTCAGCGTTCGGCATCCATTCGAGCGCGCCTGAGAACTCGACGCGCGGGCCGCTGCCTCGGGCGAGCGCCTCCGTCAGAGGCCGAGATTGAACCGCGCTCATTGCCGCGCCTCCCCGTAGCAGAGGGAGACGACGACGGCCGCAAGCGTCTCAGAAATTCGAAAGCGTCGCGCGACCAATTGCGCGCGGCGGTTTTCAATTGAAACCGAAGGCTGAATTGCAGTATTGAGAAACCCGTCAGCTTTGCCGCATGACAAATTTCTCAGGGCCTGCCGCGTCGCCAGCGCGGCGGGCCTTTTCGTTTCGGCCATGGCGTTATGCGGCCTCCGTGTCGGAGGTCGACGACATCGGCCGCGAGAGGCGAGCCTGCGCCCAGCGGTCGAGCGCATCGCGCTCATAGACGACCGCGCGACCGATCCGACGAAATGCAGGCCCGCCGCCAATGCAGCGCAGCTTCACGAGCGTGCGCGGCGTGGAAATCCGGTAGGTCGAGTAGAGGTAAGCCGACGCTTCAGGCGTCTTCAAAAGGGCGTGGGAGGAGGAGCGTGCGACGCCATCCCCGCACGCAACAGCTTCGCTGTGCATGTGCGATCCTCGGGATTCGGTTGCTCGCTGTATCGTCGCGATTCGACGAGGCCGCTCGAATGCGGCGCGCCCATTTTACGGCCGTGCGAAGCCGACCCGCCATGTCGCCGCGGTCGCGAAACGCCTCTTTAAAGTCGGTGCGACGACCCCCGCCGTATCGTGGCAGTGACGAAACGCCCCTGTATCGCCGGGAACGAACGCGAGACTCAAGTATGCTCGATTCTCGCTATGTGCGCAAGGCAGCTTTCTGGGTATATCAAGTAACATCGCGCTTCTTTGTGAACGGCACAACCTCGCCACCCGGCTTCCCGCCGTCCATTGCCGCGGCGATCGTCGCGCCGATCGTGTCGACGGCCCTTCGCAGCGGATCGGCGTCGAGATGCGCGTAGCGCGCCGTCGTCGCGGCCTGCGTATGGCCGAGAAGCTTGCCGATGATCGGCAGGCCGAGCGACGCGCCAGCGCCGACGCTGGCGAAGGAATGCCGCAGGTCGTGAAGCCGCACCCCCTCGAGGCCGGCCGCGCGCTTCACCGCGCTCCAGGGCTTCTTGAGGTCCGCGCGCGGCTCGCCATCCTTGGCGCCGGCGATGACGTGCGGGTTGCCTTCGATCTTCGGCAGGTTCGCCAGCACGGCTTGCGCAGCGGCGCTCAGATAGATCGACTTGCGGCCCGTCTTGCTGTCCGACAGGAATAGAATGCCGCGCTCGCTGTCGACTTGCGACCATTGCGCATCGAGGATTTCCCGCAGCCTCGCGCCCGTGAGGATCAGGAGCCGGATTGCGCCGGCCGCTAAGGGGTCGAGCTTGACGCGCCGATTCTCCAGCTTCGGCGCATGTTTGGCTTTCGGCTTCGATTCGTCGACCTCATAGACGAGGCCGCTCGTCTCGCCCTCCCGCAGAGCGTCGCCGAGCCGCGCCAGTTCCTCGGATGTGAGGAAACGCTCGCGCTTATCCTCTTTGTAGCGGTCGATTTCCCGCGCCGGATTATCGCCCTTCGGAACGAGGCCGCGCTTCATTCCCCAAGCGAACATCTTCGACCATGTGGCGAGCGCCCGATTGGCCGCATAGCGCGTCGCGCGCATCTTTGCGTGCAGGGCCGCGACCTGTCCGCGCGTGAGCGCTTCGGCCTTCAGCGAGCCATGCGCACCCTTCAGAGCGTCCAGCCCGGCGCGATAGGATCGGCCCGTCGAGTCCTTCAGCTTGCCGGCGACGTGCTCGGCCTCGAACGCCTCTATCAGGCCCGCGACCGTGAGCGCTTCCCGATGGCTCGCCTTTTCGGCGGCAGGATCAGCGCCGAGCCGCACCTGCGCCAGCATGTCAGCCGCCGCCCGGCGAGCTTGCTCCGGCGTCAATTGCGTCGTCTTGCCGAGGGTGACCCGCCGCTTGGCGACGCTGCGCCCGCCGCCGTGCGGGCGATACTCGACCACGAAAGATTTGACGCCGCTCGGCATGACGCGAACGCCGAAGCCGGCGATGTCGGCGTCGAATTCGATGAATGCCCGCTCCCTCGCGGCGAGGCCGTCGACAGCTCGTTTCGTCAGCTTGATCGGCATTGTGCAATCCCGTGTCGCCACCGTGTCGCCACCGCGAACGGCATTCAAAGTAAACTCAGGGAATCGAAATGCAATGAAAATCGCATCTATTCATGCGGTTGGGAATGCTTAGGGAGCGTCGATAAATCCGTCGAAATGCCGAACCGTGAGACTCTTAATCAGCGGGTCCAAGGTTCGAGCCCTTGTGCGCCCACCAATATTCTAAGCGGCAAAATCAGCGCGGGAGCGGCGACTCTCTTCGCGCCGAGGCCGGACAGGTCCCGCGCGTCTTCATGACCGGAATGATCGTCCATCGCTCGGCGCCGGGAATGGCGCCATCCGATAGCGGGCTGTCCACCGGTCAACGACCCGCTCGGTGTGATAGCCGCCGATCTCGCGCATGGATGTGTCGAACATCGGCGCGCGCGCCGATCCTTTTCGCTTGCTCGTGGATTGGCCGGCTCTCTGGATGCAGTGAGAATTTGTCTGATGAATTGACCGAACATCGATTCACCCTGGAACGCGCCACGGCGACCATCGCCGCGCGGCGCTGTCATCGACGCGCCGTCCGATCTCAGATCCAGATGAGAACTACGTCTACGCTGTTGCATTCGAAAGCCGCATAAACGGCGCTCGAGTTGAATGAAGACCAACAGATGGAACCGAAAGCTCGATCAGCCATTGCGCCCAAGCGCTTTTTCGAGAAGATCGAGATGCGCTTCCAGAAATCGCTTTGGCTCGATCGGATCGAGGCGGTCGAAAGTCGTGTTCCAGACGATGGCCATGACCACGGGGCCAATCAGCACTTCAGGCGTCGCGCTGAGCGGCGACGGCGACAACTCACCGCGCGCCAGACCGCGCTCGATGATCCGACGAAGAATATCGCGGCCTTTGCCGATCAGAATCCGGTGGTAGAGCTCGGCGACAGCGGGGAAACGATGTCCTTCGCTGATGATGATCCGGGCGAGGAGTTCGACCTCTGGGAGGAACAAGGTTTCATAGAGTCGGACGACCAATAGGCGGAGAAGGTCGAAAGTCGAGCCGTCGTGGTCAGCGACGATGTCCGGCAGCGATTCGAAAGCAGGGCCGACGCCCGATGACAGAGCCGCCTCGAAGAGCGTCTCCTTGCTATCGAAATAGCGGTAAATCGTCCCTTTGACGACGCCGGCGCGAGCGGCGACATCCTCGAGCCGGGTCGCCGCGAAACCGCGTTCGGCGAATTCCGCCAGCCCTGCGGCAATGATCTCCTGCGGCCGCGCCTCCTTGCGGCGCCGTCTCGGTTTGTCGATCGGTTCAGATGGAGGCTCCACCGGCGGTTCTTCCCCTTGGTCAACCATAGACGCTCACGCTTACACGCCAGATTTTTTTGTACGGCATCGCCAGAGTTTTCGGGCGACGATTAATGACTGTTTGGTCATTAATTGATTGACGCCTATCGCTCCGAGAGATAATGACCAATAGGTCACCATCTCTATGCGAGGTGCAACGTCATGCCTGTTCCGGGAACCTACAAGATCACTGTCAAGACACCGGTCGGACCACAGGAAGCCGAGCTGGTATTGAATGTCGAGGGCGCAACCCTCTCGGGCTTCATCAAAAACGTCAAGGGACGATCCGACTTCTCCGGCGGCGCCGTCGCCGGCGACGAGGTTCGTTTCTCCGCCAGGATCAGCACGCCGATCGGACGTATTCGCGCCGAGATCGTCGGCCGAGTCGACGGCGACCGCTTCATCGCCGCCGCGAAGTTGCCGCTCGGCAAGGCCGAGATCGAAGGCATCCGCATCTAAAGCCCCGAAAAAGGACCGCGCTCATGTCTAGCACCATCCCGACTTATTCGGTTGCCGAACGTGATCGACGCTGGGGGCTGGCGAACCGGCTCATGGAAGAACGTGGCCTCGACGCGCTCATCGTCTACGGCGACCGGGAAGGAGCTTACCCGGCGTTTTACGCGCCCGATGCTTGGTTCACCAACGAGCGGCCGGGTTCGATCGTCATCTTCCCAAAGGGCGAGGAGCCGATCGTCGTCGTCTTCATCTCCACGGTCATCGAAGACCACATTCAGGCCGGCTACACCGGTCACCGGAGCTGGATCAGTCCGGAGAACATGTATGTCGGCAAGATGGGGACCAACGTCGTCGAGATCATCGAAGATCGCGGCCTCGACAGCTGCACTTTCGGCATCGTCGGGCTCGAACCCTACCCGCCCTATTTTTTCGACGGCGTCATTCCCTACAACACCTGGAAGGCGATCCTCGACGACCTGCCGAAGGCCCGCTTCGAGCCGGTCGGCGCCGACTTCTTGAACCGCATCGCCGCCAAGAGCGACGAGGAGATCGCTGTTCTGAAATGGTCGGCGGAGATCGGCGAGAAAATGTGCGAGGCGATGCGCGCTGCCGCCCGTCCCGGCGCCGGCGAGCACGAGATCTACGCCGTCGCCCTCGATACCGCCGCACGCAATGTCGGCTACACCGGCCAAATCCTGCTCGGCTCGGGTCCGGAGTTCGTCGGCTGGGGGCCGCCGGCTTGGCTCTATCGGCCCGAGGCGCCGCCTATCATTCAGGAGGGCGATGTCGTTCTTTCCGAGGTGTTCGCGTCCTTCGGTTTGCTGGAAACCCAGCACCAGCCCGCGATCGGCGTCGGCAATATTCATTCGGACTTCGAAGATGCGGCGGCGCTTGCGCGCGCTTCTTACGAGGCTGGCGTCAAGGCCCTCAAGGCCGGCGCCGTGTTCGGCGACGTCGTTGAGGCGATGCGCGCCCCGATACGCGAAGCCGCCTGCTGGCAAGTGCACCCGCTCGTCCACTCACTGACGCCTTACACCATGATCGGCGCTGGCGAGCATGTCGTCGACTTGCCGGAAGTGGCCCGCTACGGCAAGGTGCTGCCGCTCCCGACCATGGGCGTCGACCGCGTGCTCGAATCCGGCATGGTGTTCGCGCTCGAACCCAACTGCGGCATCGGCAGGCGAATGGTCAATCTCGGCGGCACCGTGCTGGTCGGCGAGAGCGGCGGTATCGAGCTCAACAGCAACTCGACGCGGCTGATGCGCGCATAGAACTCTGCGATGCAACGCGTGCTCGAATGGAACTATCGTGTGGGGATGGGCTCTTCCGCACCCGCACGTTCCTGAAAGGACATGATTGCCCCGCTCCAGCCGGGTCGCCTGATGGAGCGGCTCGGCTCGCCGCCGCCCGTTGGGGCCGGCCAGCGGGCGAACGAATCCAGAACCTGACAATAGGAGCGACCTAATGGACAGCCGCCCGCTCCTCATTCTCCGCGATCTTGTCTCGAGCTGGGCAACGCCTCTGACGCGACCAGAAACTCCACAGTAGCGTGGCTCGCAGTCGGCTCGAGGAGCACGCGCGCCCGAAGCGTGTTCCAGCGTAGGATGGCGGAGGAGGCGGGATTCGAACCCGCGATACGGTTTCCCGCATACACACTTTCCAGGCGTGCGCCTTCAACCACTCGGCCACCCCTCCGCGCTCGCCGCCGGCAAATCGCCGGGTGCGATGGCGGCGCACTATATGCGGGCGCGAGCAGAGCGCAAATCCTATCTACGTCCCCGGCCGCGCTTTTTGCGCTTTTTCTGGTCCGCGGCCTTCCCCCGTGGACAGAGGCCGCCACGCGTTCTATTCCTGTGGGGACTCGCAGCGCCGCCTCGAGACGATCCCATGCTCCGATTGCTCATCCGATTCGCCGGCCTTCTCCTGCTCGCCGGGGGATTCGCCGCCCTTATCGTCGACGGCACGCGCTCGCTGGCCGGCGGGGATCTGCGCATTGTCCCGCTCGGCGTCGCCACCATCGAGCTGTTCCCGCTGCAGACGAAGGCCTGGCAGGCCGCCGCCGAGCGGTCGCTGTGGGGCCCTCTTTTCGAGCTGCTTCTGCGCGCGCCGCTCAGCCTCACGCTCACCGGTCTCGGCGCGCTGCTCATCGCCGCGAGCCGCAAGCGCCGCCGACCGATCGATTTTCCGGCGCGCTGACGGCGCAGCCCTTCCGCCGGCGGCGGAGCGATCCCATATTGGCGCAAACGCAGCGGCAGCCGGAAAGGCGCGACCGATATGGACCATTTCGTCAATCATCATCCCTTGCATGGCCCCTTCCCGCAAGGGCTCGAACAAATCGTCCTCGGCATGGGCTGCTTCTGGGGCGCGGAACGGCGCTTCTGGCGGCTCGGCGAGGGCGTCTTCGTCACCGCCGTCGGCTATGCGGGCGGGGCGACCGAAAATCCGAGCTACGAGCAGGTCTGCTCGGGCCGCACCGGCCATGCCGAGGTGGTGCTGGTGGCGTTCGATCCGGCGCTGATCTCCTGCGAGACGCTGCTGCGAACCTTCTGGGAGAGTCATGATCCGACTCAGGGCGACCGGCAGGGCAATGATATCGGCACGCAATATCGCTCGGTGATCTTCTGCTCGTCGGACGAGCAGCTGCGCCTCGCCGAAGCGTCGCGGCGAGCCTATGGCGCGGCGCTCGCCGCCAAGGGCCTCGGCCCGATCACGACGCAGATCGCGCCCGCCCCGCCTTTCTATTATGCGGAAGACTATCACCAGCAGTATCTCGCCAAGAACCCGGACGGCTATTGCGGGCTCGGCGGAACCGGCGTCGCCTGCCCGACAGGGCTGGGCGCGGAGCCGGCCTGACCGCGGGGGACGCGCTGATCGATCGAACGATCCCGTTCGATCGGAAGGCGCTCTATCGCGCCGTCAGCACCTGCCGGCACTCGGCCGGCAGGCCGGCCATGGTCATCGGCGGCCAGGTCTTGGTCGATTTCTTCGGGTGCAGCGCCTCCTCGGTGAACCACCAGGAGAGCGAGGCGTCACAGCCGTCGCCCGGCGGCACGCCGTCCTGATCCTTGCAGCTCTCGGCGCCGCGCGGGCAGAACAGCCGCACGTGGAAGTGGTAATCATGCCCGAACATCGGGCGGACCTTGGCGAGCCAGCGGCGGTCGCCGGTCGCCTGGCGGCAGAGCGCGCGCTTGATCGCGGCGTTGACGAAGATGCGCTGCACCTGCGGCGATTGCGCGGCCGTGCGCAGAACGGCCATATGCCCCTCGGTCCAGATTTCCGGGTCGACGTCGAGCCGATCCTCCCGCACGACATTGGTCGCCGACATCTCCTCGCGCTCGGCGCGAGAGAGCTCGCGGCCGGGCATGGGGGTCAACCAGATATCCGCGTCGAGGCCGATCTGATGCGAGGCGTGGCCTGTGAGCATAGGGCCGCCGCGCGGCTGTGAAATATCCCCGATCAGGAGGCCCGGCCAGCCGGCGGCCTGCGCCGCCGGCGGCGCCAGCCGCTCGAGGAAGGCGATCAAATCCGGATGGCCCCAATAGCGGCCGCGCGAGAGGCGCATGACCTGCCAGCTCGGGCCATTGGCCGGCAGCGCCTGCGCGCCGGCGAGGCAGCCGTGCGAGTAAAAGCCGATCGGCTCGGGTTCGAGCGCCGCCGGACCGGGCGCGCGGCCGAACAGCTCCTTGGCCGGGGTCTTGGGATCGCCGGGATGAGCGAGAGGCGGCAATGGCCTGGGGTCGAGCGTGCCCCGATCCTGAGCCTGCGCGGCGGCGCAGACGAGGAGCGAAAGCATCAAAATCGTCGGTCGCAGAGAAACCATGTGAGCGACTTTCGCGGGTTCGGCCTCCAGAGCCTCCGTGCGATCCGCATGCGCTCTCGCGCTCTCGAGGAGACGACTCGTGGCGGCCATGCGGCGCCGACGTCGGTTCAATCGCGGCAATCGGGCGAAATTCTGGCCGGAATCAGTCGCCTGACAGAAAAATGACAGTCGGCGCGCCGCGCCGGCGGCCTTTGCGGCCAAAATTTCGGCTTTGGCGTCAACCTTACCGTCGGATATAGATTGCCCTTACGTAGAGGCCACGGTTCTATGCCGCGCTAGCTGAGCGGCATGTGTCTCGAGTTCGTGGGAGTATAGTCATGCGTTTCTTGAAAGTTCTCGCGCTCGTCGCGTCCGCGCTGTTCGCGTCGATCGGCGCGGCTTCGGCCACCGTGCAAATTCATGTCGACCTCTCGACCCAGCGGATGCATGTCGAATCGTCCAAAGGGTCCTACAGCTGGCCGGTCTCCACGGCGCGCTCCGGCTATGTGACGCCGCGCGGCACTTATGCCCCCACCGGGCTGCAGAAAATGCATTATTCGCGCAAATATCACATGTCGCCGATGCCGCATTCGATCTTCTTCAACGGCGGCTACGCCATCCACGGCACTTATTCGACCGGCGCGCTCGGCCGTCCGGCCTCGCACGGCTGCGTGCGCCTCGCCCCCGGCAACGCCGCGGCGCTCTACAAGATGGTGCAGGAAGAGGGCGCGCAGATCTCGATCACCGGCTCCGCTCCGACCTCGCATCGCTACGCCGCGCATAGCGGCCAGAAGCGTCATGTCGCAGGCCTGCATCGGCCGCATCGCTCCAACGCCGTCGCCTATGCCGGCCATCGCTCGCGCGCCATGGCCTATGGGCCGTCCCAGCGCTATCGCGGCTCCGCCAGCGTGAAGTCGTGGCAGTCGGCGCCGATGAGCTATCCGTTCGGCTATTGATCCGCGCCGCGCGGCGTGTCCACGAGCTCGGCGAGCAGCCAATCTCTCAGAACGGCGACCGCCGGCTGGTCTTGCGCGCCGTGGGAATGGACGAGATGATATGAGGGGCCGTCGAGATGCGGGCCGAAGGGCTGCGCCAGCGCCTCGGACCGCAGCTCCCGAGCGACGAGCGGCAGTCGCGCCAGCGCGACGCCGCGACCGGCGACCGCGGCGCGAATGAGGGCGGCCTCGTCCTCGAAGCGCAGGCCGGACTCCGGGTCGAAACGGCCTTTGCCGCGCGCCTCGAGCCATTGACGCCAACTCGGCGTCGAGGGGCAGTGGAGCAGCGTCGCCGTCGCGAGATGGCGGGGACGGCGCACGCCGAGCGTGGGACTGCAGACAGGCGCGAAGCGTTGCGGCGGCAGCGGCGTCGCGGCGAAGCGGGATTGCGCCTCCAGAGGGCCGCAGCGGATCACGACATCGGTCGCGCCATCGCGCGGCTCGTCCGCATCGTCGCAGATCCTCAGCCGCAGGTCCCAGCCCGGACAGCGCGCGCGAAAGTCGTCTATGCGCGGCAGCAGCAGACGCTCGGCGAGCGCCGCAGGCGCGGCGAGGGCGGCGATTCGCCGGCGCTCGCGCGTGCGCTCGACCGCCTCGGCGATAGCGTCGAAGGCGCGCCGCAGATCGATGAAGAGGGCGCGCCCCTCCGGCGTGACCGCGATCCCGCGCGGCCGCCGCGTGAACAGGCTGACGCCCAGCTCCGCCTCCAGCTGCTTGATCTGATGGCTGACGGCGGTCGGCGTGACGCCGAGGTCGGCGGCGGCCAGCTTGAAGCTCTGCCGCCATGCGGCGGCCTCGAAGGCTTTCAATGCGACGAGCGAAGGGAGATGGCGCATGCCGACCCCATGGATGAATTTATTTCATCCTGTGACGCCGAGCTGTAGCTCGTCAACACGTTCTGCGCTCGAGAACGAATTAAATTCACCGAGTCTCGACGCGCGCTCCTCTCCCGCTTGCGAGAGAGGAGCGCGCCCGCGTCGGCCGGCGATCTGGGAGCGCTGCTCAGATGAGATCAGTTCATCCGTATCTCGGCCGTGTCACCCGGCGAGCTGCCTCAGCACGTAAGGCAGAATACCGCCGTTCTTGAAATATTCGAGCTCGTCGAGCGTGTCGATGCGCGCCAGCAGCGGCACATTCGCGGTCTTGCCGTCGGGATAGACGATCTCCGCCTGCAGCGTCTGCCGGGGCGTCAGCGTGTCGCCGGCGAGACCGCGGATCGTCACCGTCTCCGCGCCGGTGAGACCGAGCGACGCCCAGCTCGTCCCCGGCTCGAAGGTCAGCGGCAGAATGCCCATGCCGACGAGATTGGAGCGATGGATGCGCTCGAAGCTCTGCGCGATGACAGCGCGCACGCCGAGCAGCATGGTCCCCTTCGCCGCCCAGTCGCGCGACGAGCCATTGCCATATTCGGCGCCGGCGAAGACGACCAGCGGCGCGCCCTCGGCGGCGTATTTCGCCGCGGCGTCATAGATGGAGAGCGTCTCGCCGTCCGGGAAATGCTTCGTGTTCCCGCCCTCCGGCGCATTGCCGGCGTCGTCGCGCAGAATATGGTTCTTGATGCGGATATTGGCGAAAGTGCCGCGCATCATCACCTCGTGATTGCCGCGGCGCGTGCCATATTGGTTGAAGTCCGCCTGCGCGACCTGGCGCTCCATCAGCCAGCGCCCGGCCGGCGAGGCGGCCTTGATCGAGCCCGCCGGCGAGATATGGTCGGTGGTGATCTTGTCGCCGAAGAGCGCGAGAATATGCGCCCCGACGATGTCCGCGACGGGCTTCGGCTCCTTGGTCAGCCCCTCGAAATAGGGCGGATTGCGCACATAGGTCGAATCCGTCCATTTATAGGTTTCGCCCGAGGGCGCGTCGACCTTGCGCCAGTGCTTGTCGCCCTCGAACACGTCCTCGTAAGTGTCGCGGAACAGAGAGCGCGTCACATTCTTGCGGATGAATTTCTGGATTTCCGCATTGCTCGGCCAGATGTCGCGCAGGAATACCGGCTCGCCCTGCTTGTCGGTCCCGAGCGGCTCTTTGGTGAGGTCCTTGGTCACCGAGCCGGCGAGCGCGAAAGCGACGACGAGCGGCGGCGAGGCGAGATAATTGGCCTGCACATCCGGATTGACGCGCCCCTCGAAATTGCGATTGCCCGAGAGCACCGCCGCCGCGACGAGATCATGATCGTTGATCGATTTCGACACCGGCGCCGGCAGCGGGCCGGAATTGCCGATGCAGGTGGTGCAGCCGAAGCCGACGAGATTGAAGCCGAGCTTGTCGAGGTCCTTCTGCAGCCCGGCCTTATCGAGATATTCGGCGACGACGCGGCTTCCCGGCGCGAGCGAGGTCTTCACCCAGGGTTTTGCCTTCAGCCCGCGCTCATGGGCGTTGCGCGCGAGGAGTCCGGCGCCGATCAGCACGCTCGGATTGGACGTGTTGGTGCAGGAGGTGATGGCGGCGATCACCACATCGCCATGGCCGAGATCGTAATTCGTTCCCTCGACCGCAAAGCGCTGCGCGATATCGCCGGTCTTCTTATATTCGCTCGCGAGCGCGCTCGCGAAAGCCGTTCCCACATCCTCGAGCGCGACGCGGCCTTCGGGGCGCTTCGGCCCGGCGAGCGAGGGAACGACCGATGCGAGGTCGAGCGAGATCGTGTCGGTGAATTCGGGATCGGGCGTGTCGGCCTCGCGGAACAGCCCTTGCGCCTTGGCGTAGGCCTCGACGAGATCGATGCGCGAATTGGAGCGGCCGGACATTTTGAGATAGTCGAGCGTCTCCGCGTCGACCGGGAAGAAGCCGCAGGTCGCGCCATATTCCGGCGCCATATTGGCGATGGTGGCGCGATCGGCGAGCGAGAGATGCGCGAGGCCCTTGCCGAAGAACTCGACGAATTTGCCGACGACGCCCTTCTTGCGCAGCATTTGCGTGACGGTCAGCACGATGTCGGTGGCGGTCACGCCCTCTTTGGGTTCGCCCGTCAGCTCGAAGCCGACGACCTCCGGAATCAGCATCGACAGCGGCTGGCCGAGCATGGCCGCTTCCGCCTCGATGCCGCCGACGCCCCAGCCCAGCACGGCGAGGCCGTTCACCATTGTGGTGTGCGAATCGGTGCCGACCAGAGTGTCGGGATAAGCGTATTCGATCGTCTCCTTCTTGCCGTCGGCGTTGCGGGTCTTCTCCTTCTTCGTCCAGACCGTCTGGGCGAGAAATTCGAGATTGACCTGATGGCAAATGCCCGTGCCGGGCGGCACCACGCGGAAATTGTCGAAGGAGGATTGGCCCCATTTCAGAAAGCGATAGCGCTCGCCATTGCGCTCATATTCGAGCTCGACATTGGCGTCGAGCGCTTTTCTAGTGCCGAACTCGTCGACGATGACGGAGTGGTCGATGACGAGATCGACCGGCACGAGCGGATTGATCTTCTGCGGATCGCCGCCGAGCGCGACGAAAGCGTCGCGCATCGCCGCGAGATCGACGACGGCCGGCACGCCGGTGAAATCCTGCATCAGCACGCGCGCGGGGCGGAAGGCGATCTCGCGCTCGGCCTTGCCCTTCTCGGTCAGCCATTTGGAGAAACCTTCGATATGTTCTTTCGTGACCGAGCGGCCGTCCTCGTTGCGCAGCAGATTCTCGAGCAGCACGCGCAGCGAATAGGGGAGACGCGCGACGCCGGTGAGGCCGTTGGCCTCCGCGGCCTTCAGCGAGAAATAATGATAAGCGTCGTCTCCGACCTTTAGCGTGTCGAGGGCTTTGAAACTGTCGAGCGACGGCATTTCGCGCTTCCTTCGATTGGAGTCGATGACGGGCGACCGCGGGGCGTCATTGCGAGCGAAGCGAAGCAATCCAGAGCCGTGGGGCGCGGCTCTGGATTGCTTCGTCGCTTCGCTCCTCGCAATGACGGCGTGTCTTGCGCCGACCTTCTAGAGAATTTCGGGCCATTCGGCAAAATGAAAGGGGGCGCGTCGCCGCGCCCCCCACAAAAACACGGATCAGGCGACGCTCAGCCCGCCTTCATCGCCTCGGGCTTCGTCTTGGCGCGCTTCACCATCAGCCGGTTCAGCGCCGCCACATAGGCGCGGGCCGAGGCGACCAGAGTATCCGGATCGGCGCCGCGGCCGGTGACCGATTTGCCGTCTTCCGAAAGACGCACGGAGACTTCCGCTTGGGCATCGGTGCCTTCGGTGACGGCATGCACCTGGAACAATTCGAGCTTGGCGTCATGCGGCGCCAGCGCCTTGATGGCGTTGAAGATGGCGTCGACCGGGCCGTTGCCGGTCGCCTGATGCGTCTTCTTCTCGCCGTCTATGTCGAGCGTCAGCGCCGCGCTCTGCGGGCCATTGGTGCCGGCGATGACGGTGAGCGCGGCGACCTTGATATGGTCGTTGGCGGTCACGATCTCGTCGTCGACCAGAGCGACGATGTCCTCGTCATAGACCAGCTTCTTGCGGTCGGCCAAATCCTTGAAGCGCTTGAACGCGTCCTCCAGCGCATTCTCGCCGAGCTCATAGCCCAGCTCCTTCAGCTTCTCCTTGAAGGCGTGACGGCCGGAGTGCTTGCCCATCACCAGCGACGTCTTGGTGACGCCGACGCTCTCCGGCGTCATGATTTCATACGTATGCGCATTTTTCAGCATGCCGTCCTGATGGATGCCGCTCTCATGCGCGAAGGCGTTCCGGCCGACGATCGCCTTATTGTATTGCACCGGGAAGGAGGTCACCGCCGAGACCAGCTTCGACGCGCGGGTCAGCATCTTGGCGTCGATGCCGGTGTGGAACGGCAGCGCGTCGGGACGCGTGCGCATCGCCATCACCACCTCTTCCAGCGCGGCGTTGCCGGCGCGCTCGCCGATGCCGTTGATCGTGCATTCGATCTGCCGCGCGCCGCCGCGCACGCCGGCCAGCGAGTTGGCGACGGCGAGGCCGAGATCGTCGTGGCAATGGACCGAGAAGATCGCTCTGTCCGAATTGGGCACGCGCTCGCGCACCATGCGGAACAGCGCCTCATATTCCTGCGGCGTCGAATAGCCGACAGTGTCCGGAATATTGATCGTCGTCGCGCCGGCGGCGATCGCCGTCTCGACGCAGCGGCAGAGGAAATCATGCTCGGTGCGGGTGCCGTCCTCGGCCGACCATTCGACGTCGGCGACATGATTGCGCGCGCGAGAGACGGATGACGCGATCATCTCCAGCACTTTTTCCGGCTCCATCTGGAGCTTGTATTTCATATGGACCGGCGAGGTGGAGATGAAGGTGTGGATGCGCGCGTTGCGGGCGGGGCGCAGCGCCTCGCCGCAGCGGTCGATGTCCTTGGCGCTGGCGCGGGCGAGACCGGCGATGGTGGCGTTCTTCGCGCGCTTGGCGATCTCGAACACAGAGTCGAAATCGCCCTGGCTGGCGATCGGGAAGCCGGCCTCGATAATGTCGACGCCCAGAGCGTCCAGAACATCGGCGACCTCGAGCTTCTCCTCGAAGGTCATGGAGGCGCCGGGCGACTGCTCGCCGTCGCGCAGAGTGGTGTCGAAAATGACGACGCGATCGGCGTCGGTCGCGGGAGTGACGGATTGGGTCATGATCTCGGGTCCTGAACTGCTGCGTCCGGCGGCTAGGCCGGCTGTCGATTGGAAGTTCCCGTCTCGATCCCCTGAACGCCTGGGCGCATGGCCCTGCAGGCTCTCAGGGGCGACTAAGAAGCAGCAGGCCGGGAAGCAGACGCGCGATCTTGCGCGCCGAGGAGCGCGTCGCGTCGATCTCTCTGGTGGCGGGAATCGCCAAAGCTTCAGTCCTCGGTCATTCGGCCAGAGGCCGAGTCGACGGCCAAGATAGCCGCCTTGCGGCGGTCTTGCAAGAAAATGTCGCGCTGGTGGGTTGCGTCCCTAACGCAGCTTGAACGCCGAATGGCAGGCGGCGCAATTCTCGGTCACGGTCGCGAGGGCGGCGAGAGCGGGTCTCAAATCGCCGGTCTCGCGCGCCTTGGCCGCCACGGCGGCGAAGGCGCTCGCCGAGCTGTGCATGGCCATGCCCATCTCGCGCATTTCCGGCGGCATATGCGCGCCCATCATGGCCGCCATCGGATCATCGCCTTTCGCAGATGGATCGCAGGCCGCGGCTCCCGGCGCGCCGAGCCCGAGCCGCTTGTCGGCGATGTCGCCGGCCTTGCCCGGATCGCCGGCGCCGAGCGCGGCCAATATGGCCTGCAGCGCCTCGAGATGAGCGCGCATCTGCGACAGCATATGCTGGCGCATCGGCGGCGGAAAATCGAGCTCGCTGCGCATGTCCTTCTGCGTCATGTGCATATGGCCGTGCGCGGCTTTCTCCTGCGCGAGGGCGCCCGCGGCGGTGAGACAGGCCGAAAAAACGATGACGCGCGCGCATCCGAACATCGGCTTCATTCGAGGAACTCCTTTTCGATCATCGCTCGATCCTCTCTCGCATCGGCGCGGCGCGAGAACAAGACCGCGCGCCGATTGTCGCATCGACCCCAGTACAGAAAAAAAAGCGGAACTCCTGCAATGCGCCGCGCGCGGCGCTCGTCTATTCGTAGCGTCATGAAACGCGCCGCACACCCCGTCGCGCCGCGAGACTTCAGCTTTCCGGCGCCAGTCATCCTCGAGAGAAAGGACCCGTCCATGAATGTCGAAATCATCGAGCAGGCGGCGATCCGCGCTCACGCTCTGGCGCATGAGGGAGCTGTCGCCACCATTCCAGAGACATGGGCGCGGCTGTGGCGCTGGCACGAGCGGGCCGGCCTCGCCGGCAGTCCTCTCTGTCCGATCGGCGTAAGCTATGACGATCCGGAGGCCGAATGCGGCTTTCGTTATTATGCCGGCCTCTTCTTTCCCGCGGGCTTCGAAGGCGCCGGCGACCTGCGCATCCTCGACATTCCCGGCGGCCGCTACGCCTCCTATCGGCATGTCGGCCCCTATTCCGACATCGCCGGCGCCTTTCAAAACCTCTATGGCGAGTGGCTTCCGTCGAGCGGCCATGAGCCGGACGATCGGCCAGCGCTCGAGATCTATCGCAACACGCCTTGCGACACTCCGGCGGAAAGGCTTGTCACTGATCTCCTCGTTCCGGTGAGGGAGGGATAATTGTCGCCGCGCCCGCATTTCGGTCTATAGAGGCCCGGCATCGAACGCGACAGACGAGCAGAGACGTGACCGCCGCACCGACCTCCCTGACCGAATCTTTCACGCCGATCTCCGCCGGAGCCGGCGTCGTCGACGCCGGCTTTCTCGGCGACGCCCCGGTCTTCGCCCTGGCCGACGGGCGCGTGCTGATCTGCGGCGCCAGCGAGCCGCGCGCCGTCGCGGCGCATGAGGACGGCGCGATTCTGGTCGCGGCGACCGATGGCCGGCGCCTCATCACCGGCGGCGACGACGGTCGCGTGGTCGCCACCGACGCCGCGGGCGTGAGCGAGATCGTCGCCGACCAAAAAGGCCGCTGGATCGACGCTCTCGCCGCGCGCGCCGATGGGACCATCGCCTGGTCGGCGGGGCGCGAGCTGCGCGTCCGCTCGCCCAAGGGCGAGGTCAAGACGCTGGAGCTGCCCTCGACCTCGCGCGGGATCGCCTTCTTCCCCAAGGGCTATCGGCTCGCCATCGCGCATTATAATGGGGCGAGCCTATGGTTCCCCAACGCCGCCGCCGCGCCGGAGACGCTCGAATGGAAAGGCTCGCATCTCGACGCGGCGGTCTCGCCGGACGGCAAATTCGTGCTGACCTCGATGCAGGAGAACATGCTGCACGGCTGGCG
Organism: Methylosinus trichosporium OB3b; assembly: GCF_002752655.1. NCBI lineage: Bacteria > Pseudomonadati > Pseudomonadota > Alphaproteobacteria > Hyphomicrobiales > Methylocystaceae > Methylosinus > Methylosinus trichosporium. Next base: position 2,746,115 of record NZ_CP023737.1, on the reverse strand, counting down.
CGTCGCCGACGGCAAGAATCTGCGCATGGCCGGCTATCCGGCGAAGACCCGCTCTTTGTCCTGGTCGGCGGACGGCAAATGGCTCGCCACTTCCGGAGCCGACGCCTGCATCGTCTGGCCGTTCCAGGGCAAGGACGGGCCGATGGGCCAGTCGCCGCGCGAATGCGGCGTGCGCTCGCAGATCAAAGTGTCGCGCGTCGCCTTTCATCCGACCGCCCTCGTCGTCGCCGTCGGCTATGAGGACGGCATGGTGCTGTTGTGCCGGCTGACCGACGGCGCCGAGCTGCTGGCGCGGCGGCAAGGCGAGGGGAGCGCGCAGCGCGTCTCGACGCTCGTCTGGGACGCGAAAGGCGCCCGCCTCGTCGTCGGCGACGAGGCGGGCGGCGCCGGCGTGCTGACGCTGCCGCGCGGCTGACAACTCACGGGAGGCCGGCATGGCGCCGCCAATTCCCAAGGTCCTCTCGATCGCCGGCTCCGATCCGAGCGGCGGCGCCGGCGTGCAGGCCGACATCAAGACCATTTCCGCGCTGCGCTGCTACGCCATGGCCGCGGTGACCTCGCTCACCGCGCAGAACACGCGCGGCGTCGGCCTCGTTCACGCCCTTGCTCCAGCCGTCGTCACGGCGCAGATCGACGCGATCTTCGCCGACATCGCCGTCGATGCGGTGAAGATCGGCATGGTGGCGGAGCCGGACATCGCCGCGGCGGTCGCCGATGCGCTGACCCGCGGCGGAGCGAGCGTCATCGTCCTCGATCCCGTGCTGGTCTCGACCCATGGCGACGCCCTCGGCGGCCCTGGCCTCGTCGCAGCGGCGCGGTCGCAGCTGCTGCCGCTGGCGAGGCTGGTCACGCCCAATCTCGGCGAGGCGGCGGCGCTGCTCGGCGGCGAGGCGGCGCGCGATCCGCGGCAGATGGCCGAGCAAGCGCGGGCGCTCGTCGGGCTCGGAGCGCAGGCGGCGCTCGTGAAGGGCGGGCATCTCGAGGGCGAACCGGTCGATATCCTCTTCGACGGCGCGCATATCCACGAATTCCACGGACGGCGCGTCGCGACGCGCAACACCCATGGCACCGGCTGCGCGCTCTCCGCCGCGATCGCCGCGCGCCTCGCTTATGGCGACGCACTCGCCGAAGCCGTGGCCGCGGCGAAGGCCTGGCTCGAGGACGCGTTGGCCGCGGCCGACGATCTCGCGCTCGGAGGCGGCGCCGGACCGCCGCATCATTTCTTCGCGGTCTGGCGATGAACCCGCCCGGCGCTCGCTCTTCGTATCGTCCCCCTTTTTGCCGACACGCCGGTCTCGCTCTATGTAGAGCTCGGGCGTCCGCCGATCGCCGCCGTCCGAAAAGAGGAGGCATTCTTGTTTCTCACCTTCTCCCCACCCTCGCCGCGCGCCCTCGGCGCCGTGGCCGCGTTCATCGCGCTCACGCTCGATCAGGCGCATAAATTTTTCATGCTGAATGTATTCGACATCGCCCAGCGGCAGCCGGTTCGACTCACGTCCTTTCTCGACGTCGTGCTCTCCTGGAACAAGGGCGTCTCTTATTCTCTGCTCGCCTCGCAGACGGCGGGGACGCGATTGCTGCTGATTCTGTTCCAGGCCTCGGTGGTCGGCTGCCTCGTCTTCTGGCTGTGGCGCGCGCCGCGGCGGCTGACGGCGGCGGCGCTCGGCTTCGTCGTGGGCGGCGCGCTCGGCAATGTCGCGGATCGGCTGCGATTCGGCGCCGTCGCCGATTTCTTCTTCTTTCACACGGCCTTGCCGGTCGGACCGCTGGCCAATTACGTGTTCAATGTGGCCGATGCGGCGATTTTCCTCGGCGTGGTTCTGCTGCTGCTCGAAGGGGTCTCAGCCGGTCCGACGGCGCGGCCGAGCGCGGCGGAAAGGTGACCATTGTCCGTCGCCGCCCGGACGCGCGAGCCCAAACTTGCGATTCTGTCGTCCAGACATTATGTAGGAAATGTTCCGTGGAGGGGCCGGCGCGTCCTGCGCCCGGGCCCCGAACGACAGCAGGTCGCGGAACCGCTCCGGTGAACGGGGCGGCGCAGACTGCGGCGCCAAAAGCTCGGGTCGCGCTTCTTGCGAGCGCAGATCGGGACAGACGGGCGCAGCCGAAGCGCCGCGAAACAGGTTTTTGTAACGAGCTCATGGCGACGTCCATGACATGCCGCGCATCGACCCCTCGCTTCGCGCTCCGCGCGCGAGCGGAGGACGCGTCGGCGCGCGCCGCCTTCCATGGACGTCTCACCGACGGCTCCAGATCCGGCTCGCCGGATTTGCTCCTCGTTTTGTCCGCCGGCCGCAGGGCCGGCTCGCGTTCCCGAAGTTTCGCGATTCACTCCTCTCCCTCGAAAACACGCGTCGGATCGCCGACGCTTCGCCGGATTCCGGTCGCATCGTCCCCACCCGGACCTTCGTTCCGACCGCCGGCGTCGCCTCGCGTCACGCGGCAAAGAGTTTCTCATGGCCAACAAAATGCTCATCGACGCATCCCACCCGGAAGAGACCCGGGTGGTGGTGCTGCGCGGTAACCGCGTCCAGGAATTCGACTTCGAAGCCGCCGACAAGAAGCCGTTGCGCGGCAACATCTATCTCGCCAAGGTCACGCGCGTGGAGCCGTCGCTGCAGGCGGCCTTCGTCGACTACGGCGGCAATCGTCACGGCTTCCTCGCCTTCGCCGAGATCCATCCCGACTATTACCAAATCCCGGTCGCCGACCGCATCGCCCTCCTCGAGGAGGAGAGCCGCGCGCATCAGCAGGAGGACGAGGAGCCGCGCGCCCATGGCGGCCGCCGCCGCTCCCGGCGCCGCCATGACAGCGCCGAGAAGCGCGCCGCCTCGGGCGACAGCGTCACGTCCGAAAACGCTCCCGCGGACGAGGAAGCAGGAGAGGCGCCAGAATCGATCGAGGCGCTCGCGCCCATCGAATCCTCCGCGGCCGAGTCCGAGCCCGCGGACCAGGGCGACGCCCTCGCCGCTGCGACCGCGAGCGAGAAAGCGCCGTCGGAGACCGTGGCCGTCGAGCCGGCCGAAGCCCCGCATGGCGAGGCGGCCGAGCCGATCTCGGTCGATCCGGAAGGCTTCAGCGTCGTCGAGAGCGGCCATGTCGAGGAGCCGCCGGTCGATCTCGAGCGCGACCACGAGCTGAAGGCCCGCCGTCAGGACGAGCGCGACGAGGAGCACGAGCACGAGCGCGGGGAAGCTCGCCGCCGCGTGGGCGACGAGGAGCGCGAGGACGAAGAAGAGCACGAAGACGAAGAAGAGCATGTCGAGCATATCGGCGGCGACGCCATGGACGAGGCGCCCTACCGCGCCACACGTCCGCGCCGGCAGTACAAGATTCAAGAGGTCATCAAGCGCCGCCAGGTGCTGCTCGTGCAGGTCGTCAAGGAGGAGCGCGGCAACAAGGGCGCGGCGCTCACCACTTATCTCTCGCTCGCCGGCCGCTATTCGGTGCTGATGCCCAACACCGCCCGCGGCGGCGGCATCTCCCGCAAGATCACCGACGGAGCCGACCGCAAGCGCCTCAAGGAGATCGTGCAGGAGCTCGAGGTGCCGGAGGGCATGGGCGTCATCCTGCGCACCGCCGGCGCGACGCGCACCAAGGCCGAGGTCAAGCGCGACTTCGAATATCTGCTGCGCATGTGGGAGAGCGTGCGCGAGCTGACGCTGCGCTCCAGCGCCGCGACGCTCGTCTATGAGGAAGGCTCGCTGATCAAGCGCGCCATTCGCGACCTCTATGGCCGCGACGTCGAGGAGGTGATCGTCTCGGGGGAGGAGTCCTATCGCGAGGCCAAGGACTTCATGCGCATGCTCATTCCGAGCCATGCGAAGAATGTCCGGCTCTATCGCGAGCCGACGCCGATCTTCGCCTCGGCCGGCGCCGAGTCGCAGCTCGATGCGCTGTTCTCCAATCAGGTGACGCTGAAGTCGGGCGGCTATCTCGTCATCAATCAGACCGAGGCGCTGGTCGCCATCGATGTGAACTCGGGCCGCTCCACGCGCGAGCACAATATCGAGGACACGGCGCTGCGCACCAATCTGGAGGCGGCCGACGAGGTCGCCCGCCAGCTGCGCCTGCGCGATCTCGCCGGCCTCATCGTCGTCGATTTCATCGACATGGAGGAGGGCCGCAACAATCGCGCCGTCGAGCGCCGGCTGAAGGACGCGCTGAAGAACGACCGCGCCCGCATCCAGGTCGGCCGCATCTCGCATTTCGGCCTGCTTGAAATGTCGCGCCAGCGCATCCGCGCCGGCGTTCTCGAAGGCTCGACGGTGCCGTGTCCGCATTGCGCCGGCGCCGGCACGGTGCGCTCCACCGCCTCGATCGCGCTGCATGTGCTGCGCGTGCTCGAGGACGCACTCATCAAGAGCGCGGCGCATGACATCATCCTGCGCACCCGCACGGTGGTGGCGCTCTACATCCTCAATCAGAAGCGCACGCATCTGCAGGGGCTGGAGCGGCGCTTCGGCGTCGCCATCACGGTCTCGGCGGACGACAGCCTGACCGGCACATCCTATCACGCGCTGGAGCGCGGCGAGCCGGCGAGCGGCGTGCGCGAGCTGCCGGCGGCGCAGCAGCCGCTGCGCGCCGGCGCGCCGCCGGTCGATCTCGAGGACGAGATCGAGGAGATCGACGAGGTGGAGACGACCGAGCTCGAGGCGCGCGAGCGCGAGGAGCGTCCGGTCGCCGCCCAGCGACCGCCGCAGCTCGGCGACGACGACGCCGACAGCCAGCAGCGCTCGCGCCGCCGCCGTCGCCGCCGGGGTCGCGGCAATGGGCTCGGAGGCGGCGACGGCGTGGCCGCCCAGCCGGGCGCCGAGCAGCCTTCCGACGAAGGGCTGGCGATGGTCGCCGAGATCGACGGCGTTCCGACGCAGACGGGCGAAGGCTCGCGGCCGAACGAGCGGGGCAGCCGCGGCGGCCGTCGCCGCGCCGGTCGTTGGACGCGCTCCACGCCGCTGGGGCAGGAATATCGCGACCAGGGCCTGCCGCTCGAGGGCGAAGCCGCCGACGCCGCAAATGGAGCGGATGCGGAGGCCATAGCGCTCGCTCCAGTCGAGCCGACGCCCGAGCCGACGCCCGAGGCTCCGGCGCCTGTGAGCGCCGCGGAGCCGGCCGCTCCGCCGGCGGCCGACACGCCGATCGAGGCGCCGAGGCGAGAAGTTTCGACGCAAGAGGCTTCGAGTGACGAGGCGCCGGCCCGTGAGGCCCCGAGCGCCGAAGCGCCGCCGGCCGCCGCGGCCGAGACGCGAGCGCCAGAGCCTGCGCCGGAGCCGATCCATGAGGCCGCCGCGCCGCCGCCCCCGCGCGAGCCGACCGAAACCGTCATCACCCAGGCCGATCCTGACCGGCCGAAGAAGGGCGGCTGGTGGCAGCGCGCCAAGGCCTCGCTGGGCGGCGATCAATAATCCGAAGGGCGCGGCGGGCGAACCGCCGCGCCTTCTCACCAGACGCCGGTGTTGGCCATGGAGGCCCAGGGCTCGGCCGGCGCCAGGCGCTCGCCGGCTTGGAGCAGCTCGACCGAAATGCCGTCCGGCGTGCGCACAAAGGCCATGTTGCCGTCGCGCGGCGGGCGGTTGATCGTCACCCCGGCCGCCATCAGCCGCGCGCATGTGGCGTAGATATCCTCGACCTCATAGGCGAGATGGCCGAAATTGCGGCCGCCCTCGTATCTCTCCGGCTCGACGCCCTCCGTCGGCCAATTATAGGTGAGCTCGACCTCCGAACCCGGCCGGCCGCCGCTCTCCCTCGCATCCTCCGGCGCCGCCAGAAAGATCAGCGTGAAGCGCCCGGCCGGATTCTCCATCCGCCGCGTCTCCTTCAGGCCCAGCAGCTCGAAGAAGCGAATCGTCGCCTCGGGATCGCCGACGCGGATCATCGTGTGCAGATATCTCGTCATTTCATCGCCCCTTGCTCGGCGTCTCGAGACCAGTCGCCGTCCGATCCGCATTATAGGACGCGGAGCCGCGGCGCGGCTCAGACATTTCGCAGCAGAGCGTCGAGATCGAAGCTTGAGCGCCGGCCGAGATCACCGGCGCTCGATTCGAGGAACTGCTCCGCCCGGCGCCGTCCTTCCTCACGGAGCATGGAGAGAAACTCCCATTCGGCGATTAACTTCGATGAGGCGCCGAGCTGCGCCGCCATGTCGGCGGCGATGGCGTGGATGCGCATCGCCGCCCAGCGCGCGCCCTCGCAATGGCCGGGATCGGCGACCTCGCGCAGCAGCGCGATCATGCGCAATTCTTTCAGCAGCGGCGAGTTGAAGGCGATCTCGTTGAGGCGGTTGGAGATGTCGATCGCCGAGCGCGGCGCGCCGCGGCGCTCGACCGGATTGATCTGAATGAGGATCGTATCCTGCGACGCGCATTCGCGCACCAGCGGCGTTATGGTCGGATTGCCGGAATAGCCGCCGTCCCAATAGGCTTCGCCGTCGATCTCCACCGCCCGGAACAGGGTCGGCAGACAGGCCGAGGCGAGCAGCGCCTCCGCCGTGAGATCGGCGTTGCGGAACACGCGCGCCTGCCCGGTCGCGACATTGGTCGCGGTGACGAAGAGCTTGATCGGCGCGCGAGCGAGACGCTCGAAATCGATGGTCTCGCGCAAGATGTCGCGCAGCGGATTGGAGCCGATAGGGTCGAGGTCATAGGGCGAGAGGAAGCGTGAGGCGACGTCCATCGCCAGAAAGGCCGGGGAATTATCGAGCGTCCAGCGTCCGAGCAGCACGTCGAGCGGGCTGCGCTGCAACGGGCTGAAACGCGCGGCCTCGGCGACGCGGCGCCAGAAGCGCTCCATCGCGGCGCAGGCGCCCTCGACGCCGCCCGCGCACAAGCCGTCGATCAGCACAGCGGCGTTCATTGCTCCGGCCGACGTGCCGGAGACGCCGTCGATGCGCAGCCATGGCTCCTCGATGAGACGCTCGAGCACGCCCCAGGTGAAAGCCCCATGCGCGCCGCCGCCCTGCAGCGCGAGATCGATGAGAAGCGTGTCGCGAGCCATTGACCCCAGCCGATCCCGTCCCGTCATGCGGAGAGATAGAGCGGCGCCTCGAAAGAGCGACGGCGATCCGCGCGTTCGGGTCTCGAGAAGCGAATCTGCGACGCGCGTGCGGTTGCAGGATCGGCCGCGCTCGTCTAGCATGACGCGCGCCTCGTCCCTCGACGGACGATGGCGAAATCGGAAAGGGGGAGAGACATGGGCGAGCATCACAAGGTCGCGTCCAGCGCGGAATTCGCCGAGCACGAGGCCACCTACAAGGGCTTTTTGACGCTGCTGAAGGTTTCGACCGCCGCTTGTGTCGTCACGCTGCTGCTCCTCTTCTTCTTCGTGGCCCACTGAGCTCACGAAATTTTCTTCAGACAGCCTCGAGACAAACGCCGACCCGCGAGGCGCTTCGCCCGATAAAAGGGTGTGCGAGCGCCTGCGAACAAGGAGTTCGTCATGCGCATTGCTGTTCCCGCCGAGTCCGACAAGAATGAGACGCGCGTCGCTGCGACGCCAGAGACCGTAAAAAAATTCAAAGCCCTCGGCGCCGAGGTGATCGTCCAGTCCGGAGCCGGAACGGCCTCCGGTTTCGCCGACGCCGATTACGTCGCCGCCGGCGCGAGCATCGCCGAGAGCGCCGCCGGCGCCGTCGACAATGCGGAAATCGTGCTGCGCGTGCGCCGGCCCTCCGCGGCCGAGGTGGCGGGCGCCGCGAGAGGCGCCGCCGTCGTCGCCATCGTAGACCCCTTCGGACATGAGAAGGAGCTCCAGCAGCTCGCGGCGTCGGGGGTCGCCGCCTTCGCCATGGAGCTCATGCCGCGCATCACGCGCGCGCAGGCGATGGACGTTCTGTCCTCCCAGGCCAATATCGCGGGCTATCGCGCGGTCATAGACGCGGCGGCCGAATATGGCCGGGCCATTCCGATGATGATGACGGCGGCGGGAACCGTTCCCGCCGCCAAATTTTTTGTGATGGGCGTCGGCGTCGCCGGATTGCAGGCGATCGCCACCGCGAGGCGGCTCGGCGCCATCGTCTCGGCGACCGATGTGCGGCCGGCGACCAAGGAGCAGGTCGAATCGCTCGGCGCGAAATTCATCGCCGTCGAGAACGACGAGTTCCGCCAGGCCGAGACCGGCGGCGGCTACGCCAAGGAGATGTCGCCCGAATACCAGGCCGCGCAGGCGGAACTGGTCTCGGCGCATATCGCCAAGCAGGATATCGTCGTCACCACCGCGCTCATTCCCGGCCGGCCGGCGCCGAAGCTGATCTCGGCGGCGATGGCGCGCTCGATGCGGGCCGGCTCGGTGATCGTCGATCTCGCGGCCGAGCGCGGCGGCAATTGCGAATTGACCAAGCCCGGCGAAATTGTGATCGACTCCGGGGTGAAAATCGTCGGCGCCGTCAATCTCGCGGGCCGCCTGCCCGCGACGGCCTCCAGCCTCTACGCCAAGAACCTGCTCGCCTTCGTCGAGACCTTGATCTCCAAGGAGACCAAGACGCTGGCGATCGACTGGCAGGACGAGCTGGTGAAGGCGACCGCGCTCACCCGCGACGGCGCCGTGATCGACCCGCGCTTCGCGCCCAAGGCGTGAGCGGCAGGAGCGCCGCGAGACGCGGCGTTCTCTGGTTCAGCGAGAGAAAGGGCGTTTTGACATGGCAAGCGACACGACCCAGCAATTGCTCGATTCGGCTCGTCAAGCGGCGGAGGCGACGCGCCATCTGGCCGAGCAGGCGCAGACCTATTCCGATCAGCTCGCGCAAGTGGCCGCGGCGGCTTCCTCGCACGGGCTCGCCGGCGCCGTCGACCCGGTGGTGTTTCGGCTGGCGATCTTCGCCCTCGCGGTGTTCGTCGGCTATTATGTGGTGTGGTCGGTGACGCCGGCGCTGCACACGCCGCTGATGTCGGTGACCAACGCCATTTCCTCGGTGATCGTCGTCGGCGCGCTGCTCTCGGTCGGCGTCGATGCGGCGGCCGACGCCGGCGGCGGCTCCTCGGTCGCGCGCTGGCTCGGCTTTATCGCGCTCGCCCTCGTCAGCGTGAACATATTCGGCGGCTTCCTCGTCACCGAGCGAATGCTGTCGATGTACAAGAAGAAGGGGTGATCCGCGATGAGCGCCAATCTCGCCGTCCTTCTCTATCTCGCCGCCGGCATATTGTTCATCCTGGCGCTGCGCGGCCTCTCCTCGCCGGCGACCTCGCGGCAGGGCAATCTCTACGGCATGATCGGCATGGGCGTCGCCGTCGCGACGACGCTGCTGCTGCGCCTGCCGACGCTCGGCGGTCTGATCCTGATCGTGATCGGCGCGGGAGCCGGCGGCGGCGTCGGCGCCTATGTGGCGAAGCATGTCGAGATGACGAAGATGCCGCAGCTCGTGGCCTTCTTCCATTCGCTCGTCGGCCTCGCCGCCGTGCTCGTCGCCGGTAGCGCCTTCTTCGCGCCGCAGGCCTTCGGCATCGGCATGCCGGGACATATCGAAGCCGGCAGCCTGTTCGAAATGTCGATCGGCGCCGCCATCGGCGCCATCACCTTCACCGGCTCGGTGATCGCCTTCTTGAAGCTCGACGAGCGCATGACCGGCAAGCCGATCCTGCTGCCCGAGCGTCACACGATCAACATATTGCTCGGCGTCGCGCTCGTCGGCTTCATCATCTTGTTCGCGATGAGCGAGAGCGGCTTCTGGCTGTTTCTCATCATCCTCGTGTCGCTCGCTCTCGGCGTGACGCTGATCATCCCGATCGGCGGGGCCGACATGCCGGTCGTCGTGTCGATGCTCAATTCCTATTCGGGATGGGCGGCGGCCGGCATCGGCTTCACGCTGGGCAATCTCGCGCTCATCATCACCGGCGCGCTGGTCGGCTCCTCGGGCGCGATCCTCTCCTACATCATGTGCAAGGGGATGAACCGCTCCTTCGTCTCCGTCATTCTCGGCGGCTTCGGCGGCGAGCAGGCGGCGGCCGCGGGCGCGGTGGAGAAGCGCCCCGTGAAGCAGGGCTCGGCCGAGGACGCCGCCTATATCATGCAGAACGCCGGCAAGGTGATCGTGGCGCCCGGCTATGGCATGGCGGTGGCGCAGGCGCAGCACGCGCTGCGCGAGATGGCGGACCTGCTGAAGAAGGAGGGCGTCGAGATCAAATACGCCATTCATCCGGTGGCCGGCCGCATGCCCGGCCATATGAATGTGCTGCTCGCCGAAGCCAATGTGCCCTATGACGAGGTGTTCGAGCTCGAGGACATTAATTCGGAATTCGCCCAGGCCGATGTCGCCTTCGTCATCGGCGCCAATGACGTCACCAATCCGTCCGCCAAGACCGATCCGCAATCGCCGATCTATGGCATGCCGATCCTCGATGTGGAGAAGGCGAAGACGGTGCTGTTTTTAAAGCGCGGCATGGGCTCGGGCTATGCCGGCGTCGAGAACGAGTTGTTCTTCCGTCCGAACACGATGATGCTGTTCGGCGACGCCAAGAAGACCGTCGAGTCGATCGTCAAGGCGCTGGCGCATTGAGTCTTCGGATGAAGCGCTCGTCACGAAAAGCCGCCACACGTCATTGCGAGAAGCGAAGCGACAAAGCAATCCAGGGGCCGCCCCAGGGCTGAAGGATTGCTTCGCTCCGCTCGCAATGACGGCCCGAGCTGTCGTTGCTCACACTCTATGAGTCAGGCGATGCGCGCGGTCTTCATGTCGTCGCGCGCCCGGCGACGATCCTGGGCCGGCTGATAGGCGACCTGAGCGTGGAAGCCGCAATAGGGCCCGCCGGCGCCGCCGGGGGTGCGCGCGCCGCAGAAGCGGAACTCCGGCGAGGTGGGATCGCCGATCGGCCAACGGCACATTGATTCGCGCAGCTCCATGATGGTCACGCGCTCGGTGAGCGGAATCACGACTTCCTCCTGTGGCCGGGCGTCGGCCTGTGGCAATGCGCAGGGCGTCAGCGCCAGCGCGACATTGCCCATGACGACGCTCGGCGCATTCACGGTCGTCGCGCGAACCGCGACGCCGACGCCCTGCTGCTGTTGCTGCAGGCGCGGCGGCTTGGCGGCGCGGGGCCGCGCCGCGACGGGCGTCTTGGCGCGTTGCGAGAGGCCGAGCCGATGGATCTTGCCGATGACGGCGTTGCGCGTGATGCCCGCGCCGATCTCCGCCGCCACCTGGCTGGCGCTGAGCCCTTCATTCCAGAGCTTGCGCAGCAGCTCGACGCGCTCGTCGGTCCAGGACATGAGGATCTCCTCGTCTAACCTTGGTTCCTGCCGCAAGAATCGGCGAACGCTCGCGCAACCGGCCGGGCCGGAGTCGATACGACGCACTCGCACTCGGTTGAAAAGCGCCACACGGGATGTCGTGGGCGACGACGCAGACGCTACTCTACGAGTTGAATCACGCGCAAGAGTCCCTGGCAAGGGGCGTGGACGTTCCCCACAACGTAATGCCTCAATATTGCCTGCCGACGTTGCGCGAAGGATGCGTCGGCGCGCGCGCGGCCCATTTTCGCGACGGCGCGGTATCCTTGCGCGTCCGCTGCGCGCGACCCTGCGAGCGGCGCGCCTCTCGAAACAGATTTGACCGCTGTCGGGCGAGACCCTAGAATAATGGCGCGTGAGAGATGCCGCCCCTCGGGGCGGCACTTTGATTTTTCGCCCCTGCTGCGCGTTCCCAGGCCGACGCGCCGTCGAATGGAGTCGCCCTTTGGTCTCGGCGCTGTTTCCGACCTATCCGCGTGCCGATCTCTCCTTCGAGACGGGCGAAGGCGCCTGGCTCGTCGCGAGCGACGGCGAGCGCTATCTCGACTTCGGCTCCGGAGTCGCGGTCAACTCGCTCGGCCATGCGCATCCGCATCTCGTCGGAACCTTGAGCGCCGCCGCGGCCTCGCCCTGGCACGTCTCCAATCTGTTCCGCATTCCCGCCGCCGAGCGGCTGGCCGAGCGGCTGGCGCAGGCGAGCTTCGCCGATCTTGTCTTCTTCACCAATTCCGGCGCCGAGGCGGTCGAATGCGCGATCAAGACCGCGCGTAAATATCATGCGGCGAACGGACGGCCGGAACGCTATCGGCTGATCACCTTCGAGGGCGCCTTCCACGGCCGCACGCTGGCGACCATCGCCGCCGGCGGCAATCCCAAATATCTCGACGGCTTCGGTCCGCCGGTCGACGGTTTCGATCAGGCGCCTTTCGGCGATCTCGACGCCGTGCGCGCGCTGATCTCGCCGCAGACCGCCGGCGTGCTGCTGGAGCCGATCCAGGGCGAAGGCGGCGTGCGCGTCGCGCCGCCCGGCTTCCTTCCCGGCCTGCGCGCGCTCTGCGACGAGCATGGCCTGCTGCTCGTCGTCGATGAGGTGCAGACCGGCGTCGGCCGCACCGGACGTTTTCTCGCCATCGAGCATTCCGGCGTCGCGCCGGACATCGCCGCGCTCGCCAAGGGCGTCGGCGGCGGCTTTCCGCTCGGAGCCTGCCTCGCCACGGCCGAGGCGGCCAAAGGCATGACGCTCGGCGCCCATGGCTCGACCTATGGCGGCAATCCGCTCGCCACGGCGGTCGGCAACGCCGTGCTGGACATCGTGCTGGAGCCGGGCTTTCTGGAGCGCGTCGCGCAGCTCGGCGGTCTGTTCCGCCAGAAGCTCGCCGCGCTCGAGGATCGCTATCCGCAGGTGATCGAAGAGGTGCGCGGCGAAGGGCTGATGTTCGGCGTCAAGACGCGCGTTCCCAATATGGCTTTCGCCGCGGCGGCCCGCGCCGCGGGACTCTTGACCATTCCGGCGAGCGACAATGTCGTGCGCCTGCTGCCGCCGCTGATCGTCACGGAGAGCGAGATCGCCGAAGGCGTGGCGCGGCTCGAGACCGCCTGCGCCTCGCTCGCGCAGGAGAAGCGAGCGGGAGCTCAAGGATGACCGCCCATGCGCAGGTGACGGGCGCCCGTCATTTCCTCGATCTTTCGCAGATTCCGGCGACCGAGCTGCGCCGCATTCTGGACAATGCGGCGGCGATCAAGGCGAGACGCGTGAAGGGCGCGCCCTCCGCCTTCCGGCCGCTCGCCGGCAAGGCGCTGGCGATGATCTTCGACAAGCCGTCGACGCGCACGCGCGTCTCCTTCGATCTCGCCATGCGCGAGCTCGGCGGCGACACCATCATGCTCACCGGCCAGGAGATGCAGCTCGGCCGCGGCGAGACCATCGCCGACACGGCGCGCGTGCTGTCGCGCTTCGTCGACGCCATCGTCATCCGCATTCTGGAGCACGACCAGCTCACCGAGCTCGCGCGCTTTTCCACCGTGCCGGTGATCAACGGGCTCACCAAGCTCTCGCATCCCTGCCAGGTGATGGCCGATGTGCTGACCTTTGAGGAGCATCGCGGGCCGATCGCCGGCCGCACCGTGGCCTGGACCGGCGACGCCAATAATGTGCTGGCGAGCTGGGTTCATGCGGCGGAGCGCTTCTCCTTCAAGATCAATGTGGCGACCCCGCCCGAGCTCGCGCCCTCCGGCGCCCTCGTCGATTTCGCCCGCGCCAATGGTGTCGCGCTGAACCTGACCGCCGATCCTTACGAGGCGGTGGCGGGCGCCGATGCGGTGATTTCCGACTGCTGGGTGTCGATGGGCGACGAGGAGGAGGAGGCGCGCCGCCATGCGCTGCTGTTCCCCTTCCAGGTGAACGCGAAGCTGATGGCCGCCGCGGATAAGCACGCGATCTTCATGCATTGCCTGCCCGCCCACCGTGGCGAGGAGGTCACCGACGAGGTGATCGACGGGCCGCAATCAGTGGTGTTCGACGAGGCGGAGAACCGCCTTCACGCGCAAAAGGGCGTGCTCGCCTGGTGCTTCGGAGCCGAGGCGCCGTGACGCGCGACAGCGACGCGATCGGCCGGCCCGCCTCGCCTATCGCCGAGGACGACAGCGTTCTGCCCTTCGCGGTCGATGCGCTCGATCTGCGCGGGCGACTCGTGCGGCTCGGGCCGGCGGCGCATTCGATTCTGACGCATTATGAGTATCCGCCGCCGGTGGCGCGGCTCCTCGGCGAGGCGATCGCGCTCGCAGCGCTGCTCGGCTCCATGCTCGAGGCGCATGGCCGCTTTCAGCTGCAGACGCGCAGCGACGGGCCGGTCGACATGCTGGTCGTCGATTGCGACGCGCCCGGCCGCCTGCGCGGCTTCGCCCGTTTCGACGCGGACCGTGTCGCCGAGGGCGCGGCGCAGGGCGCGCTGCTCGGCCATGGCCATATGGCGCTCACCGTGGAGCGTCCGGGCGACGCCGCGCGCTATCAGGGCGTGGTGGCGCTCGAAGGCGACAGCCTCACCGAGGCGGCGCATCGCTATTTCCGCCAATCGGAGCAGATTCCGAGCTTCGTGAAGCTCACCGTGGCCGAGAGCGTGACGCCGGCGGGCCGCAGCTGGCGGGCCGGCGGCCTGCTGCTGCAATATCTGCCGACAACGCAGCGCCCGCGCGATCTCGATCCCGGCGACGCGCCGGAAGGCGCCGAGGCCGAGGCGGCGGAGGACGACGCCTGGATCGAGGGTCTCTCGCTCGCTTCGACGACGCAGGATCACGAGCTGGTCGACCCGGGGCTCTCGGGCGAGCGGCTGCTCTATTCGCTGTTCCACGAGCGCGGCGTGATGGTGTTTCCACCGACGCAGCTGATCGAAGCCTGCCGCTGCTCGACCGAGAAGGTCGCCGATCTCTTACGCAGCTTCCCGCTGGAGGATCGGCGCGACATGGTCGGCGACGACGGGAAGATCGGCGTCACCTGCGAATTCTGCCGGACGCACCGGGTTTTCGACCCCGCGGATTTCGAGTGAGTGGCGAAGCGGTCGAGGAAGGGCGCGCTCTCTCTTCTCCCGCTCCGCGGGAGAAGGTGGCCCCGCGAAGCGGGGTCGGATGAGGGCGCCTCGGACTTCGCGCGCGTCCTATAAACTTCCGCTCTTCAACTTATTTCTATCCAGGAGCCGGATCGCCCTCATCCGACCCGGCTTCGCCGGGCCACCTTCTCCCACAAGTGGGAGAAGGAAAGCAGATTCGTCATTCCGCTCGAAAAGTCAGCCGCGCTGTCTCGCCAGCAGCGCCTTGATCTCCGTCACCAGCTCGCTCTCGGGCGTCGAGAATTGCGCAGGACGGGCGGCTTTCCATTCCTCATTGGTGGCGATGGCGGCACTGGCGCGTTCGCCCTCGATCAGATCCTTGATCTGCACCTCGCCCTTGGCGCGCTCGTCCGAGCCTTGGATCACCACCGCCGGCGCATTGCGCTTGTCGGCGTATTTCATCTGCGCCTTCATGCCCGAGGCGCCGAGATAGAGCTCGGCCGCCACCCCGCCGTTGCGCAGAGCGGCGACCATGCGCTGATAATCGGCGATGCGATCGCGGTCGAGCGCCAGCACCACCACCGGCCCCATGCGCTGCGAGGCGGCGACGATGGGGCTGCCGACCAGCTTCAGCGCCGCATAGAGCCGCGAGACGCCGATGGAAAATCCGGTCGCCGGCGTGTTCTCGGAGCGGAAGCGGCCGATCAGCCCGTCATAGCGGCCGCCGCCGCCGACCGAGCCGAAGCGGACGGGATGGCCCTTCTCGTCCTTGGTCTCGAAGGTCAAATCCGCCTCGAACACCGGGCCAGTGTAATATTCGAGCCCGCGCACGATAGAAGGATCGATGCGGATGCGCTCGGGCCCGAAGCCGGCGTCGCGGACGAGATCCTCGATTTCGAGCAGTTCCTCCGCGCCTTCCGCTCCGACATTGCTGCGGCCGAGCAGCTCGAACAGGCCGAAGCGCGGCTCGCCGTCCTTATATTGTCCGCCGAGCGTGAAGGAGAGAATGGTGTCGACCGCGTCGTCGGCGAGGCCGGCGCCGCGGGTGAAATCCCCGCTCTCGTCCTTGCGGCCGGCGCCGAGCAGCAGCTTGACGCCCTCCGGCCCGAGCCGGTCCATCTTGTCGATGGCGCGCAGCACGGTGAGGCGGCGGCCAGCGTTCTCGTCGCCCTCGAGGCCGATCGCCTTCATCACTCCGTCCAGCACCTTGCGGCTGTTGATCTTGATGACGTAATCGCCGCGGGCGATCCCGAGCCGCTCCAGCGTATCCGCCGCCATCATGCAGATTTCGGCGTCGGCCGCCGGCGAAGCGGCGCCCACCGTATCGGCGTCGAACTGCATGAATTGGCGGAAGCGGCCGGGACCGGGCTTCTCATTGCGATAGACATTGCCGAAGCGATAGCTGCGAAAGGGTTTCGGCAGCCGGTCGAAATTCTGCGCGACATAGCGGGCGAGCGGCGCCGTCAGATCGTAGCGCAGCGACAGCCATTGCTCGTCGTCGTCCTGGAAGGAGAACACGCCTTCGTTCGGGCGGTCCTGATCGGGCAGGAATTTGCCGAGCGCATCGGTGTATTCGATCGCCGGGGTCTCCAGCGCCTCGAATCCGTAGAGCTCATAGACGGAGCGGATGACGTCCAGCATTCTGCCGGTCGCCGCGAGCTCCGCGGCGTCGCGGTCGGCGAGGCCGCGCGGGGAACGCGCCTCGATCTTGGGTTTTTTCTGTTCAGACATTGAGCCGGGCCTTTGGTCGGCGCCCTTCCTAGCATTTTTGCGCGGGGAGGAAAGCAGCGGCTGCGCCCTGAGGCCAATGCAGCAGATGCGAGCGGCAGCGCGGGCAGTCGGAGCTGCCGAAGCCTTCGAGCGGAATCGGCAGCGCCGCGAGCGCTGTGACGAGCGCGCATTCGTCGCCGCCGGGCGCAATCCAGGCGCCGAGGACGCGGCCCGCCTCCGTGAGCTGGTCGATATGCCAGCGCCTCGCCTTGCCGCGGCGCATATGGCGGCCGAGCCGGGCGCGCAGGCCGCCCGGCCCGCGGGCGGAGCCGCAATAAATATAGCGTCCCGCCGCCAGAACGGCCGAGCGGCGGCCGGCCTTGGCGAGGAGCGGCGCGTCCAGCGCGACGATCATCGCATAGGCGCCGGGCGCTGCCGGCGCCGCAGCGGCCGCGGCGATGAATTCCATCCGGCAAATGTAAGCAAAAAAATCCTCCCTGTCTTCGCCGGGGCGAGGACAGGGAGGCGCTGTGGACACCGTGAGAACCATGCCGCAAAGAAGCGCCCGACCCCCGACGGAAAGGGGTCGTGCCGAGGGAAGCAAAAGCAGCCGCCTCCTCGCGCATCGCGCTGTCGCGACACGAAACACGACGAGGCGGAGCCTTGGCTTTCTTTGCAAGACGTTGCCATTGGGCATAATGTTTATGCCCGGACTCGTTATGTAACACAACTACATATTTTAGGCGCGCTCAGCGGGCAGGCTGCGCCTTTCGTAGGCAACGCGATGCGATTCAGCCGACGCGATCTCCTCCGCCTTCCTTTGGCGGGCGCCATTGCACCCGCGCAGGCGGCGCCCGACGCGACGCAATGGCTGCGCGAGCGCCTGCGCGACGCGGCGCGAACCGGCGCCGCCTTGCGGCTGCCGCGCGGCGTCCTCCACACCGCGACGCTCGATGTCGAGGCGCCGGCGATCCTCATCGGCGCGGGCTCCACGCTGCGGCTCGTCGGCACTGGGCCGCTGCTGCGCGCGCATGGCGGCGCGACCCTCACGCTCGAGGGAATCATCTTCGACGGCGGCGGCGCGGCCTTCGCCGATCGCAAGACCGGCCTCGTCGATCTCGCCGATATTCCGCGGCTTTCCATCCACGGCTGCACATTTCGGCGCTCGGCCGGGCGCGGCGTGTCGCTGCAGCGCTGCGGCGGGCGCTTCGCGCAGAACATCATCGAGGATGTGCGCGACGCCGGCTATTTCTCGCTCGACGGGCTCGGCGTCGACCTGGACGGCAACAAGCTGCGCCGCTGCGGCGACAATGGCGTGCAGATCTGGACCTCGGCGGCCGGCCGCTACGAAGGCTCGCGCGTGCGCAACAATGAGATCGCCGATATTCACAATCTCTCGGGCGGCGACGGCCCCTATGGCAATGGAATCGCCATCTGGGGCGCCGGCTTCCTGCGCATCGAGAACAATGTGATTCGCCGCTGCGCCTATACGGCGGTTCGCAACAACGCCGGCCATGACGTCGAGGTGATCGGCAATGATTGCGAAGGCTGCGGCGAGCGCGCCATGTATGCCGAATTCGGCGCCAAGCGCGCCACCTTCCGCGACAATCGCATCGACGACGCCGGCGCCGGCATCGCGCTCGCCAACGCCGAGCGCGGCACCGATATCGGCGTCGTGACCGGCAATGTGATCACCGGCCTGCGCGAAACGCATCCGGACAATGAGTTCGGGCCACAGATGAGCTGGCTGACCGGCGTCGAGGCCGAGAGCAATGTCCTCGTCGCCGGCAACAGAATCGTCGGCGGCTGGATGGGCGTGCGCTGCGGCGGCTATCGGCAGAACATTCGCGTCGAGGACAATCATCTGATCGACAATGATTATGGCGTGACCTTCCAGATCGGCGAGGGCGTCGGCCGCGCGGTGATCGCGCGCAACGAGATCAGCGGGGCGAGAAAGGCCGCCATAGCGGCGATCGCAGGACAGGACATTCAGCCCGGCGACGTCTCGAGGCCCGAGATCGCCGCCGAATATGCCGGCGTCGTGATCGAAACCGGCGCGCCGCGTCAATTGTTAACGCCGCGTCAATAGACGAACGGCATGATGTGCGACGCCCGAGCCCAGGGCCGATCGGGACCACGCCATGACGACGCTCTCCACTTACCTGCAGATCGCCAACAACCAGTCGCTATGGCAGTCGATGACCGCCAAGCAGCCGGACGTCGCGACGCAGACCCAATATTTCGAGGACAATATCGGCAAGGTCCAATCGGTCGACGACTTCATGAAGAACGACCGACTCTTCAACTACGCCATGACCGCCTTCGGCCTCGGCGACATGACCTACGCCAAGGGCATGATGCAAAAGGTGCTGGAGCAGGGCGTCTCGGACAACAGCGCGCTCGCCAACACGCTCAACAATGCGAACATCAAGGCCTTCGCCACGGCCTTCGATTTCGCCGACAATGGGGCGAGCACGACCTCGTCCTCGACGCTCGTCGACAATGTCGTCAGCCGCTATGCGGAGCAGTCGCTCGAGGACAATCAGGGCCAGCAGAATCCGGGCGTCCAGCTCGCGCTCTATTTCCAGCGCAATGCGCCGAGCATTACCAGTGTCTACGGCATTCTCGCCGACTCCAAGATTTTATCCGTGGTTCAGACCGCGCTCGGCATTTCGACGCAGACCACGTCGCAGTCGATCGATTCGCAGGCGGCGATGCTGACGTCGAAGCTCGATATCACAGATTTTCAAGACCCGAAGAAGCTGCAGCAATTCATCTCGCGCTTCGCGGCGATGTACGATTACAACAACAGCGGCAGCGACGCCAATTCCCAGAGCTCGCTGCTGTCGACGCTGTTCGACAGCTCCTCCTCCGACTCGAGCTTCGGCCTCGATTCGAGCCTGCTTCTCAGCGTGCAGGGCGTCAGGTTCAACTCGTTCTGACGGACCTCGCGCGCACCCCGCCCGATTTGCCAAGGTCGCTGGACCTGTGTAGTCTAGCGCGCTGCTCTTCCTGAATAGGCGCAGCGGAACCAGACCCGTCCATGACGAAAGACCTCTTTCCTCTCTACGCCGCCGGCCCCGGACGCGCGCCTGTCGGAGCTTTGTGGAAGAAAACATTGCGCAGGAAAGCCGATCTCGACGAGTGGATCGAGAGGAATATTCGCGCAAAGATCCGCCGCACCCGCGAACGTCGCGCCGAGCGCGCGCTCGAGGACGCCGAGACCACACGTTATCTGCGCGAGAGCTTTTGCGAGAAGCCTTTCCAGAAGCTGGAGACGACGCCGAACGGTCTGGCCTATGTCTGCTGTCCGGCATGGCTGCCGACGCCGATCGGCGATCTGCGATCCGGCGCGGAGAAAATCTGGTTCGGCCGCACGGCGCGGGCGCTGCGCAAATCGATCGCCGACGGCTCCTATCGCTATTGCAGCCGCATCAAATGCGCCGATATCGCCAATCGCAATCTCATGCGCCGCGATTCGCCGGAGGCGCAAAAGATCATCACCGAGTTCGACAGCGCGACGCCGCCGCTGCCGAAACGGCTCTATCTCTCGCATGATCGCTCCTGCAATTTGTCCTGTCCCTCCTGCCGCAAGGAGAACATCGTCGCCGACAAGGCCGAGCAGGCGCGGCTCGACGACATGACCGAGCGCGTGCTAATTCCGCTCCTGCGCGGCGCCGAGCGCGTGCTCGTCACCGGCTCGGGCGATCCGTTCTTCAGCAATCACTTCCGCCGCCTCATCAAGCGAATCGACGGCGACGAGTTCCGCCATCTGCGCCTCGATCTGCACACCAACGCGCAGCTGTTCGACGAGCGCGGCTGGAATGATCTGCGGCTGCGCGGCCGGATTCGCCAGGTGGAGATTTCCATCGACGCGGCGACGCCCGAGACCTACGCCATCGTGCGGCGCGGCGGCTCTTTCGAGCGGCTGCTGCAGAATCTCGCCTTCATCAAAGGCCTACGGGACTCCGGCGAGATCGAGATCCTCTATTTCTCCATGGTGGTGCAGCGGCTGAACTTCCGCGAGATGCCGGATTTCGTCCGCCTCGCGCAGCGTTTCTCGGCCGACTGGGCGTCCTTCAACATGATCTGGAACTGGGGCACCTTCACGCCCGGGGAATTCGCGCGCGAATATGTCGGCGCGGCGAGCCATCCCGATTTCGAAGAGCTGCGCGACGTGCTGCGGGACCCGCTGCTGCAGCCGCCCTATGCGCAGCTCGGCAGCGTTCCCGGCCATATCGAACGCGCGCTGCGGGGCGAGGCGGCCGTCGAGGGGTGAGACCCGGCGGGAGCGGCGCCGTCCTCGCGAATATCCCACGATCCAGCGAGCATCTTGCTTGCCAGCGGCGAGCCGATTTGTTAGACGGGCCGCCTGCCGACGCTAGAGCGTCGGCGACTGCGGTCGTGGCGGAATTGGTAGACGCGCTAGCTTGAGGTGCTAGTTGGGCAACCAGTGGAGGTTCGAGTCCTCTCGACCGCACCATATTGACGGAATCGGCGGCCTGCGCTGAGGCGCGCCGCCCGAGGGCGCCGGAAGCCGGCCAAAATCCCATGCCCGGCTTCCCAAGCCGGCCGCCCTCCTGTATGAGATGCCGCACTGCAACACATCCGCGGTCCGCGCGCGCCCCTCGAAGGAGCGCCGCGCCGCGGCTCGTCCGCGAACCGATCGGCCCTATCCATGAAGCTGCGCAACATCGCCATCATCGCCCACGTCGACCACGGCAAGACGACGCTCGTCGACCGGCTGCTCCAGCAGTCGGGCGCCTTTCGTGAGAATCAGCGCGTCGCCGAACGGGTGATGGACAGCAACGATCTGGAAAAAGAGCGCGGCATCACCATCATGGCCAAGGCGACCTCCATCGCCTGGAAGGACACGCGCATCAATATCGTGGACACCCCCGGCCACGCCGATTTCGGCGGCGAGGTGGAGCGCATCCTGTCCATGGTCGACGGCGCCATCGTGCTGGTCGACGCGGCCGAGGGCCCGATGCCGCAGACCAAATTCGTGGTCGGCAAGGCGCTGAAGATCGGCCTGAAGCCGATCGTCGCCATCAATAAGGTCGACAAGCCCGACGCCCGCATCACCGAGGTGGTGAACGAGGTGTTCGACCTGTTCGCCGCGCTCGACGCCACCGACGAGCAGCTCGACTTCCCGATCATCTACGGCTCGGCAAAGCAGGGCTGGATGGCCGAGGAGCCGACGGGCCCGCAGGACGGCATGGCGCCGCTGTTCGATCTCGTCATCAAGCATGTGCCCGAGCCCAAGATCGAGGAAGGCGGCTTCCGCATGCTCGGCACGCTGCTCGAGGCCAACCCCTATCTCGGCCGCATCATCACCGGCCGCGTCTTCGCCGGCAGCGTGAAGCCCAATCAGGCGGTGAAGGTGCTGGACCGCACCGGAAAGATCGTCGAGCAGGGCCGCGTCTCGAAGATTCTCGCCTTCCGCGGCATCGAGCGCCAGCCGATCGACGAGGCCGAGGCGGGCGACATCGTCGCCATCGCCGGTCTCGAGAAATACAATGTCGCCGACACGCTCTGCGCGCTCGAGGTGGCGGAGCCGCTGCAGGCGCAGCCGATCGACCCGCCGACTTTGTCCATGACCTTCCTCGTCAATGATTCGCCGCTCGCCGGCACCGAGGGCGACAAGGTCACGAGCCGCATGATCCGCGCCCGCCTGTTCAAGGAGGCCGAAGGCAATGTCGCGCTGCGCGTGGAGGATTCGCCCGGCGGCGAGAGCTTCATCGTCTCCGGCCGCGGCGAATTGCAGCTCGCCATCCTCATCGAGACCATGCGTCGCGAAGGCTTCGAGCTCGGCGTCTCGCGCCCCAAGGTCGTGTTCCAGAAGGACGAGGCCGGCGATCTGCTGGAGCCGATCGAGGAGGTCGTCATCGACGTCGACGAGGAGCATTCCGGCGTCGTCGTGCAGAAAATGTCCGAACGCAAGGCCGAGATGATCGAGATGCGCCCGTCGGGCGGCAATCGCCTGCGTCTCGTGTTCCATGCGCCGACGCGCGGCCTCATCGGCTATCAGGGCGAGCTGTTGACCGACACGCGCGGCACGGCGATCATGAACCGCCTGTTCCACGAATATGCGCCGCACAAGGGCGAGATCACCGGCCGCCGCAATGGCGTGCTGATCTCCAACGAGCAGGGCGAGGCCGTCGCCTACGCCATGTGGAAGCTCGAGGATCGCGGCCCGATGATGATCGAGCCTGGCTGGAAGGTCTATCGCGGCATGATCGTCGGCGAGCATACGCGCGACAACGATCTCGAGATCAATGTGCTGAAGGGCAAGCAGCTCACCAATATCCGCGCCGCCGGCAAGGACGAGGCGGTGCGCCTCACCCCGCCGATCAAGATGACGCTGGAGAAGGCGCTCGCCTATATCGAGGACGACGAGCTCGTCGAGGTGACGCCGAAGTCGATCCGCCTGCGCAAGACCTTCCTCGATCCGAACGAGCGCAAGCGCGCGCGCGGCAAATCGGCCGTGGTGGCCTGAGACGACGCTCGTTCGCGAGCCCGAGTTCAACGCGCCGCGAAAAGCCGCAACGATTGGGCGGCGTCATTGCGAGAAGCGACGAAACAACCCAGGAGCCGCCCCGCGGCCCTGGATTGCTTCGCTTCGCTCGCAATGACGACCCGGGCTTCGGTGGTTCGCAGCACGATAGCTGTTTTGAATTTCATTCACTACAGGCACGCAGACAAAACCGCCGTCGGGAACAGCGACCAGATTCCCGCGACGAGAGCGGCCACGGCCAGCGCCACGCTCACATAGGACACGAAGGGCGACGCCGCGCCGAAGCGGGCTGTGCGCAGCGCCAGCAGCAGGCCGAGCTGCGCCAGCAACGCCACTCCCCAGGCGCCGACCAGCGCCAGCCGAAACAGCGACGCCTCGCCGATTGGCGCCGCCGGCCAGTCATAGGCGCAGGCGATTCCATGCAGGCCGTAGACGCCGCTGAAGGCCGCGAGCCATAAGAACAGGGCGATGGTGATGCGCAGGACATCGGTCATGCCGCAAGGCCCGGCAGCGATGTGACGGCGAGAGCGAGCGCGGCGACGAAAGCGCCGTAATCGGTCCAAAGACGCAGGATCGCAAAGCCGGACCTCCGCGCCGGCGACGTATAGCCGCGCCGAACCCTGGCGATGAGAAATGAGGTCATCAGGATGACGAGCGCGACATGCGCCAGCGCATAGGCGCCGATCACAAAGATCGTCGCGCCATAGGCGTGGTCGAGCAGCGTCAGAGTCCGAGCGACCAGAATCGCCAACGCCGCGAGCATCGCAACGGCGCCGAGGAGAGAAAGGACGAGCCCACCGGAGGACGACGCGCCGCGCCGATTGGCGCGCGCCGCAAATCGGATTCCCGTAAAGCTCGCAGCGACGCCGATGGCGCCGAGCAGAAGACCGAGGATCGACGGCGACAGCCAGCGCGGCGGCGGCCAGCCGGGCGCGATGGTCCATAGAAAGGCGTAGCCGAACAGAAGCGAGCCGAAGAACACCGCATCGGCGGAGAGCAGGAACACCGAGCCCCACCAGCCGGGCGAATGATCGATCTCGGCGGAGCGGGGCAGCGACGCTCCGCACCCGACCTCCTGCGGCCCGAGATCGGCGCGCTCGCCGAGCGATGAGCTCCAGCGCAGCGCCAGCGCCGTCATCGCGACGAGCGCGATGGGCACGAGCCAATAGGCCTTGATCAGCACGCCGAGAAACGCCGCCCCGGTGGCGACGGCGAGCAGAAAAGGCAGCATCGTGTTGCCCGGAAAGATCACCAGCGCTTCCGGTCGTCCGCTGCTGGCGTCGACCATCAATGTCTCGCGCAGATTGTGGCGCGGCTCGCCGAGATAAAATTCGCCGCGCGCGATGGCGACCGCGAGTCGGGGATCGGCGGCGAGCGGCTCGCGCGAGCGCACCTGCGGAATGCTGGCGAAATTATAGGCGGCCGGCGGCGTCGGCATCGCCCATTCGAGCGTTCCCGCCTTCCACGGGTTGCGCGATCCGCGAATGGCGAGCAGCACATGCAGGACCACATCGATGAGAACCATGGCGAAGCCGATCGATAGAATGAAGCCGCAGATCGAGGAGAAGAGATTGATCGGCCCGAAGCCGGTATCCTCGGCGTAAGTGTCGATGCGGCGCCTTTGGCCGAGCAGCCCGACCCAATGCATCGCCAGAAAAGTTCCGTTGAAGCCGATGAAAATGAGCCAGAACGCCATTTCGCCGATGCGGAAGAACCGCTTGCGGCCGGTGAAATGCGGCAGCCAGTAATAAAGGCCCGCGAGCATCGGCAGCACGAAGCCGCCCATGAGCACATAATGCAGATGCGCGGTCACGAAGGCGGTGTCATGCGCCTGCCAGTCGAAGGGGACAATGGCGACCATGACGCCGGTGAGCCCGCCGATGACGAAGGTGAAGAAGAAGCCCAGAATATAGAGCATGGGCAGGGTGAGCCGCGGCCGTCCGTTCCACAAGGTTCCGATCCAGGCGAAGATCTGCACCGCCGTCGGCACGGCCACCAGCGTCGAGGCGGCGGCGAAGAAGCCGAGCGCCATGAAGGGAATGCCGGTCGCGAACATGTGGTGCACCCACAGCCCGAAGCTCAGAAAGGCGAGAGCGAACACCGCCGCGACGACAGCGCGATAGCCGAGCAAAGTCGTGCGCGCCATCGCCGGCAGCACGGTCGAGACGACGCCGGCCGCGGGGAGGAAGATGATGTAGACCTCCGGATGGCCGAACAGCCAGAACAAATGCTGCCACAGCAGCGGATCGCCGCCGAGGCCGGGCTCGAAGAAGGGCAGGCCGAACGCCCGCTCCAGCTCGAGCAGGATGGAGCCGAGGATCAGCGGCGGAAAGCCCATGATCATCATCAGCGCCGTCGCCAGCGCATACCAGGCGAAGATCGGCATGCGATCGAGCGACATGCCGGGCGCGCGAAACTTCAGCACCGAGACGGCGATCTCCACCGCCGCCGCAATGGCCGAAATTTCCACGAAAGTGACGCCGACGAGCCAGAAATCCGAATTGACGCCGGGCGAATGCGCGATCGAGGAGAGCGGCGGATACATGAACCAGCCGCTGTTCGGCGCGAGGCCGGCGAGCAGGGCGAAGACCAGCATCGCGGCGCCGAGCACATAGCACCAGAAGCCATAGGCCGAGAGGCGCGGAAAGGCGAGATCGCGGGTCCCGAGCAGCTTGGGCAGCAGATAGACGGCCGCGCCCTCGAACAGCGGGATCGCGAACAGGAACATCATCAGCGTTCCATGCATCGTGAAAATCTGGTCGTAGACGCCGGGGCGAAGAAAGGCCGAATGCGCCGTGGCGAGCTGAGCGCGAATGAGCATGGCGAGCACGCCGGCGACGAGAAAGAAGCACACCGCGACGACGAGGAACATGCGTCCGAGGTCGCTGTGGTTCACGGTCGTGAAGAAACCTCTCCATCCGGGCTCCGAAGCCCAGATGAGCGTGAGCGCGCGGTGTCGCGCCAGCGACTTCATCGGCGCGCGCTTTCGAGAAAGGCGGTCCAGCCGGCGCCGTCATGGGCGATCACGGTGAAGGCGTCGCTTGAATAGCCCGGCCCGCTGAACTCGGCGCCGACGCCGTGATATTCCCCCGGCGCGAACGCTTCGATGCGCAGCACATTCACCTGGCCCGGAATCGCATCGAGCTTGCCGGCGAGGCGCGGAACCCAGAAGCTGTGGATCACATCGACCGAGGTGATCTCGACATCGACGGGCCGCCCCGCCGGAATATGCAGCACGCCCTGCGTGCGCAGCGCCGCATCCGCATAGCCGAAGCTCCAGGACCATTGCCGCGCCTGCGCGCGAACCGTCACGACATCGCCGCCGCGACGCGGCAGCAGCGCTTCGCCGATCACCAATCCGTAGATCAGCAGAGCCGCGAGCACGCAGAGCGGAAAAACGACGCCGAGCCCGTGAATCCAGACCCGCTCGTCCTCGCGCGGCGCGGATGGAGCTTTCAGAAACGCCGCCGCCAGCAGCGCCATCACCAATGCGAGAATCGCCGCCGATCCGACCAGCATGGCCCACCACAGCGTGGCGATGCGCGCCGCCGCGGGCCCCGCCGGATCGACCGTCGAGAGCGCTCCCGCGCAACCAGCGAGCGCGAGCGGCGTTGATGAGAGCGCTATCAAACGAACGAAGGGCCGGAGCCGATGACGCATGAACCGATGGACGCGCGCGAAAACATTCTGATCGATCCGATCCAGCAGCATCCGGAATTTCACGAGACGGAGTCGCGCGTCGCCGTGCTCGGACATCCGATCCATGCGATGTCGGTCGCCTTTCCGATCGCGCTGACCTTCATATTGATGGGCGATGATCTGCTCTATTGGTGGACCGGCGATCCCTTCTGGGCGCGCGCCGCGCTGTGGTCGGCCGGCGGCGGATTCCTGCTCGGGCTCGTCGCCGGCGCCTCCGGCCTCGCCGAGCTCCTGCTCGTGCCGGGCATTCGAGCGCGCGACGCCGCCTGGACGCATTTCATTCTCGCAGTGCTGCTTCTCGCCCTGCTCGGCGCAAACTGGGGCTATCGTCTCACCGGCTATGAGAGCGCGGTGCTGCCCTATGGAGCGCTGCTGTCGGCGCTGTGCGTGGTTGTCGTCTCGGCGGCGGGCTGGCATGGCGGCAAGCTCGTGTTCGACTATCGACTGGGAACGGCGAAAGGCAGCTGACCGCCGACCGGCTCGGTCAGCCAGGATGGAAAGCCGAAGCGAAGGTCTGGCTTGGCGAGCACGAGAAAAAGGATCGCCAGCGCGGTGAGCAGCGTCACGATCGCCGGCGTCGCCGGATGCGCGGGCCGGAATCGGCCCGCCGTCTCGGAGACGCGCAGAATTTGATGGCCGACGAACCCATGCGTCGCCACCAGCACTGCGACGAGCACGAATTTCGTGAACATCCAGGGCGTGAAGACATCGCGCAGGAAGATGAGCATCGTCCCGGTCGCCACCGTCACCACGGCGGCCGGCGTCACGCCGAAAGCATAGGCGTAATGCGTGTAATGGCGAATGCGCGCATAATCCGCCTGTCCGATCGCCGGATCATGATGCGCGAGCATCAACGGCAGCGCGATCACTCCGGCGCACCAGATCGCCAGCGCCGACACATGCGCCGCCTTGATGTGCGGAACGATCGGCTCGAGCCAGCCGATCATGGCTCGGCGCTTTCGGCCTGCGCCCAGAAGCGCTCGAGCAGCATCGCCGCGACAATGGCGAAAGGAACGCCGCCGGGCGCCCACATCAGCAGGCCGCCGAGCTGCTGATCGCCGAGCGGCGTGAGGCCGAAGGCCAGGGGAGCCGTGGCGTGCGCCGCATAGAGCGGCGTCGGCGCGAATGTCAGCACAGCGCCGAGCAGTCCCATCTGGCCATAGGCCGCGACGATGAGCGGCCCCTCGGTGACGACGCTCGCCGCCGGCGCGAGCATCTGCCGCCAGAACCACACTGCGCCGCCGAGCAGCGACAGCTGCATGAGCCAATAGGCGCCCTTGTGCGACAGCGCGAGATCATAGGCCGCGGGCGCGTGCCAAGCCCAGAGCGTCAGCGCGAACGCCGCGAGGGCGGGAGCCGCCGCACGCGCGGCGCGCGCCGGGCAGGCCGTCGCGATGAGCGGCGCCGCGACCGCAACGAGAAGAAGATGATGCGCCGCGCGCGCCGAGAACAGCGCCGAGGAGAGCGCGCAGAGCGGCGACACCGAAGCGATGAACAGAACCCCGACCGCCGCGAGGCCGGCGCGGCTGCGCCGAAAGAACAATGCGCAAGCCGCGAGCGCGAGCAGAAGAAGGGGATCGAGGTTCCAGCGCAGAAAAAGATCCGCCGGAAGCGGCGCGGGCCCGCAATAGATTCCATCCATGAATGGCCCCGGTGGCGGCTCGAGCGCTCGAGCAACAGCAAAACGCCGCCGCGCGCTCCGAGGTTCCCGTCACGCCGCCATCGGCACGCGACAACCCGCGAGCGCGCGCAAAAATCCGTCCATCCAATGATAGGCGTCGCGCTCGCGCACGCGCTCGAGCAACGCCGCATGGCGCTCCTTGCGCTCGGCGAACGGCATCTGAATCGCCTTCTGCATCGCATTCGCCACTTCGTCGGCGTCATAAGGATTGACGATCAGCGCCTCCTGCAAATCCTCGGCCGCGCCGGCGAAGCGCGAGAGCACCAGCACGCCGGGATTGTTCGCGTCCTGCGCGACGACATATTCCTTGGCGACGAGATTCATGCCGTCACGCAATGGCGTCACCAGCCCCACCTGGCTGCCGCGATAGAGCGCCGCGAGCGTGTCGCGATCGACGCGGCGGTGAAGATAGCGCACCGGCGTCCAGTCGAAATCGCCGAACTGGCCGTTGATCTCGCCTGACAGCGCCTCCAATTCATGCCGGATGTCGGCATAGGCCTGCACATCCTCGCGCGTCGGCGGCGCGATCTGCATCAAGGTCACCGCCTTGCAGTTTTGTGGATAGAGCTCGAGCAGACGCTTGAAGGAGCGCAGCCGGTCGGGCAGTCCTTTCGTATAATCGAGACGATCGACGCCGATCACATTTATGCGCGGCTCGCCGGCGCGATGCAGCCGCTCGATGCGCTTGGCCGCGCTCGGACTCTCGGCCATGGCCGCGAACGAATCGACATCGATGCCGACCGGAAACACCGAGGCCGTCACCTCGCGCGCGCCGATGCGCAGCACATCCGGCCCGATCATTTCGCCGCCCATGAAATCGCACATGAAGCGGCAGAAATTGGCTTGATCCGTACGCGTCTGAAAGCCGATGAGATCATAGTCGACGAGCGCCGACATCAGCCATTCATGCTCCGGCATGGCGACGAGCACATCCGGCGGCGGAAAGGGAATATGCAGGAAGAAACCGATGCGATTGCGCACGCCACGCGCGCGCAGTCCGGCGCCGAGCGGAATGAGATGATAATCATGCGCCCAGACGAGATCGTTCGGCTTCAGCATGGGCGCGAGCGTCTCGGCGAAGCGGTCGTTGACGCGCCGATAGCCGTCGATCGCCTCTTGGGCGAAGCGCGCGAGATCGAGCCGGTAATGATGCACGGGCCACAGCGCGGCATTGGCGAAGCCGAGATAATAGTCGCGATATTCCCGCTCGGTCAGCGGCGTCGTCGCGAAAGTGAGATCGTCGAAGGTGACGCTCGTCGTCTCGGGCTCGGCCTCGTCCGGAACGATCTCGCCGTTCCACCCGAACCACAGACCGCCGCGCTTGCGCAGCGCATCGAGGATGCACACGGCGAGCCCGCCGAGCGCTTGAGCGCAGCCGGGATCGGCCACGCGATTGGAGACGACGACGAGGCGCTTCATATGGCCTTCTCCCAGGAGCGCGACAGCCGCATCGCGCAATTGATGATTCCGACCATCGAATAGGTCTGCGGATAGTTCCCCCAAGCTTCGCCGGTCTCGACGTCGATGTCCTCCGACATCAGGCCGAGCCGGTTGCGCTGCGCCAGCAGCGCCTCGAAATAATCGCGCGCCTCCTCGCGCCGCCCCATGCGGGCCAGCGCGTCGATCCGCCAGAATGAGCAAGTCGTGAAAGCGGTCTTTGGTTCACCGAAATCGTCGGCGGCCTCGTAGCGCATCATATGCGGCCCGCGGCCGAGCACGGCCTCGACCTGACGCAGCGTGGACACCATGCGCGGATCGTCGGGCGCGAGGAAGCCGACCTCGGCCATCAGCAGAACGCCGGCGTCGAGATATTCGCCATCCAGCGATTCGACGAAAGCGCCGCGCTTTTCCGACCAGGCCCGCTCGAGAATCACCTGCCTGATCTTGTCCGCCTCGACGCGCCAGTCGCGCGCGCGCTCCGGCTCGCCGATGTGATCGGCGATGCGCGCGAGCCGGTCCGCCGCCGCCCAGCACATGAGGCTCGAGGTGGTGTGGACGCGCGCGCGCGAGCGCAGCTCCCACATGCCCGCGTCGGGCTTGTCGTAGCAGGAGAGCGCCTGTCGGCCGATGTCCTCGAGGCGCAGGAAATCCATGCGCGTCGGCGGCGACAGCAGCCGCTTGTCGAGAAAAGCCTGAGCGACGCCGAGAATCACATTGCCGTAGGAATCATGCTGGAAATGCTGATAGGCCTGATTGCCGACGCGCACCGGGCCGATGCCGCGATAGCCGGGCAGGCTCGTGACGATGCGCTCGGTGAGCTCGGCCTCGAGCCCGACGCCATAGACCGGCTGAATATGCGCGCCCGAGGCCGAGGCCACGACATTCATCAGCCAATCGAAATAATCCTCCATCTTATGCATCGCCGCGAGACGATTGAGCGCGCGCACGACGAAATAGGCGTCGCGCACCCAGCAATAGCGATAATCCCAATTGCGCTGCGTGCCCGGCGCTTCGGGAATGCTGGTCGTGAGCGCCGCGACGATGGCGCCGGTCGTCTCATAGGTGCAGAGCTTCAAAGTGATCGCCGCGCGAATGACCGCGCTCTGCCATTCGAAGGGAATGGCCAGACGATGCACCCAATGGCGCCAATAATCGCGCGTGCGCTCCTCGAAGGAGCGCGCCGTCTGCGCGATGCCCTCGCTCAACGTCTCGTCGGGGCCGAGCACGAAATCCACGGGACGACTGAGATTGAACACGGTTTCGTCGCGCACATAATCGATCGGCGCATTGGTGGTCAGCCGCAGGATCGTATGCGGGCCGACGAAACGAATGTGATGCGAGCCGAAGGTGAGGCTCGGCATGGTCGAGCCATAGTCGAAGCGCGGTCGCACGCGAATGCGAATGCGCGGCGTGCCGGAGACGGGCGTCAGCCGCCGCACGATCATCTGCGGATGATAGAGCCGATCGCGCCAGAAGAAGCGCGGCGCGAAATCGGTGACGCGCACCGAGCCCTGCTTGCCGTGCAGAACCGTCTCGAGAATCGCGGTGTTGCCGCAATATTTCTGCTCGCTATGGACCTGATCCTCGAGCTCGACGGCGAAAAACCCGCCATCCTCCATCTCCTTCGGCGCGCCGAGCAGGCTGTGGAACACGGGATCGCCGTCATAGCGCGGCAGGCAGCACCAGACGATGCTCGCATCGCGATCGATCAGCGCGGCGAAAGTGCAATTGCCGATGACGCCGAGCTCGAGATCGCTCACCCGCGACCCATTCATCCGATCCGCTCCTCTCTGCCCGCGCGCGCGAGCTCGCCGAGCCAACCATGCAGCTCACGCAAATTCGCGGCGCGATAGCGCGCCAGCGTCGTCGCACACGCTCCCACCTTGATCGAGACCCCACCGCGCGCATTGACGAGCGCGAAGCCGACCTCGTCGGTGGCGTCGTCGCCAGCGAACACCGGCCGGCGTCCCGAGAAAGGCGCCTCCTTCAGATAGGCCTCGATGACATCGCCCTTATCGGCGCCCTCCGTTCGAATTTCGAAAACCATCTTTCCCGGCAGCAGCTCCACGTCGGAACGGCCGCGCACCGCATGCTCGGCGATGTCGCGGCAAAGATTCTGACACTCCGGCCGCTGGCGATAATGCAGCGCCACGGCGCCGGTCTTCGGCTCCACCAGCAGACCGGGCTCGGCGCCGACCGCCGCGCGCAGGGCCGCGACGATCGGCGTCATATCGACCGGCTCGACCGCCGCGCTGTGCATGGCGCCGGCGGCGTCGCGTCGTTGCAACCCATGCACGCCGGCGACCGGCAGCACCAGCGGATGCAGCAGCCGATCAACGACGGCTATATCTCGACCGGAGATGATGGCGAGAGCGTGACCACAGCTTCCTCGCAGACTGTCAAGCAGCTCGATCGTCTCCGGCGCCACCACGACGGCCTCCGGCCGCTCCGCCAATTCGGCGAGCGTGCCGTCGAGATCGAGAAACATCGCGAAGGGACCAATCTCGGCGACTTCCGGCAACATGAACGGCTCCAGCTTCCGCCTCGCTATGGTCGAGAGTCGAATCGCGAGTGCGACGCGCACATTCCCGCCCTCGCTTGCGGAGACAACTATGGACGATCGCGCGCTTTTCAATGACCATCGTGAGAGCGAAGCGACGTCGGGAGATGAGCACATGACCGGAGCAGAGCCGTTCCGCGCCCCCTATCATCCTGCGGACGAAGACATTGCCGCGCGTCTCCTCGCCGAGCCGCGCGACGAGCGGCTCGAGGCGCGCGCGAACGCGCTCGGACGCCGTCTGCTGGCGGCGCTTCGCTCGCCGCGCGTGCAGAGCGGCGTCGAAAGCCTGCTGCAGGAATATTCTCTGTCGACGCGCGAAGGGCTCGCGCTGATGGCGCTCGCCGAATCGCTGCTGCGCGTGCCGGACGATTCGACGCTCGATCGCCTGATCGTGGACAAGCTCGCGGCGGGCGCCTTCGACCGCCATGCGCCGGCCTCGGACGCTCTGCTGGCGCAGGCTTGCGCTTTCGCGCTCGGCGTGTCGACGCGTCTGTTCG
The DNA here is from genome assembly GCF_002752655.1 of Methylosinus trichosporium OB3b. NCBI lineage: Bacteria > Pseudomonadati > Pseudomonadota > Alphaproteobacteria > Hyphomicrobiales > Methylocystaceae > Methylosinus > Methylosinus trichosporium. The sequence goes on along the minus strand of NZ_CP023737.1, from coordinate 2,713,252 downwards.
CGCCGAGCGAGACGCCGCGAAGCGTCGTCGCCGATCTCGCGCGCCGCCTCGGCATGCCGGCGCTGCGGGTCGCCGCGCGGCAGGCGATGAAAGTGATGGGCGGCCATTTCGTGCTCGGCGAGACGATCGAGGACGCGCTCACGCAGGCCGCGTCCGCCGAGGCGCGGCGCTGGCGCTATTCTTTCGACATGCTCGGCGAAGGCGCGCGCACGATGCGCGACGCCGAGCGCTATTTCGACAGCTATGCGCTTGCGATCACGACAATCGGCGCGCGCGGCCGCGGCGCCTCGCTCGTCGAGCGGCCCGGGGTTTCGGTCAAGCTGTCGGCGCTGCACCCGCGTTATGAGCCTATATCGCGCGAGCGCATTCTCGCCGAGCTTGCGCCGCGCCTGCTCGAGCTCGCCCGTCTCGCCAAAGCACGCGACATCTCGCTCACCGTCGACGCGGAAGAAGCCGACAGGCTCGAGCTATCGCTCGATGTGATCGGCGCTGTCCTCTCCGATCCGTCGCTCGCGGGCTGGGACGGCTTCGGCCTCGCCGTGCAGGCCTATCAAAAGCGCGCCCTCGCCGTCATCGGTCATGTGGAAGCGCTCGCCGAAGGCTTGGATCGCCGCGTCATGCTGCGACTCGTCAAGGGCGCCTATTGGGATACGGAGATCAAGCGCGCGCAGGAACGCGGGCTCGACGACTATCCCGTGTTCACGCGCAAGGCGATGACCGATCTGAGCTACATCGCCTGCGCCGATCGCCTGTTCGCCGCGCCGCGCTTGTTTCCGCAATTCGCCACCCATAATGCGCTCACGGTCGCGACCATCGTCGAACGCGCCGGCGCGTCGCAGCAATATGAGTTTCAACGCCTGCACGGCATGGGCGAAGCGCTCTATGACGCGCTGCGCGAGGAGCGGCCGGACATCCCCTGCCGGCTCTATGCGCCGGTCGGGCCGCATCGCGATCTGCTCGCCTATCTCGTGCGTCGGCTGATCGAGAACGGCGCCAATTCCTCCTTCGTCGCCCGCGCCGCCGACGCGGCGACTCCCGAAGGCGAGCTGCTGCAGCCGCCGGCCGACCTCATCGGCGACCCCTCCCACGCGCGCCACTCGCATCTGCCGCTTCCGCGCGACCTCTTCGCGCCTCGAAAAAACTCCCGAGGCGTCGAATTCGGCGATCGCGAAGCGCTCGCGTCTCTGCTCGAGGAAACGCGCGAGCACGCCCCTCGCTGCGACGACGCGATCGCCATTGCGACGCGCGAGTCCGCGCGCGTCGCAATGGCCGCCGCCGCAGGCGCCTTCCCCGCCTGGGAGCGCACGGACGTCGAGACGCGCGCCGCGATCATCGAGCGCGCCGCCGATCTCGTGGAGACGAAGCGCGGCGAGCTCATCGCTCTGCTGCAGGACGAAGCCGGCAAGACCCTCGACGACGCTCTCGCGGAAGTGCGCGAAGCCGCCGACCTCTGCCGCTATTATGCGAGCGAGGCGCGACTTCTCTTTCGCGAGCGGCCTCTGCCCGGCCCGACCGGCGAGGACAATCGCCTGATCCGGCGCGGGCGCGGCGTGTTCGTCTGCATCTCGCCATGGAATTTTCCGCTGGCGATCTTCACCGGCCAAGTCGCCGCGGCTCTCGTCTGCGGCAATAGCGTCGCGGCCAAGCCCGCCGCGCAGACGCCGCTCGTCGCGCGAGCGGCGATCACGTTGCTGCACGAGGCCGGCGTTCCGCGGAATGCGCTGCAATTTGTTCCTGGCGGCGCCGATATCGGCGCCGCGCTCGTCGTCGATGCGCAGACCGCCGGCGTCGTCTTCACCGGCTCGAGCGAGACCGCGCGCGCCATTCACCGCGCGCTCGCCGCCTCCGACGGGCCGATCGTGCCGTTCGTCGCCGAAACCGGCGGCGTCAATGCGATGATCGTCGATTCCACCGCTCTGCTCGAGCAGGTGATCGATGACGTTCTCGCCTCCGCCTTTCGCTCCGCCGGCCAACGCTGCTCGGCGCTGCGCCTGCTCTGCCTGCAGGAGGAGATTTACGACGACGCGCTCGCCATGCTGATCGGCGCGGCGCGCGAGCTGCGCGTCGGCGACCCGCGCGATCTTTCGACCCATGTCGGCCCGGTGATCGACGCTGAGGCCAAAGCCGCTCTCGACGCCTATCTCTCCCGTCGCCGCGCCGAAGGAAGCGTGCTGTTCGCCGCGCAGGCGCCGCAGAGCGGAAGCTTTGTCGCGCCGCATATCGTCGCGCTCACGCGCGCCGGCGAGCTGCGCGAGGAAATCTTCGGCCCCGTGCTGCATGTCGCGCGCTGGCGCGCCGGAGAGAACGGCTTCGCTCGCCTCGTCGAGGAGATCGCGGCTTCGGGCTTCGGCCTGACGATGGGGCTGCATTCGCGCATAGAGACGCGCATAAGCGAATTGGCCGAGCTGACGCCGTCCGGAAATCTCTACGTTAATCGCAACATGATCGGCGCCGTCGTCGGCAGCCAGCCCTTCGGCGGCTGGCGCGCCAGCGGCACCGGACCCAAGGCCGGGGGACCGGATTATCTGCGGCGCTTCCTGCGCGAGGTGACGCTCACGGTGAACACCGCGTCTTTCGGCGGCGACGCGCGGCTGCTGTCGATGAAGGAATGAGCAAAGCGGGCGTAATTCCGCGCGTCGATACTTGAAACCGCGCGCGAGGGCCATAGCTGAAGTGAGGGCGTCGTCTTTCAGGCCGGAGCGTCCATCCCATGCGCCACTGGATTCCCTCGCTCGACTTCGCGCTCGGCGTGACATGCGACATGTTGCGCGATCAGGTCGAGGCGTTCGCCGCGCGCGAGATCGCGCCGCGCGCCGGCGACATCGATCGCGACAACGCCTTTCCGGTCGATCTCTGGCCCAAGATGGGCGCGCTCGGTCTGCTCGGCGTCACTGTCGAGGAAGATTACGGCGGCGCCGGGCTCGGCTATCTCGAGCATGTCGTCGTGATGGAGGAGCTGAGCCGCGCCTCCGCCTCGGTCGGCCTCTCCTATGGCGCTCATTCCAATCTCTGCGTCAATCAGCTGCGCCGCAACGGCAGCTGCGAGCAGAAGCGCCGCTATCTTCCCGGCCTCGTTTCCGGCGATGTCGTCGGCGCCCTGGCGATGTCGGAGCCCGGCGCCGGCTCGGACGTCGTGAACATGTCGATGCGCGCCGAGAAGCGTGGCGACCGCTATATTCTGAACGGCGAAAAAATGTGGGTGACCAACGGCCCGATCGCAGACGTCGTCATCGTCTACGCCAAGACCGAGCCCGCGGCGGGCGCGCATGGCATCACCGCCTTCATCGTCGAGAAGCGCTTCAAAGGCGTTGCCGCCGCGCGCAAGCTCGACAAGCTCGGAATGCGCGGCTCCGACACTTGTGAATTATTCCTCACCGATTGCGAGGTTCCCGAAGAGAATGTGCTCGGCGTCGCCGAGCGCGGCGTCAATGTGCTGATGAGCGGTCTCGACTATGAGCGCTGCGTGCTCGCCGGCGGCCCGATCGGCATCATGCGCGCCTGCCTCGACATCGTCGTCCCCTATGTCCACGACCGCAAGCAGTTCGGCCAGCCGATCGGCGAGTTCCAGATCATGCAGGCCAAGCTCGCCGATATGTACACGACATTGAATGCGGCGCGCGCCTATGTCTATGCGGTCGCAAAAGCCTGCGATCGGGGCCGCACCACGCGCAAGGACGCCGCCGGCGCCATTCTCTTCGCCGCAGAACATGCGACGCGCATGGCGCTGGAGGCCATTCAGTGCCTCGGCGGCAATGGCTATATCAATGATTATCCCACGGGGCGGCTGCTGCGCGACGCCAAGCTCTATGAGATCGGCGCCGGCACCAGCGAGATTCGCCGCATGCTGATCGGACGAGAGCTTTTCACAGAGACAGCCGCCTGAGCATTGCGCCGGCGTCGCGGGGCCCTGAGACATGTCTGTTCTCGAGACGCGCCTGGACACGGGCTCCGCCGAATTCGCCGCCAATGCGCGAGCCATGCGCGCGCTCGTCGACGATTTGCGGGAAAAGGCCGCGCATATTCGCGAGGGCGGGGGCGCAGCGGCGCGCGAGCGGCATCTCGCGCGCGGAAAGCTCACCGCGCGCGAGCGCATCGATCTGCTGCTCGATCCGCTCTCGCCCTTTCTCGAGATCGGCCAATTCGCCGCCCTCGACCTCTATGGCGGCGAGGTTCCCTGCGCCGGAGTCATCGCCGGAATCGGCCGCGTGCAGGGCCGCGCGTGCATGATCCTCGCCAATGACGCGACGGTGAAGGGCGGAACCTATTTTCCGCTCACCGTGAAGAAGCATCTGCGCGCGCAAGAGATCGCGCTCGAGAACCGCCTGCCCTGCGTCTATCTCGTCGACTCGGGGGGCGCCCATCTGCCGAGCCAGGACGAGGTGTTCCCCGATCGCGATCATTTCGGGCGCATCTTCTACAATCAGGCGCAAATGTCCTCGCGCGGAATCGCGCAGATCGCCGTCGTCATGGGCTCCTGCACGGCGGGCGGCGCCTATGTGCCGGCGATGGCCGACGAGACCATCATCGTGCGCGACACGGGAACAATTTTTCTCGCCGGCCCACCGCTGGTGCGCGCCGCCACCGGCGAGGTGGTGAGCGCGCAAGAGCTCGGCGGCGCTCTCGTGCATGCGCGCCAGTCCGGCGTCGCCGATTATTTCGCCGAGACTGACGCTCATGCGCTGGCGCTCGCGCGCGCCGTCGTCGGCAATCTCGGCGTCGCGCCGACGCCCACGCTGCCGATGCGCGCGCCGGCTCCGCCAAAATATGATCCGGGCGAGATCTATGGCGTCGCGCCCGCTGATCCGCGCCGCCAATATGACGTGCGCGAGCTGCTGGCGCGATTGATCGACGCGGGCGAATTCGACGAGTTCAAGCAATGCTACGCGGAGACTCTGATCGCCGGCTTCGCCCATATCGGCGGCTATCTCGTCGGCGTCCTCGCCAATAATGGCGTGTTGTTCGGCGAGAGCGCGCTCAAGGGCGCGCATTTCGTCGAGCTCAGCGCGCAGCGCGGCATACCACTGCTGTTTCTCCAGAACGTCACCGGCTTCATGGTCGGTCGAGATTATGAAGCGCGGGGCATCGCCAAGGACGGCGCCAAAATGGTGACGGCGGTCGCGACCGCCGCCGTGCCGAAGATCACCGTGATCGTCGGCGGCAGCTTCGGCGCCGGCAATTATGCGATGTGCGGCCGCGCCTATGGTCCGCGTTTCCTGTGGAGCTGGCCCAACGCCCGCATATCGGTGATGGGCGGCGAGCAGGCCGCCGAGGTGCTGACGCGCGTGCGCGCCGAGAGCGACGCGGCCAAGGGGCGCACGCGCAGCGAGGAGGACCAGCAAGCCTATCGGGCGCAGATCCGCGACCAATATGAACGGCAGGGTCATCCCTATCATGCGAGCGCGCGGCTGTGGGACGACGGCGTCATCGACCCTGCCGACACGCGCCGCGTGCTTGCGCTCAGCCTCGCCGCAGCGTCCAATGCGCCGATCGAAGAGACGCGCTTCGGTCTCTTCCGCATGTGAGGCGCCATGTCCGATGTAATCAAGCCCATTCTTCTCGAATCCGTCGACGCGCGAGGCGTCGCCAGCCTGACCTTCAACCGCCCCGGGCGCCGCAACGCCCTCGATCCGGCGCTCGTCGTCGAGACGACCGCCGCCCTTCGCCGGCTCGAAGCGCGCGCGGATGTGCGCATCGTCACGCTCGCCGGCGCCGGCGGCAATTTCTGCGCGGGCGGCGATATCGAATCGATGAAGCGCATGGCGACCGAAAGCTTCGAGGAGAACGAGCGCGACGCGCTGCTGCTCGCCGAGCTGATGGAAACGCTCGACCGTCTCGGCAAGCCGACCCTCGCCCTCGTGCAAGGCGCGGTCTATGGCGGCGGCGTCGGCCTCGTCGCCTGCTGCGATATCGTGCTCGCGGCGGATAATGCGAGGTTCTGCCTCAGCGAGGTGAAGATCGGTCTGACGCCCTCTGTGATCGGCCCTTACGTTCATCGCGCCATAGGCCCGCGGCAGGCGCGGCGCTATTTTCTCTCGGCCGAGGTCATTCCCGCGACCAGCGCATGCGAGATCGGCCTCGCGCATGTGGTCGCGCCACAGCAAGAGCTCGGCGCCGCCGGGGCGCGGATCATCGACGCGCTGCTCGCCGCGGCGCCCGGCGCTGTGCGAGAGGCGAAAGAGTCCTGCTTTTTGTTTGCGCGACATCCGATCGACGAAGATCTGACCAAAGAGATGGCGAAGCGGATCGCGCTTCGCCGCACCTCGCCCGAGGGACGGGAAGGCTTCGCCGCATTTTTGGAGAAGCGCTCGCCCGCTTGGCGAATCGCCACGAAGGGACGCGATGTTTCATAGGCTGCTGATCGCCAATCGCGGAGAGATCGCCTGCCGCGTCATCGCGACGGCGAAACGTCTCGGCGTTGCGACCATCGCCGTCTATTCCGACGCCGACGCTCATGCGCTGCATGTCGAGCGCGCGGACGAAGCGTTTCCACTCGGCGCCTCGCCCCCGCGCGAGAGCTATCTGTCGATCGACAAGCTCCTCGAGGTCGCGCGCGCCGCCAAAGCCGAAGCCGTGCATCCAGGCTATGGCTTTCTCTCGGAGAACGCCGATTTCGCGGAACGCTGCGCCTCCGCCGGCCTCGTCTTCGTCGGTCCGTCGCCGCGCGCGATGCGTCTCATGGGCTCGAAGGCGGAAGCCAAGGCGCTGATGGAAGCCTCCGGCGCGCCGGTCGTTCCCGGCTTTCACGGCGCGCAAGACATCGAAGCGCTGACGCAGGCCGCCGAGCGCATCGGCTTCCCGCTGCTGGTGAAAGCGTCCGCCGGCGGCGGCGGCAAGGGCATGCGTCTCGTGACCGAGCCGGCGACGCTGCGCGAAGCGATCGACAGCGCAAAGCGCGAAGCGCTGGCCGCCTTCGGCGACGATCGCGTGCTCATCGAAAAGCATCTCGAACGGCCGCGCCACATCGAGGTGCAGATCTTCGGCGATTCTCATGGCGGCTGCGTCGCCTTCCCCGAGCGCGACTGCTCGATCCAGCGCCGGCACCAGAAGATCATCGAGGAAACGCCGGCTCCGCTGCTTTCTGCCTCTCTTCGCGACCGGCTGCGCGAGGCGGCGCTCGCCGCGGGGCGAGCGGTCGGCTATTTTGGCGCCGGCACGGTGGAGTTTCTGGTCGAGAATGACGAGTTCTATTTTCTCGAGATGAACACGCGGCTGCAGGTCGAGCACCCGATCACCGAAATGATCGCCGGCGAAGATCTCGTCGAATGGCAATTGCGCATCGCCGCCGGCGAACGGCTTCCCAAATCGCAAGCGCAGATTGCGGCGCGCGGACATGCGATCGAGGCGCGTCTCTATGCCGAGCAGCCGGCTCGAGGCTTTCTGCCGTCGATCGGGACGCTCGCGCATTTGCGTGAGCCGCGCGCGGAGGCCTCGCTGCGGATCGAAACCGGCGTGCGCGAAGGCGATGCGATCACGCCCTATTATGATCCGATGATCGCGAAGATCGTCGCCTTCGGAGAAGATCGAGACGGAGCCTGCGCACGCCTCTCCGGCGCGCTGCGCGACTATGAGATCATCGGCGTCGAGACCAATCTGGGTTTGCTGACCGGCATTCTCGACGACGCCGATTTTCTCGCGGCGGCGATCGACACCGAGTTTGTTCCCCGCCACAGCCGGCTGGTCGAAGCGAACGACGACGCGCTCGATGAAGCGGATCGCATGTTCGTTCTGGCGGCGGCGGCCGCTGCATGGGTCGCGCGGCTGCGGGCGCAAACGAGTATCGAGTCGCCTTTCGACAGTCTCGACGGTTGGCGCATGAATGCGCCGGCGTCTCATTCGCTCGCCTTCCGTCTCGATGGCGAGACGCACGAGCTTCGGCTCACCCCGCAGAGCGACACGCAATTCCGCCTCGTCGCCGACGGCTGCTCCTTACTCGTCGAAAGAGACGCGGACGACCGCCGGATGAGCCTGCGCGTCGATGGCGTGCGCCGCGCTCTCATCGTCGTCGCGAAGGAGAACGGCTTCATCGTCCGGCTCGGACCACGCAGCCACAGTCTGAAGCTCATCGATCCTCTGGCGGCGCCTCGGCACGGCGCGCATGAAGCTGAAGCGCTACGCGCCCCGCTGCCGGCGCGCGTCACGCATGTGCTCGCACGAGCGGGCGACGAGGTGAAGAAAGGCGCGACGCTCATTATGCTGGAGGCGATGAAGATGGAAATCGCGCTCGCCGCGCCACGCGACGCGCGCATTGCCGAAATTCGTCCCGCTCTCGGCGACATGGTGCGACAAGGCGAGACGTTGGTGGTCTTCGTCGAAGGAGAGGCCGTATGAATTTGCCCGAGCGCGTGCGCATCGTCGAGGTCGGCCCACGTGACGGGCTACAGAACGAGACGGCGATCATCTCGGTCTCGACCAAGGTCGAGCTGATCGAGCGGCTCGCAGCGGCGGGGCTCAGCGAGATCGAAGCGGGCAGCTTCGTTTCGCATGTGCGCGTGCCGCAAATGGCCAGCACACGAAAAGTCATCGATGCGCTGGCGCCTTCGCTGCGCGGGCGGCTCGACGTGTTGACCCCCAATCTGCGCGGGCTCGAGGACGCGCTCGCCTGCGGCGTCGGCGGCGTCGCGGTGTTCGCCGCGGCGTCGCAGAGCTTTTCGCTCGCCAATATCGGCTGCTCGATCGAGGAGAGTCTCGAACGCTTCAGGCCTGTCGTCGCGGCCGCGCTCGGCGCCCGCCTGCGCGTGCGCGGCTATATCTCCTGCGCGCTCGGCTGTCCTTATGAGGGCGATGTCGCCCCGCGCAAGGTCGCCGATCTCGCGCGCGATCTCGCCGCGCTCGGCTGCGAGGAGATTTCGCTCGGCGACACGATCGGAGTCGGCGCGCCTGTTCCGGCGCGACGTCTCGTCGAGGAGGTCGCGCGCGACGTGCCGCTCGGACGACTCGCCGTGCATTTTCATGACACCTATGGACAGGCTCTCGCCAATATCTTCGCCTGTCTCGAGCTCGGCGTCGCTGCGGTCGACAGCTCCATCGCCGGCTTGGGCGGCTGTCCTTTCGCGCCGGGCGCGACGGGAAATGTCGCGACCGAAGATGTGATCTATATGCTGGAGCGATCCGGCGTCGATACCGGCGTCGATCTTTCCACCGCGATCGCGGCGGGAGATTTCATCTCCGAGCGGCTCGGGCGCGCCAATCGCGCCAAAGCCGCGCGCGCGCTGCAGTCGAAGCGCAGGCGAGAGGACAACGCCGCATGAGCAATATCATCGTCTCGCGCTCGCGGCATACGGCGTCGATCTCGCTCGATCGACCGCAGGCGCTGAACAGCCTGACGCTGGAGATGGTGCGGGATTTTGCGCGCGCGCTCGATGAATTCGGCGCGGATCGCGACGTCGTCGCGGTGATCGTCACCGGAGAAGGCGGCCGCGCCTTCTGCGCCGGCGGCGACATTCGCGCGCTCTATGAGGCCGCGCCGCAGGAGCGCAGCGGCTATGCGAAATTCTGGCGCGAGGAATATCAGCTCAATTCGCGCATCGCGGCGTTTCCCAAGCCCTATGTCGCGGTGATGGACGGGATCGTCATGGGCGGCGGCGTCGGCCTGGCGTCGCACGGAAGCTTTCGCATCGTCACCGAACGCACGCGGCTCGCCATGCCGGAGACCGGCATCGGCTTCATTCCCGATGTCGGCGGCACATGGCTGCTGACTCGCAATGGTGGCGTCGGACTCTATATGGCGCTCGCCGGCGACAGCGTCGGCGCGCAGGACGCCATCAGCGCCGGCCTCGCCGATGTGTTCATCGATTCGTCGTCTCTGCCCGAGCTTCTCGGCGAGCTGCGCGAGGTCGCGACCATGGACGATGTGCGGCCATTGCTCGCGCGCTATGCGCGCCATACGGGCCTCGGTCCGCTCGCGCAGCACGAGGCGCTGCTGCGCCGAACGATGGCCCATGAGAGCGTCGCCGAAATGATCGCCGCTCTGAGAGCCGATGGCTCCGAATTCGCGCGCAAGGCCGCGGACACGATTGCCATGCGCTCCCCGACGAGCTTGAAGCTGACAGCGCTATTGCTGAAGCGCGCCGCCAATGCGCAACGGCTCGAGGACTGTCTCCTCGCCGAATATCGCGCCGCCTGCAATCTGCTGCGCTCGCACGATCTCTTCGAAGGAATCCGCGCCGCGGTGATCGACAAGGACCGCAGGCCGCGCTGGTCGCCGGCGACGCTGGACGAGGTCGACGATTCTGCGGTCGCGGCGTTGCTCGAGAGTTGCGACGAGCCGGAGCCGAATTTCAGGGCCTGGACATGAGCGCTGTCGATCCCATCGTCATCGTGGGCGCCGCGCGCACGCCGATCGGCGCTCTGCTCGGCGAGCTGAAGAACGCCACAGCGCCGCAGCTCGGCGCAGCTGCAATCCGCGCCGCGACAGAGCGCGCAGGTCTTGCGCCGGAGCGCGTGGATGATGTGCTGATGGGCTGCGTTCTCTCGGCCGGCCTCGGCCAGGCGCCGGCGCGGCAGGCGGCGCTCGGCGCCGGACTCGCCGACACCACCGGATGCGTGACCATCAACAAGATGTGCGGCTCGGGCATGAAGGCGTTGATGCTCGCGCATGATCAGCTGCTCGCCGGCTCCTCGCGCGCGATCGTGGCCGGCGGCATGGAGAGCATGAGCAATGCGCCCTATCTCCTCGGCCGCGCCCGCGTCGGCTATCGCATGGGCCATGGTCGGCTGATCGATCATATGTTTCTCGACGGGCTCGAGGACGCCTATGACGAAGGCAAGCTCATGGGCGCCTTCGCCGAGGATTGCGCGACGACGCATCAATTCACGCGCGAGAAGCAGGATGATTATGCGACAGCGTCGCTGCGCCGCGCGCAGCAGGCGGCGGCAAGCGGCGCTTTCGATTGGGAGACGACGCCGGTTGCGACACATGATCGCAAGACCAGTGCGACGGTCACGCGCGATGAATTGCCGGCGAGTGCGAAAATCGAGAATATCGCGTCACTGAAGCCCGCCTTTCGCGATGGCGGCACGGTGACCGCGGCCAATTCCAGCGCCATCTCCGACGGCGCCGCGGCGCTGGCGCTGATGCGCCGCAGCGAGGCCGAGCGCGCAAGTCTCGCGCCGCTCGCCATTGTTCGCGCTCATGCGACTCATGCGGGGCCTCCGCATCTGTTTCCGATCGCCCCCATCGGCGCCATCGCCAAGCTCTGCGAACGCGCGGGCTGGCCGCTCACGAGCGTCGACCTCTTCGAGATCAACGAGGCTTTCGCGGTCGTCGTGCTGGCGGCGATGCGCGAGCTCTATCTGCCGCATGAAAAGGTGAATGTGCATGGCGGCGCCTGCGCGCTCGGTCATCCGATCGGCGCCTCGGGGGCTCGCATCGTCGTGACGCTGCTGGCGGCGCTGCGCAAATATGATCTGCGCCGCGGCGTCGCGGCGCTGTGCATCGGCGGCGGCGAGGCGACGGCGATGGCGATCGAGACGATCGTCTAGATGTGCGGCGACGCTGGCGCTTATCGCGCGAGCCGCGTAAACTGCCCTTGAACCAAGGGCTTTTAGATGCGGAATTTGAATCTCGGCCGGGTCGCGGCGGGCCTGCTGCGTCCCTATTGGCGGCTCGCGCTCGCGGCGGTCGCGCTCGGCGGTCTCGGCAGCCTCGCCACCGTCGGCATTCTCGCACTCATCGACGACGCGCTGAAGAGCGGCTCCTCGCCTATGAGAGCGCTCGGCTTCGTGCTGCTGTGTCCGTTCATGATCGCGGCGCAATATGGATCGTTTCGCGCGAACAGCTGGATCGTGCAGAATGTGATGGCGGATCTGCGCAAGTCGCTCGTGGACGACATTCTGAAGGCTCCCGTCGCGACGATCGAACGTATGCAGAAGCACCGCGTGATCGTCGCTCTCAATCACGACGTGGAGCAATTGACGGTCTTCGTGCGCGGACTGCCGTTTCTGCTCGTTTCGGTTCTGACGGCGTGCGGATGCGTCGCCTATCTCTTCTCCATCTCCTGGCGGCTGGCGGGCGTCGCAGCGCTGGCGGGCGTGGCGCGCGTGCTTGTCGTTCGGCGCATGCTCGATTCGGCGTATAAAATCTTCTTCGTCGAGCGTGAGGCCCGCGAAAATCTGCAGCAGGATTTCGACCTGCTGGTGGAGGGCTGCAAGGAGCTGCGGCTCAATCAGCCTCGCCGCTCCGGCTTTCGCGAGCGCCGGCTGCGCGCCAAGATCGACGAGGTGCGCGACCTCACCCATGACAATTTTGTCCAGTTCACGGCGATCGAGGCGATCGAATCGGCGTCGGCCTTCATTATCATCGGCGCTCTGCTGGCGATGCAGCAGACATTGGGCGAGCCGAAGGAGACGCTCGGCGCCTTCGTCGTGGCGATGCTTTTTCTGCGTGAGCCGATCAATGCTATTGTCGGCTATATTCCGATGTATGGACACGCCGAGGCGTCGTTCCGGCAGATCGTGAAGCTGCGTGAGGACTTCGCCAATACGGAGAGCTGGTCGAGCAACGGCGGCAACGCGGCGTTCTCGACGATTGCGCTCGTCGGCGTCACCTATGCCTATCCCGGCGAAGGGGAACAACCGCCTTTCACCTTGGGGCCGATCGATCTCGAGCTGCGGCGCGGCGAAACTCTGTTCATCGTCGGCGAGAATGGCAGCGGCAAGACGACGCTGGTGAAGCTGCTGCTCGGTCTCTATCCGCCGACCACAGGCGCCATCCTCGTCGACGGCGCGCCCGTCGGCGACGCCGATCGCGACGCCTATCGCCAGCGCTTCTCCGCCGTCTTCTTCGATTATTGCCTGTTCGACGACGTCGCCATGGAGGCGGGCGATGCGGACGCCGCGAATGATTATCTGACGCGCATGGAGCTCTCGACCAAGACGGCGATCGTCGACGGCGTCTTCTCCACCACCGCTCTCTCGGCCGGCCAGCGCAAGCGCCTCGCGCTGGTCTCGGCTTTTGCGGAAGGACGACCCGTATTGGTGCTCGACGAATGGGCCGCCGAGCAGGACCCGACGTTTCGACGCGCCTTCTACAGCGAGATCCTTCCCGATCTGAAGCGCCGCGGCAAGACGCTGATCTGCGTCTCGCACGACGATCGCTATTTCGACGCGGCAGATCGGGTGATTCATATCAAGGACGGGAAGATCGTTTGAGCGACGCGCTCGGTCATCGTCCTGCTGCGTCATCGCGAGCGCAGCGAAGCGATCCAGAGCGGCGGGGCGGCTCTGGATCGCTTCGTCGCTTTGCTCCTCGCAATGACGGAAGCATGCGGGCGAGAGCAGTTATGGCAGCCCTGCGTTACTCGATTCGAGGTATTCGAGAGCGAGCCTGAAGGCTCGCGGTCCAGGTCCGTGCTTGGACCGCGAGCCTTCAGGCTCGCTCTTTGGAACTGCGCTTCCCGACATCACCCGACATTCCAGAAATAATGCCACACGCCGTCGGCCGCGATCGCGAGGCGCGTCACATGCAGGCGGCCCTCTTCGTTCGAGCGCGCGAGATCGGCGAAGCGCACGCAGCGCCATAGCGCGCGCGCCGCGTCTTCGTCGGCGGGCCGCGCAGGGTGGCGGGCGTAGGCGGGCCATTCGTACAGCGTCACCGGGCCGCGCGTGATTTTCACGAAAGGCTGCGCCAGCACCGCGCTCGCGAGCGCCAGGCTCTCGCGGCCCTTGCGATCGAAGGAGAGCGCCTTCAGCGTCTCGATCGGATCGGCGGGCGCGCCGCTTTTCTGAAACATCGGCCGCAGCTCGTTCCAATCGATCGGAATGCGCAGCGCTTCGATGTCGCGGGTCTCGCAAGCGGCGAGGATCTTCTCGCGCATCGCTTGCGTCGCGGCGGGCAGAAGGGAGAGGTCGAACAGCGGCTCGGAGATCGTCTCGGCCGCCGGCGCGGTTTTGCGCGCGCGCGTCAGTGTCGCGCGCCGGTCGAAAATTCGCCGTTGCGCAGCCGCTTCGGCAGACGCTCGACGAAGAGGGCGACCTCCTCCTCGCCGAAGGTCGAGACTAGCTCGTGCAGCGCCGCCGACAGCGCGGCATGGGCGAAGGAATCGCTCTCGATTCCCGCCAGCATCGCCTCGGCGAAGGCTTCGGCGACATAGGAGAGAGCGGCCTGCCGCTGGTCATAGCCGCCGGCGTCGTCCACTGCGGAGGAAGGAAAGCGCGTCATGCAGCTCACTTTAGACAAGCGCGGCGAAACGCGCGAGACGGGTCCTTGCCGGACGGTTAACGGCCTTCGTACGAATACGCATACACATCAGGACGCGCCATAGCGATAGGCGATGTCATGGGCGATCTTTCCGCCTTCGTCGAGATAGCGCGAGATCGCCGAGCGCGCATTGGCGGTGCAGCTGCGATAGGTCGTCTCATAGCCGTGGAAGCCGCGGTTGAAGGCGCCCGTGAGCTTGGCGCGCCTTTGCCCGGCTCGCGCTTCCGCATCGAGCAGCGAGGACATTTTGGCGCGCCATTCCTCGCCGTCCTCGTCTCCGCACAGATCGCGCAGGAAGGACAAGGCGCCGAGGATTTCCGAGAGGCGCAGCAATTGCGGCTCATAGGGCGGCGGCGGTCCCTCCTGCTGCGGCGTGGGCGCCGGCGCGCCGAGGAGCGCCGGCGACGGCGTTTTCGCCGTTTTCTTCGACTTCTTCGGCTTCGCCTTCGCGTCGCGGCGTCCCGCCGCCGCGGGCAGGGGCGGCGCCGCATGCGGCCGCTCCCAACCGCCGAAGAGATTGGACAAGAAATCCTGCGCGCGCGCCGGCGCGCCGGCGCAGGCGACGCATATCGCGAGGACGCAAATCGAAGCGCGCTTCATCTCTCGCTCTCTCGCTCAAGGATAGAGACGTTCGGTTGTCCAGCCCGCCGCGGCGCGGGTGAAGCGCAAACGGTCGTGCAGCCGAAACGGCCGATCGGCCCAGAATTCGATCGCCTGCGGAACAATCCGGTAGCCGCGCCAATAGGGCGGGCGCGGCACCTCGCCGAAACCGAACCGCGCCGCCTCCAGCGCCACCGCCTTCTCCAGCGCGAAGCGGCTCTCGAGCGGCCGCGACTGGCGGCTGGCCCAAGCGCCGATGCGGCTGTCGCGCGGCCGGCTGGCGAAATAGGCGTCGGATTCGGCGTCGGAGACGGGCTCCACCGGGCCGCGCAGCCGCACCTGCCGGCGCAGGGATTTCCAGTGGAAAAGCGCGGCGGCCTTCATCGTGGCCGCGAGCTGGCGCCCCTTGGCGCTCTCGGCGTTGCTATAGAAGACGAAGCCCGCTTCGCCCCATTCCTTCAGCAGCACCATGCGGGCGTCCGGCATTCCGGTCTCGTCCACAGTCGAAAGAGCCATCGCCTCGGGCACATCCGGCTCCCGTTGCTTCGCTTCCTCGAACCAGGAGCGGAACAGCGCATAGGGCTCGCCCGCATCGGAGAAGTCACCCTGTATTAACGCTTCCACGAGAAAATCCTCAGCTGCCGCCGGGCGATCCGCGCACGGCGATCTTCAGTGTCAGGGTGGCGCTTTGCACAATCGGCGACTCATATCTAACGCCGCCGCGGCCGCTTCTCAAACGTCGATTCGCGCCATTCGCTGGCTCGGCGCGAGCGTGACGGCGCTTTCGCTCGCCTCCTGCTCCTTCGCCATTCCGGGCGGCGAGCCGGTCTCCTGGAGCGGCAATGTGAGCGACGAGGTCACCGGCTCGATCCGCCCCAAGGCGCCGGAGCTGTCGCATCTGCTCGACCAGGAGGATAAGCGCCGCGCCGGCGCGGCGCTCGCCGTCGCGCTCGATCCGCAGGGCGCCGGCGCGAGCGTGAATTGGGATAATCCGCAAACGCAGGCCAAGGGCTCCTTCACCCCGGCCGGACCGCCCTATCCGAGCGAGGGCAAGGTCTGCCGCGGCTTCCGCGCCGACATCGAAGTCAAAGAAGCACGTGAGCGCCTGCAGGGCGCCGCCTGCCGCGAGCGGACGGCCGATTGGGAGCTGATCGAGGTGAAGCCGGGGCGCAAGGCGGGCGTCTGAGCCGGGATCTGCGGCGCAGGAACTGTGACGCATCCTTGCGCTGCGACAATTCTTCTCCCAAATAGAGGGTAGACACGAGCGTCCGCGCCGCTCTCGTGGCGGACGCGCCGATGGGCTTTCGAAGAAAATGCGCGATCCATATGACGTCCTCAGCGTCGCCAAGACGGCGAGCGCGAGCGAGATCAAGAAGGCGTTCCGCCATCTCGCCAAAAAATATCACCCCGACCACAACAAGAACGACCCCAAGGCGAAGGAGAAATTCGCCGAGGCCAACTCCGCCTATGAGATTCTCGGCGACGAGAAGAAGAAGGCGCAGTTCGACCGCGGCGAGATCGACGCCGAGGGCAAGCCGCGTTTCACCGGCTTCGAGGGCTTCGGCGCCGGGCCGGGTCCGGGCGGTTTTTCGCGCGCGCAGCGCGGACCCGGAGGGGCCGAGCATTTCGAGTTCCATTACGGCGGCGGGCCGGGCGGATTCGACCCTTCCGACATTTTCGCCGATCTCTTCGGCGCCGGCGGGCGACGCGCCCGCGCGCCGCGGCGCGGCGACGATGTCGCGCTGCAGGCGACCATCTCGCTCGCCGAGGCGGTGAAGGGCGGCCATACACGGGTGCTGATGCCGAGCGGCCGCACGCTCGAGGTGACGATTCCCGCCGGCATCGAGGACGGCAAGCAGATCCGGCTGCGCGGCCAGGGCCAGGCCGCCCCGCCCGGAGGCGAGCCCGGCGACGCCATCGTCACCGTGAAAGTGGCGCTGCATCCGCTATTCGCCATCTCCGGCCGCGATCTGAAGCTCGATCTGCCCATCACCTTCTACGAGGCCGTGCTCGGGGCCAAGGTCGCGGCGCCGACGCTCGGCGGCAAGGTCGAGCTCACCGTGCCGGCCGGCTCCAATGGCGGCCGCGTGCTGCGCCTGCGCGGCAAGGGCCTGCCGGCGGCGGACGGCAAGGCCGCCGGCGACCTCTATGTGACGCTGAGGGTCGTGCTGCCGGACGGCGCCGATCCGGAGCTCGAGGCCTTCGCGCAGAAGTTTCGCGGCGCCAAGCCCTATGATCCGCGCAAGGGGATGTGAGAGAGAGAAGAGAAGCGAGCCTCTAAGGCTCGCGGTCCGAGCGCGTCCCTGGACCGCGAGCCTTCAGGCTCGCTTCTCCACGCAGCCAGCTCGACGAAAGCTCGCCATAATCGGCGCATGCAGCGAGCCGAGAATCGGATCGGGCGCCGTCGCTTCATCGGCAAGGCCTTCATTCATGATCTCGACGCGCGCACAGCGCGCAGCGAGCGCGCGCGAGACCAGTATGTGGTCGAGCAGCGTCCGACGCCCGGCATGAATGACGCTGTAGCGTGCGCTCTCGGCCAAGCGCTCGGCGAGCGCGGTCAGCGCGAAGGGCGCCTCGGCGTCCTCCTCCGCGGCGCCGCGCAGGATGCGCGCCGGCGCGTCATGGCTCTCGGAATTGAAATCGCCGCAGACGGCGATCGACGCGTCCTTGTCGTCGTCGAACAGCGCATCGACGAAGAGCCGCGTCTCCAGCGCCTGACCCTCGCGCTTCTGCGCGGCGAGAAACTGCCCTTCCGCGAAGACCGGGCCGGAGCGCGCGCCGCTCGTTCCGGGCAGCGGCACGGCGCGCGGCGCGCGCAGATGCAAATTCAGCACATGCAACTCGGGGCCGTGCGGCGGCGCGATGCGCGCATAGAGCGCCGGACGATCGAAGACGATCTCGATCGGCGCCGCCACGCCGCGGCCGGCAGGCGGCGTCCAGCGCCAAGGCGCGACGATGTCGTGATGGAGCTGGCGCGTCGCGACGATCGGCCAACGGCTCAGGATCGCGAGATTATGGACATCGGCCGGCGCGTCGGTTCCCGGACGCCGGCTCGTCGCGCGCGCGAACCCCTCATAGGCCGTGCCGGCGACGAGCCGGTCGAGCGCGATGAAGCGCCGCGGCGCATGTGGCGTCGGGCGCTGCGCGTCCACCTCCTGAAGGCATAGAATATCGGCGGCGACGGCCGCGAGCAGCGGGCGCAGCACCGAGAGCCGCCGCTTGAACCTGAGCTCGCCGGCGGGCGACCAGTCGAGATTCTCGGTGTTGAAGCTCACCAGCCGAAACGGCGCGGACATGCGGTCCCCCTCGCGCCCCTCTCCCGCGACGCACGGGAGAGGAAGCGATTCACCGCCGACTCACGCCGCCTTGACGGAGATCACCTTCTCGGGCTTTTGCGCCGTGGCCGATTTCGGCAGGCGCACCGTCAGCACGCCTTTGGCGAAGGTCGCGGCGATCTTCTCCTTATCGACATCCTCCGGCAGGCGGAAGGCGCGGCGGAACGAGCCGAAGCGGCGCTCGGACAGGAAATAGCCCTTGTCCTTGTCCTTCTCCTCGCGCTCCTCCTTCTTCTCGCCGCTGATGACGAGCGAGCCATTTTGGAGCTTCACCTCGACATTCTTCTCGTCGAGCCCGGGCAGCTCGGCCGTCACCTGATACTCCTTGTCCTTCTCGATGAGATCGACCGCCGGCGTCGACGCCCAGCCGAGCGAGAAGCGCCCGAACGGCTCGAGCTCGCTCGGCGCGTTGCGCGGGAACGGCGCATCCTCGAACAAGCGATCGATCTGTCGGCGCAGCGTCTCGAAGGGATGCCAGTCGAAAAGCGCAGGCGCAGTGTCCTTGGACTGCCGCACGGGGACTTTGCTTTCGGCTTCCGCCATTTTCGCCTCCTCGTCTCAAAAAGGATCGGCGCGCCGGCTTCGCGCAGGACAAAGCGCCGCGCCGAATGGGACGCCTCAGACGTAGGGGCGCAGGCGCGAAAGGCAATGCGGCGAAACGCTCCGCGGCAGCGCTCGGAGGCTGGCCCGGCAGAGCGAGCCTGAAGGCTCGCGGTCCGATCCCGCGCCTTGGACCGCGAGCCTTCAGGCTCGCTCTTCCGACGCGTAACCTGTCACTTGGCGATCACGACCCGCCGGCCGGCGCTCCGCGCCTGCAGGCCCTTTTTATACATCGTCTCGACGACGCCCGGCGGCTCGGTGAAGGCGCCCGCAGTCTGCGCCTTGGCGCGGAAGGCGAAGCGGTAATTGCCCTTGGGCAGCACATCATAGGCGTAGAACACGCGATCGTCGCCGAAGGACACGCTGGTCGGCGCGAGAGTGGGCGCGAAGGAAGGCTGCGCCGCGGCGGGCGCCGTCGCCAGCGCCGGATTGAGCGGCTCGAAGCCGGCCGGCAGCGGCAGCGAGATCGCCACATGGGTGCGATCCTGCGGATTGACCAGCTCCGCCGTCTCCTCGATCACATCGCCCACCGCCAGCTTCACGACGCCGTCTTCCGCGGCGATCTTCTCGAGCGGCGCATGTCCCTCGCGCACGCGTGCGACATCGCGCGTCAACGCGAAACCTTCGCTCACCGGCGCCGCTTTCGCGCCACTCTCCTTCGGCTCGTAGCGCGTCTCGATCAGCGCGACGATCGGCGCCGTCCCGCGATTGGCGATCGTCAGCGCGGTAACGGAGTCGCTCGTCTTGCGCAGGATCGGCGCATTGGCGTCGAGCGTGATCGTCTCCGGCGCGGCGCCCTCCTGCGCCAGCGCGATCTGCAACGGCGATTGCGGGCGCCGCCACACTTCCGCGAGCGCGTCGATCGCCGCGGCGTCGGCGTTGGTCGAGCCCCAGCCGTCGCCCTCGCCCAATCGCAGCAGCGCGTCGCGCAGCAACAGCGCGCGAGCGTCGGAAGGCGAGGCGATCGCCGTCGCCCGCACCATCTCGGCGAGCGCGCGCGTCTCGGAGGGCAGGATCGTCGCATCGCCGCCATCCGCCGCCTGGCCTGCATAATATTGCGCGCCATTGCGCGAGAGGATTTTCACGCGGCTCCACATGAACTCGAGCAGCGCGTCGACGATGCGGCGATCGCCGGCGCTGGAGCGCGCAGCGGCGCGCGTCAGCTCCGCGACGCTGGCGTTGGGCATCACATCGGCATGGCGCGCCAGCTCGGCGACATAAGACTCGTCGAGCCTGCCGCCGTCGGCGAGTGCGATCAGCGCCTCGACGCGCTCGCGCAATTCCTCGCCCGCGAGCAGGCGCGGATAATCCGAGCGCAGCGACAATTTCAGCACATTGCCGAGACGCTCGGCGAGCGCCTTGTCGATCGGCTCGCCGGCGCGCTCGGCGCCGACGAGGAAGGAATAGGCCCAAGCAGTGAGCGAGACATTTCCGCGCGCGCGCGGCCAGAAGGCGACGAGGCCGTCGCCGTCGACGGATTGGTCGATCGCGCGGATCGTGTTGCGCACATCGGCGCCGATGCGGCCTTCGAGCCCCGTCGCCGCGAGGATCGGGGCGAAGCTCTTCAGCGCCAGCGACGCGCGGGCGAGCGAGAGGCGTTGCTCGGTGCAGCCGTAAGGATATTCGACGAGCGCGTTCAGTCCCGCGACGAGCTTGACCAGCGCCGGATCTCCGGCGAGCGTCACATCGCGGCGGAACGAGCCGGCGCGCGCGTCATCGGGCGCCGCGGCCAGCGCCTTCGTCGCGCCAGGCGCGATCTCGACGATCTCATAGCGGCGCATGGGGAGACGATCCGGCTTCACCGGCAATTCGATCTGCACCGCGTCGCGCGCATGGTCGGCGTCACGCTCGATACGGAAATCGAGCGTCACGCTCTCCTTGCCGGCGTCAGGAACGGTCGCGGCGACGTCTATGCGCGCCGGCCTGTTGGCGACCCAGGAAAACGCCTGCGGCGCATTGCTCGCGAGCGTCAGACCGTCGGCTGTGATCGACGCTTTGCCGGAACCGCCCGGCCCTTCGACGACGCGCGCGATCAGCGACGCGTCGAGCGCATCGCCCGGCCGCAGGAAGCGCGGCAACGCCGGCTGCGCGACCAGCTCCTGGCGAATGAGCATCTCGCCCGTCGCATAGCCGAAACGATCGGCGCCGCTCACCGCTTTGGCGCGCAGCTTGAACACGGTGAGCGTGTCGGGCAGCTTCACCTTGATTTTCGCAATGCCGTCGGCGCCGATCTTCACGCTCGGCAGATAAACGGGAACGGGCGTGAAATTCTTGCGCACGCTGACATTGGTTTCGGCGCCCCATTCGTCGAGACCGGCGTCGCCGCCCGGAATCTCCTCGAGCGGAATCTTGCCGAAGGCGAGATTGCGCGTGTCGCGCGCGGCGAGCTTCGTCTCGCGCTCGACGATGAAATCCGGCAGCGGGTCGAGCGGCCGTTCCTTCGCCAGCGACAACACCGCCTGATCCACCATCCAGAAGGTCGCCTCGCCGGCGAGCGGCTTGCCGAGATCATCGGAGAGGCGCAGCGTCGCCTCGACCTCCTGCCCGGGCCGCGCCTTCGCCGGATAGTCGAGCTTCACGGTCGCGATATTCTTCACCGGCGTCACCTCGACCCATTTGGTCGCGGCGATCGTCACCGGCTTGCCCTGATCCAGGCTCGCCGCGGGCGCCGGCGCGCTGTCCTTCAAGCGCCCGCGCATGATGAGAAAATGCACGGCGAGCTTGGGCGTCTGCTCCTTCTTCAACGTCAGCGCAAAACGCCCGAAGCCGTTGGCGATGTCGACGAATTGATAATCGAACACGCCGTTCGGCTGCTCCACGACGGCGAGCGCCTGCGCGTTCTGAAACGGCGATTGAACGATCAGCGTCGCCGTCTCGCCCGGCGCATAGGACGGCTTATCGGTCGCGATCGTCGCGGTGGAGGCGGGCGGGCGCTGGAAAGTCACCGGCGTATTGCCGCCGACGAAGAAATCGACGCTCACCTGCTGGCGCCGGCCGATGCGGTCATAGGCCTCCAATTGCACGACATAGACGCCCGCCTCGCGCACCTCCAGCTCTATCCGCTGCGCCTCCTTCGCGCTCGTCAGCTTGCGCTCGAGGATCACATCCTCGATCACCTGCGTCACATATTTGGCCGCGCCCTGCGCGAAATCCGAAGCCTGCAGAGTCGACGCCCAATTGCGCTTGATGAAGCGCAGGGTGACGGGGAGATTGTCGACCGCCTCGCCCTTGCCGTCGAGCGCGATGAATTCCGGCGCGACGGCGCCGGGGCGTTCGACATAGCGCGGGATTTTGAGACCGAGCATGAAGGGCGGCACGGCGATCACATTCTGCACATTGCGCACTTCCAAGCCGTCCTCGCCGGTCACCGTCGCCTCGATCGAATAGCGGCGCGGCTGCGCGGTCGGCTCGATCATCGTGTCGAAGCTCATGCGCGAGGCGCCGCCGGCGTCGGTGCGCGCGTCGCGCTCCAGCACCGGCGAGGATTTGAATTTTCCCTCGCCCGAGAAGCGCGCGTCGGTGGAGAACAGAAAGCCTTCGCGTCCCGGCGGCTGGAACAGATGCGGGAATTGCACGGCCCGCCATTTCACCGGACGCTCGGCGACGAGGCCGCCGGCGAAATAGCGCGCGAGCAGATCGACATTGAACTCGCCGTCGAGCGGAACCATTTGCGGCGCATTGAGCACGACCTCGAAGGTCGGCAGGCGATAGGCCTCCTTCTTGAACGGGAATTGTCCGCAGGAGACTGTCTGCGCTTCGCTCTCCTCGCCTTCGCTCGCTTCCCTCTTCGTCGCCTTGGCGCCGTCGGGCTCGAAACGCAGCGCATAGTCGCCGGTCGCCGGCGTCTGCGCGTCGAATTTGTGATAGAAGCTCCCCGAAGCGTCGAGCTTCACCGGAATGCGCCATTCCTGATTGCCGGGGCCGGAGACGACGAGCGTTCCGCCGGCCTTGGCGATCGTCAATCCGCCATCGCGATAGGAGCGCACGAAGCCTTTCACATGCACCGGCTCCTCCGGCCGGTAGATCGGCCGCTCGGCGAACACATGGCAGAGGATGCGCGGCTCTTCCTTGCGCGGCGCATCGGGCTCCGTCGTCCAGGCGAGCCAGGCGCCTTCGGGCCTCGTCCAATTCTCGCGCGCATATTCGGACGGCGCGTCATTGGCGTCGATGACGAGCGTGTCGAGACCCTTGCTCACGACGACGCGGCGCAGCTCCGCTTCCGCGCGCTTGCCGGGATCATAGGAGAAGAAGCCGGTGGCGTCGCTGAGCCCATGCGCGAGCGTGACGAATTTGTCGTCCTTCACGCCCTCGAGCCGGATCTCGGCGCCGGCGACGGGCTTGGCGGTCGCGAGCGATGTGACCGCGAAGCGCACACGCGCGCGCTCCTCTATGGCGCTGAGCGAAAGATCGGTCACTTGCGCGCGCAGCCAATGGCGTTTCTTCTCATCCACTGCGCGCAGGCCGACGAGATAGGCTCCCGGCTGCGCGGCGCCGGTGATCTTGGCGAATTCATTGGAAAGGTCGAGGCCGAATTTGGCGTCGGCGCCATTGCGCCGGATCGGCAGATCGAACAGCGTCGAGACTGCGGGCGAGCCCAGCGCCTTTATGCGTTCGGCGATGGCGGATGCTTGCGGCGCGGCGTTGGCGCTCCAATGCGCCGGCTCATTGCCGGGCAGCGGCGGCGGCGCGGAATCCTCCGTCTCGACGCCATTCTTGGGAAAGGGCCAGAAGTCGCGCGCGAGCGGATCGATCGCATGGATACGGATGTCCGCGCGGTCATAGCCGCGTCCCCGCAGTGGCAGCAATTGCGGGCCGAAGCGCTCGACGAGCCCTTGCGTCGCATCCCATGCGAGCGACGGCTTGTCACGATCGAAAGCGAAGCGCTGCGAGAAGCGCGCGGCGAGCGCGCGCTTGCGAATGTCGGTCAAGGCGCCCGGCGCCACCGAGATCTCATAGACGCGATCGGACAGAAACTTTCCATAGATGTCGAGACGCTTGTGGTCGATCTCGACCGCAAGATCGTCGACCGGCGGCGTGACCCGCAACGCCTCGCGCGCGCGCAAAATGTCGAGCGCGTCGGGCTGCTCGGTGAAGGTGAGCGTGAGGCGGCGGCGATTGGCCGGCCGATAGGCGGGCGCGGCCTCCTCCTCCTCGCCTTCCGACGACGCAGAGCCGGCGAGCGAATAGCCGAAGGCGCAGCGCAGAACGCCGTCCTGCTTCTCATCGCTCCAACCGCGGCCGCAGCTCGCCTCCGTCACCGAAAAAGGCGCGGCGGAGCGGGCGCGCAATTCGAAAATCTCGTCATCGAGCCCCGGCTCGTCGGCGAGCTTCAGGCGCAGAATGGCGACGCGTCCGTCGCGCACCGGCTCGCGCAGTCGTATGGCGACGCGCTGCTCGGCGCTGCGTTCGGCGCGCTCCACCGCGCGAATGTCATAGTCCTTCTCGCTCAGCCTCTGTCCGCCGAGCGGCGAGAGTCCGGGCGCGGAACGTAGTTCGATCGTCAGCAGCCGCGACAGAGCGGCGATGTCGACCGGCTCGGGAAAAATGAGCGTGATGCGCTCGAGATCGGCGAGCGGCTCGGCGCCGTCGCCGGGCTCGGTCGAGGTCGGCGTCGGCAGCAGCGCAGCGAGGCGCGTCGCGACGCCGGCCGTCTCGACGCTCACGCGCTCCAGCGGCTTCCACGGCTCGGCGGGCCGAAACTGCAACGCGCGGGCGCCGATCCAGCGCCATTCGCCGGCCGGCTCGGGCGAGAGCTTTACGAATTTCTCATGCGCATCCTCCGGCCCGCCGGCCTTGGGCCCGGAGTCGCGATCGAAGAAGATGGTGATCGGATCGAAGCTGCGCAGGAATTTTTCCGGCACGACGCGCGCCCCGTCGGCGCGGCGCAGCTGATCGAAGGCCTGCGGCTCGGCGCGCAGCGGCATGATGCTGGAAAAAAGCGCGAGCAGAACGAGCGCGACGAAACGCATCGAATATCCTTTGCTATAGGGCGTCGTCGCGAGGAGCGCAGCGGCGCAGCGGCAGAGGGGCCGCCCCGCGGCTCTGGATCGCTTCGCTGTGCTCGCGATGACGGCGGGGAGAGCGGGGAACAGAAAGGCAAAACGGTTCATCGCGCTCATTTCCCGACTCTCTTTCCGGCCTTCTCCGCGAACTCCGCCACCACCTCCGGCGGTGGGCCGGAAGGCGGCGGGGCGAGACCGCGCAGGGCGAGGCGCAACGTCGTCACCGGAGCGTCGAGAGGCGTGCGCGCCTCCGCGAAATAACGGCCGGGCTCGAGACGGATGATCTGCGCCGCGCCGTCTCGAAGAGTCTTGCCCGAGACGTCGAAGAGGCGCAGCTCGGCGCGATCCGGCTCGGCGCGCAGGCCGAGGCCGATCTCGCCTGCCGTCTTCACCTCGAAGGTGAACAGGGCCGACCCGCCGGGGCCGAGCGCAACGGGCGCGTTGACGCCCTCCGCCGCGGCGACGACCGGCGTGGTCGATAGCGTCAGCGAGCCGGAGAGGGGACCGTCCTGCGGCGAGACGATCTCGACGAGCACGCGGCCCGGCGCCGCATAGCGATGCAGCTCGACGCCGGCCGGGAAGGTCGAGACCTCCCGCGCGCCATTCTGCGTCACCGCGACGATCGCCGGGGCGCTCGTGCGAATGTCGAGAACGGCGGGCGCGATCACATCGAGCGCGAAGGCCTGCGCCTCGCCGCCGAGCGCCGCGGCGTAAGGCGCGGTCACGGGCGTCGGCGTCGTCGCCGGCCAGGGCGAATGGCCGGCGCGCTCGATCCAGGCGGCGACGAGGCCCGGACCAAAAGCGATCACGACCTCCCCGGGCCCGTCGAGCCGCAGCGAGCGCCCACGCGCCACCCGCCCGTCGGCGCCGACGAAGGTCGCGTCGCCGCCGGCGACGACCAGCCTATCGCCGGCTATCGCCTCCACCCGATGGGCGATCTCGCCCGCCGCGCCGAAAAAGCGCTTGGCGACGCGTTCCGCCGTCAGCGGCTCGTAACGCTCGGCCGCGACAGCGAGGCGCGCGGGCGCCGGATGGTCGGTCGGATTGACGAGCCAGATGTCGCGCGCCGCGTCGATGCGGCGCGAAAGCGGCGCGGCGTCAGCGAAAGCGGCGAAGACGCGCGACTCGTTCGGCGCCGAAAAGGCGGCGAGGCCGCTCGAAAGGTCCAGCGCCAGCGCGCCGCCTGGGCGGTCCAGCGTCACCGGCTGCGCGGTGAAGGGCGGCACGACCCCGGAAAAGAGCGCCTCGGCGCGCAGCGGCGGGGCGATGGCGACGTCGATCGGCTGCGCGGTGAGGCGCAGCGGCTCGGCGCCCGCGGCGTTCCAGAGCTGCGGCGGCGTGTCGCCGGCGAGCGCCAGCGCCGCCCCCGGCGCGACGGCGAAACCGCGGCCGGCGGAAACACCCGGCTGGCCGAAGGCCGAGCGCGCGAGCCACAGCCGCGCCTTGCCGGCCGGCGGCGGCGCGGCCGGCAGCATGGCGCGCTCCCCGGCGCCGAGCGTCAGCGCGATCTCGGCTCCGCTCGGCGCCAGCGCCGCGACGCGCGCGGTGGGGCAGTCGTCGCCGCGAGCGAGCAGCCAGAGCGCGTCCGACTGCGGCGCCAACGCGCCGGCGTCAGCCGGCTCCAGCGGCTTGCCAGGGGTCGAGCCGGCGGAAAGGCCGGCCGGCGCCGGGCCGATGGCGACCAGCGCGGCGCCGGGCGTGCGGACGAGGCCGAGGCACAGCCGACTCTCCAGCCCTTCGATCGGCGCCGGCTCCAGCGTCACATTGCCGAGCGGACCCGCTGGGCGCGCAAAACTGCGGGCGGCGAGCGACATCGGCGCCTCGGCGCCGCCGATGGTCCAGACGACGGCGCGCCATTCGCCCGCAGCGGCCGGCCAGGCGGCGACCGGCGCGACCCCGCACTCGCGGGCGAGGACGCTCCAACGCCCGTCGGCGCCGCGCTTTTCGATCGACAGAGCGATCACGCGGGAGGATTGCGCGGCGACCGCCATCAACCGCCCGTCCGAGGCGACCGGCAGAGCCAGCTCATGCGCGCCGGCGCCGGCGAGCGTGCGCAGGCCGGAGAAGCTCAGCGCCTCGGCGGGCGCCGACGCCGGCAGAGCGAGACGAATTTCGACGCCCGCAGGATCGGCGGCGTCGCTCGCCGCCTCCGCGCTCGGCTCGCCTTCCGCTTCGTCCTCGGAAGCTTCGCTCTTGTTCTTCGTCGCGTCGAGCCGCAGGCGATAGGCGCCCGCCGGCAGACGGCGCGACAACGACATATTCCAGTTGTCGGCGCGGCCCTCCAGCCGCTCGATCACCGCGCCATTCTCGTCCTCGAGCGCGCCGATCATCTCTTCGTCGCCAAAGCTCGTCACATCGACGATGCGGTCCTCGGCAATGGCGAACGGCAAGCGCGTCGGCAGCTGCACGAAGCGCGGGGCGCCGGGCTGCAATTGCACGGAGGAGAGGGCGATCTGGTAATCGAGCCGATCGTCATGGGCGAGGCTGCGCGCCTCGACACGATAGGCGCCAGCGGCGAGCTTCTTCGCGAATTTGCGGCCAAGGGCGAATTTGCCGACGCTTTCGGCGCCGCGGAACAGCTCGGCGATCATGCCCTCGCCGATGTCGATCTCGACATCGGATTCGCCGGCCAGCGAGAAGGTCCAGACATCCGGATCGCGCGGGGCGCCCTTCACCGCGGGCTCGCGCCATTGCAGCCTTTGCGGCGCGTCGAAGGCGAGCGCATGGGGCCCATGTCCCGCGAGCGGCGCCGGCGTCACGATCTTGCGCAGACGGGCGACGAAACGACCCTCGACATCTTCCGGCAGCACGACGAGCCGATAGCTCCCCGGCTCGAAGCGGCGGATGAGGCGGGCGATCGGACCCGGCGTCGTCAGCGGCCAGCCGTCCGCCTCCTCGAGCCGCGCCCGCCACTCTTTGCCGAGCCCCTGGAGATCGAGCCTGTAATTCCCCGCCTCGGCGATCTCGATCGGAACGACCGCGCCGCGCCCGCCGTCGAGCGCGGCGCTCGCGGAGCCGTCGCCGAGGATGGGCGCCGTCGTCGCCACGGCGACCGGCTTCACCGAGAGGCCGAGATGGCCGGCCGATTCGCGCGCGGTGACGGCGGCGCGATAGGCGCCGGCGCGCAGATAGGCGGTGACCAGCGCATTATGGCCGGGGCCATTGTTCTCCCCTTCGCCGAGACGCGGGCTGACCGCCGCGCCGAGCGCGAGCCGCGTCTGCAGCCGCCCGAGCGTCTCGACGCGATAGAGGCCGCCCTCCGGCGCCTCGAAGCGAAACTCGCGGCGCTCGTCGCGGGCGAGATCGAACCAGGCGGGTTTCGCCGCGGCGATGGTCACGGCCGGCGTCTCCTTCGCCGCCACGCCCGTCGCGGCCTCCGGCTCCGGCGCATGGAATATTCCTACCGCCTGCGGACGGACGCTCGCGGCAAGACGAACGACCGCGAGACGAACATCCTTGTCGATCCTCTCCTCGACGATCTCGGCGGGACGACTCGCGCCTTCCTCATCGACGACGAGGATTTTTCCGGCGCGCGGCGCGCGGACCGGCAACGACTCTTCACCCGCCACCCCGCGCCAGAGCGCCGCCGAGCCTTTCTCGAGATCGGCCGGCAGAGCGGTTACGCGGGGCCCGGCGACGAGGCCGGGCGCGCTGTTGACGAGAAGAAAATAGGAGCCGGCCTTGTCGAGATCCTGGCGGCCGAAGGAGATGGCGGAGCGGGCGGGCGGCGGCGGCCCGAGCGGCGGGACGAGGCCGGGAGGCCCGAGCGTCAGATCGAGAACGCCGGCCGCGCCCTCGACCGGCTCCAGCGACAGCGAATAAAAGCCCGCCTGCAAGTCGTATCGCTGCGGCAGGCGCCCGTCGGCGCGCGGCGCCGCGGCGGCGAAGGCCGGCTCGATGACGGCGCGCACGCGCGGGCCTTTGAAATCGATCGCCACCGGGCCAGTGTCGGTCGCCTCGAACAGCAGCGTCGTCGGCCCGCGCAGATTGAATTTCGCGCGATAGGCGCGGCCGCCGCCGACTCTCGGCAGATCGGCGGCGAGCACACGAGCGCCGCCGGTCTCGGCGCGCGCCAGCAGCGCCGTGGCGGGGACCTCGTCCGCGCCCTCGCCGGCGACGTCGAGCGCGACGAGATGCGGGCCGGACCCCTCGATCGCGGCACGGCTCGCCCGCTTCAGCGCCCGCAGCGTGAACGCCTGCCCCTCTAAGCCGGCGATCTCGACGCGGGCCGAAGTCTTGCCGTCGGCGGCGAGCGAGACGAGCGCGACCGGCTCGCGGCTCCTCTTGTCGAGGACGGCGACGCTCGGCGCGCCGGCGCCGCGGCGCGCCTCGAGCCGCGCGGCGATGGGCTGCGCCAGCTCGAGACGAAACGTGTCATAGCCCGCCGGCGCCTCGAAACGCGCCGAGCCGAACGGGCCGAGCGTCCCCCGGACGAGACCGGCCGCCAGCGATCCCTCCTCGATCCGGCGCAACAGAAACGGCTGCGCGCCGTCGCCCTCCGGCCACACCAGCGGCTCGCCGCCATAGGCGGTGAGGACGTAGCGGCCGGGCTCGATCGTTCCCTCGAGCCGCAGGCGCGTCATCGGTCGGCCGGCGCGCGGCTCGACGGCGTCGCGCGCGGGCGCGAGATCGACCAGCTCGCCGCTTTCGCGCCACAGCCGCACATCGCGCAGGGCGCGCCCCAACGCCTCCACGGCGACGCGCCCCGAGGGGCCGACCTCGAGCGCATAGGAGCGCTGCGCGAGATCGCCGAGCTCTGCGGCGATGGTCCGGCCCGGCGCCAGCGTCTCGCTCGTCTTCTGCTGCTCGACGAAGGGCGCGGCGGCGAGCGCGATCTTGCCGCCCGCGCCCTTCGCGCCGAAGACGCGCAGCTTGTAGACGCCCTTGTCGAGCAGCGCGTCGAGGCGGCCGTCGCGCAGGCCCGCGGCGCCGGCGACCTCGCCGGGACCGGCGATCATGTCGACGAGCTGCAGAGCCGCGCCCGTCGCGCTGCGCGCCGTGATCGCATAGCGGCCCGGCCGCGGAATGGTCAGCAGCGCAGAGCCGTCGCGATCGGCCGGCAGATCATTGGCCGAGAACCGGCCGGCGGCGGAACGCGGCGCCTCCTCAGCGGCGCAAGGCGCGAGGACGGCGAGACAAGCGCAGGCCGCCGCAACGGCGAGATCGCGAAAATTCGATCGTCTCATTCAACTTCTCCGCCGCGTGAGCGCTCGCCGGCCGAACGCGAGCCTAATGCGGCGAGCCTTCGCGAGTCGAGCGCGCCTTCGGGCGTTTCATAGGGATTGGCGGAGTCGAGCGATGCGCGGGCGCACAGACATCGCGCGCGAGAGAGGCGCCGAGCAAGATTCGCGGCGCTCGCGCGTTAACCTCGTCGCTCAGGGAATTTGCGCCGCTCCCATGTTCGAGCGTCCCGCGTGCGCTACTTGCGCCGCCGTGAGGCAACATGATTGCCGAAAGGCAAGCCTTTCCTGGAGGTCTTGAATGAAGTCCAAACTCGCAACTCTCGTCGCCGTCGCGCTGCTCGCCGGAGCGGGCTCCGCCATCGCCGGTCCGCGCATCGTCACCGATCTGGCCGCCTTCCGCTCGGGTCCGGGCGTGACCTTCATGCCGATCCTCGCCATTCCGCCCAAGACCGTGGTCGAGGTGCGGGGACATATCGGCGGCTGGTCCCGCGTGGTCTATGCCGGCAATGTCGGCTTCGTGGCCAGCTCGCTGCTGGCGCGTCCCGCCATCGTCGCGCCGGTCGTGGCCGTGCCTGCGCCGGTCGTCGCCGTCCCGGCGGCGATCGTCACGGCTCCCGCCCCGGCCCCGCTGTTCTGAGCCGGCCGGCAAGACCGCAGCGCGCGAAATTTCGCGCGCTGCTCCTCTCGCGGGGCCGGTCCGCCCCGATAGGCGAGAAAATCGTTTCGTGATAGCGTTCGATCGGTCGGTTCGACTGTCGACGAGGCCAAATATGCGATCCGCGATGCTCGCGTTCATTCTGACGACCACCGCTTTATCGGCGCCGGCGACAGGCGCCTCGGCGCAATCCTCCGAAGGCGCCGCGTCCGAAGCTCCCGAGGTCCGTGAGGTCCGAACTCCGCCGCGCCGCTGTCCGCCGGCGCGCGGCCGCACGCACTGCGCCCGGGCGAAGGTCGCGGCGCTCGCGCCGGCGACGGCGCCCATGCTGCCGCCGCTCGGCGGCCGCGTCTGGCTGCATGAGGACCCGCCGCTGTTCGATCCTTACGAATCCGCCGGCCCGTACTACAAGCCTTGGGTTCATGCCGGCACGCAAGTCGTGCAATGGCGCTATGGCTTTCCCGGCGGCCATGTCGACTGGTATCGCGGGCTCGGCTGGCGACCGGGATTCGGCTGGTTCTGACGTTCACTGGTTCTGACGTTCACTTGCGGCCGCGGTCGCAGGCGTAGAAGCCATGCGCGCCCCAGCACTCGCCCGTCTTGTAGACATTGCCGAAGTCGCGGTCCTTGAGACGCGCCGTCCAGACGCGGCCCTGTCGCTGGTCGATGGTGAGCGGCCCGTCCTCGATCTCGAAGACGACGCTCTTGCCGCCGTCGCGCAGGATGCGGCAGCTGTTCGAGACAACCACCTTCCCGTCGATCTTCACGAAGCAGCGCGCCTCATATTCGTCCATCGCGCCCGTCGCTTCCGGCGCCGCGCGCACGGCCGGCGGCGGAGCCTCGGGCGGGCTCGCGGGAGCGGGTTGCGGGGCCGGCGGTTCCGCAGGCGGCGCCGCTGGGGGCATGATCGCGGGCGCAGCGGCCCCGGCCGCGAGCGGCGGCGCCGTCTCGAAGCTCGGCCGGTTCTTCTCGGCGAACTCGCCGAGCGCCGAGGCGGGAAAGCCGAGCTCGCCGGCGCCGGCGCCGAAGGCGAGGCTGACGCCGATCACCGCTCCGGCGACGCTCGCGCCGCGAGCGGCGGAGAGCGGCCGCCGTCGATACAGCGCCTCCTGGCGTTTCGCGGAGACGCCCCAGCGCGGGAGGAGCAAATGCCGGACGAAGAGCGACCCCGCCACATCGTCGGCTATCGGCGGGGTTTCGAGCGCTTGCGGGCTATCCACTGACCAAGTTCCTGATGGATGGGACGGAGGCGTTCGGGCGGAAGCGAAGCGTGACGAGAGAAAAAGGCGCTTGTTCGGCGCACGCACGGCCAGCGCATGTCACGATTACTTAATAAGCGGCGCGGGCGAGACGACCGACGACGACGAGCTACGCTCGACGCAAGTTCGCAATGACTCGGGGAAAAGGACACGGGATGACGTCGCTCGCCATCGCGACCAAGACCCACTTGAAAAAGCTGGCGGGAGAGCTGCGCAAGGAAATGGCCAATCTGAAAGTCGATATTCTGAGGCGGCTGTTCGTAACGCAAATCGCGCTCGCCGGCGTGATTCTCGCCGCGGTCGCATTCATGAACTGATTCGCGCCGAAAGAGCGAGCCTGAAGGCTCGCGATCCAGTCGCGGCCTCTGAACCGCGAGCCTTCGGGCTCGTTCTTCGAAACCGGGGGCGCTACACCGGCGCCGCGGGCTTTGCCAGCTGCGCGGCGCGGGTCGCCTGCTCGCGACTCGGCACCATGACCCAGGCTTCGCCGTCCAGCACCACCTTGCCGTCGACGAGGCATTCGCAATGCAGCCGCGCCCGGCGGCCCTTCTCGATCAGCTCGACGATCTCGACCACCACATGGATCACGTCGCCGATCTTGACCGGAGCGCGGAAGTTCAGCGTCTGCGACAGATAGACCGCGCCCGGTCCCGGCAGATACATGCCGATCACCGTGGAGATCAGCGACGCCGTGTAGAGGCCGTGGACGATGCGCTCGCCGAAGCGCGTCTTGCTGGCGAAATGATCCGAGAGATGAATCGGATTGCGATCGCCCGAGAGGTCTGCGAAGGCGATGACGTCGTCGTCCATGACCGCCTTCATCAAGGTCTCGCGCATCCCCAGGCTGAGGTCTTCGAAATAATAGGTCTTGAAGGGGGTCGACATCGTCGTTCACCGGCCGGGGTTGTCGCAGAAGGGGTTTCGCCGCGCTGACCTCCTTCTACCACACCAGAATAGAGGTCATTGCAACCGGTTTGACATGGGCCCGTGCAAAAAGCTCGCCGAGCGCCGCGTGGTCGAGCCGCCCTTCGGGGCCCGGAAACAGCTCCTCCCGGTGGACGCCGTCCAGCAGAAAGAGGCTGTCGAGTCCCGCTCGGGCGGCGCCGACGAGATCGGTCGCGACCCCGTCCCCGACCGCCAGGACGCGCGAGCGGTCGACCGCGCCGCCGGCAAGACGAGCGAGGCTCTCGAAGGCGGCCGTATAAATCTCCGGATGCGGCTTGCCGGCCATCGCCACTTTTCCGCCCAGCGCCGCATAGCGCTCGGCGAGGGCGCCGGCGCACCAGACCAGCTCGCCGCCGACGCCGACGACGATATCGGGATTGGCGCAGAGCATGGTGAGATCGCGCGCCTTCATGGCGGCGAGCGTCGGCCCGTAATCGTCCGGCGTCTCGCGCCGCTCGTCGACGAGCCCGGTGCAGACGACATAATCGGCCTCCTCCAGCGGAACGAGGCGCAGCTCGCCGCCCATCAGCCGCCGCGCCGCCTCGAACAGGCCGTTGTCGCGCGGCGGGCCGAGCTGGAAACAGGTCTGGCCCGGGCGGCTGACCATGCCGAGCATGGTCAGCTCTCCGGCGCTCACGAGATCGTCATAGGCGGCGCGCGGGAGACCCAGCCGATCGAGCTGGCCGCGCACCTCCTGGCTCGGACGCGAGGCGTTGGTGATCAGCACGACCTTGCCGCCTTCGGCGCGATAGCGCTCGAGCGCGGCGG